>NZ_VXKH01000029.1 GCF_008693065.1 Corynebacterium tuscaniense | reverse complement strand
GCTATATTGAAGGAGCGAAAGCCAACGGCTGGAAACAAGCCATCAACCAACTATCCGTGGCATACCCCGACCGATTCGCGGACTACTTGTAAACCAAACCCCGCACACAAAAAATCGGACACTCTCTCGGAGTACCTAGGCATGGTGGTAGATTACCTTTCTTCTCAACCCAACTGGGCTGGATATCAGGTGTCTACCTAACGGGGGTCAGGTCCGTGTGAACTTTGGCCCATTCGCGAACACGAGCAGGACTGCAGCCAGCGTCGATAAGCACCTGGGCATCAAAGGATGCCAAGGACTCCATCGGGTTGGTTAAACCCGCCACTAGTGCTGCAAAAGGATTCATGCCACGCACACTAAACCGAAAACCAGAAACGCGCGAAAAGGGCCTGTGAATAGTTTCTAGTTATCCACAGGCTCCGAGCGCCGAGTCGCGTTTCAGGACACGCAAATAAGCCACATAACGAGCATGAACAGCCCGGTTCCCGACAAAGCGAAAAAAGATCCAAACACTTGGCGCGGAAGCAAAACCGACCACGACAGGCCGGCACGTGACACACTTTTTGCTACGCACCCCTCGCTTTAGGCTCCCACCAGTGCGGCGATCGCGGGCGCAAGCTCGCGCAGTGCTTTGCCGCGGTGGGAGCGTTCGTTCTTCTCCTCCGGGCTGAGTTCGGCGGAGGAGCGGCCGGGGCAGTCAGCTGGTTCAAACAGAGGGTCGTAGCCGAAGCCATTTTCACCGCGGGGTTCGCGGAGCAGGGCTCCTTCCCAGCGGCCTTCCGCCGTGGTCTCACGGGGTTGTCCGTTGGCTGTCAGGGCGGCGGGGACCACGAGGGCGCAGCACGAAACAAAGGCGGCGGTACGGTGCTCGATGTCGTTCATCTGCGCCAACAGAAGGTTGTTGTTGGCCTGGTCATCGCCATGGGTGCCGCACCAGCGTGCGGACAGAACACCCGGCATGCCGTTGAGAGCGTCAACGGCGAGGCCTGAATCATCTGCAACGCATGCCAGTCCCGTGGCGGTGGCACCTGCGCGTGCCTTGATCAGGGCGTTCTCCGCAAACGTTAAACCTGTTTCAGCGGGTTCCGGATACGGCTCCACATCCTTGAGCGAAACAAGTTCCACACCCTCAATGGCGCATTCCGCTAGGACAGCTTCGAGCTCGTGGAGTTTCTTCGCGTTACCGGAGGCAACCAGGATTTTCAACGGTGTGTTTACCACCCCAGTGCCGCCTTCTGTGCGGTGATGAGTTCGTAGCAGCCTTTCTCCGCGGAGTCGAGCATCGCGTTGAGCTGGTCTCGGCCGAACAGGCCGTGTTCACCGGTGCCTTGCACTTCGACGAAGTTGCCGGACTCTGTCATCACAACGTTTAGGTCCACCTCTGCGCGGGAGTCTTCTTCGTAGGGCAGATCAAGGCTCACTCGGCCGTCCACAATGCCCACGGACACAGCGGCCACTGGTGGTTGGAGGGGCTCGCCTGGAACGAGGTCGCGCTCCTTGAGGTAGGCGATCGCATCAGCCAAAGCAACGTAGGCACCGGTGATGGAGGCAGTGCGGGTGCCACCGTCGGCTTGCAGCACATCGCAGTCGATCTGGATGGTGTTCTCTCCCAGCTGCGACAAGTCAACTGCTGCGCGTAGGGCTCGGCCCACCAAGCGGGAAATCTCGTGGGTGCGGCCCTTGACCTTGCCTCGCATGGATTCACGCGGCATGCGCTCATGGGTTGCTGCCGGCAGCATGGAGTACTCGGCGGTGAGCCATCCTTCACCAGTGTCTTTCTTGAACCGGGGCACGCCCTCTTCAGCGGAGGCGGTACACATCACGCGGGTGTTGCCGAATTCGACGAGGACGGAGCCTGCAGGATTCGTCGTAAAGCCACGCGTAATGCGCACTGGACGCATTTCATCGAGCGCGCGACCGTCAGCACGGACAAAGGATTTTTCTTCAGTCATGCCACGAGCCTACAGGCCACGGGTTTAAACTTCGTAGACATCCTTTGCGCAGCCCAACACAACCTCACCATCAAATTCCGCCCGCGCGGCTTCCAGTGTCGCAGACTTGTCAGACCACGGCTGTATGTGCACGAGAACGAGCTTATTCACACCTGCTTCCCGTGCGAGCCGGCCGGCTTCCTGCCCAGACATGTGCATGCCGGGTGGGGTGTCCGCTGTAGCAGTAGGCCCCCATGCTGCTTCGCAGAGGAAAAGGTCAGCCCCACGCGCAGCTTCAACGAGCGCAGGCGTGTAAGCCGAATCGCCAGAATAGGCAATCACACTGCCAGTGTCCTTAGACTCCACGCGCAAGGCATGGGATTCCACCGCTGGGTGCAGTACCGCGAACGGTGTGACCGTCACTGCATCAATGTGTATCGGCTGACCTGAGACCCAGGCCCGTACGTCGAAAGTATCCGACAGGTCATCAATCTCATCCGGACCATTCGCCCCCATCCGGCCCAAATGTTCCGCCGCGTAACTCGGCCCATATAGCATATGGCGCCGTATTGCGGGGGCTGTGGGATGGTAGCGCCGCCACACGCACAGCGAGGCGGTATCAGAGCAGTGATCAGCGTGAAGGTGACTGAACAGCAGATGCGTATCCGAGGGATCGCCGACTTCCTGCAACGCCGCCAATGCGCCTGGCCCAAAATCCATGAGAATTCCCGGGTCCCCCACGCGCGCATTGATTAGGTAGGACGATCCGGGGTTGCCCGGGGCCGCGAGCGACCCTGTGCATCCGAGAACAGTCAGTTTCATGCGATCACTGTGCCATGGAACTTAGGAAATACCTAAACATAGGGCGCAAATGACCTGCCATGATGCCCAGCTGACATGGGGTAAATCACTTATAGCTTCTCATGTGACACGGCCTCCACGTGAGGTCCGAGGAAGCGTGTGGCAAGACGATTAAAGGTTTCCGGGTCCCCCGTGGACTCAAAAACCCGAGTGGGCTGGTGGCTTTCATCTGCGAACATGTCGTTTTCTGTGAGGATGCGCAGCACATCTTTCGCGGTTTCTTCAGCAGAGGATACTAGGGTGACATCCTCACCAATAGCTAACTGAATAACGCCGGAGAGCAACGGGTAATGGGTGCACCCTAGGACGAGGGTGTCCACCCCCGCAGCCTGCAGCGGCTCCAGGTAGCCCTGAGCCACACCAAGAATCTGCCGGCCCGAAGTAATGCCGCGTTCCACGAACTCCACGAAAGCTGGGCATGCCGCGGCGGTCACCTCAACGGAAGGCGTCAGATTAAACAGGTCTTGGTAAACGCCGGAGCGGATCGTAGCTGCCGTGCCAATCACGCCAACTTTGCCGTTACGAGTGGTGGCCACCGCGCGACGCACGGCCGGTTTGATTACCTCAATTACCGGCACGTTGTAGCGTTCACGCGCATCATGCAGAAATGCTGCGGAGGCAGTGTTGCAGGCAATGACGATCATCTTGCAGCCGCGTTCGACCAGACCATCCGCGATCGCCATCGCATGTTCACGCACCTGTGCCAGCGGCTTCGGCCCATAAGGCCCGTTCGCCGAATCCCCGATGTACAGCACCGATTCTTGTTGCAACTGATCCATGACCGCGCGGGCCACAGTCAGTCCCCCAAAACCAGAATCAAAGATGCCAATTGGCGCATTATTATCCACGCAGAAAAGTGTACCGCTCCACGGTGAGGGCGGTACGAGAAGCTAATTTCTTATCGACGAATCCTCAGCTCAACCCCTACGCCACGCTGGCGTTCTCCGGCGCCACTGCTACATCGTTGAGGCCCGGCTCAGCGACGAGCGCGGAATTCATGCGAGCAAAAACGTGAGCAAGCTGCTCCAACTCAGCGCTGTTGAGGTTGTCAAAGAGAACGCGGCGCAGCTCAGCGGTGTGGCCTGGCAGAGCCGACTTCACAGTCTTTTCGCCTTCCGGGGTAAGGGTGGCAAACGTTGAACGGCCATCATTTGGGTCCGGAATACGAACAACGAGGCCCTTCTTTTCCAGACGCGTGACCACGCGCGACAGGTGGGATAGAGACATCGCCGTTGCCTCGGACAGGTCTGTCATGCGGCGCGATTTGCGCTTGGACTCTGCAATCTTTTGCAGTGCATGAAACTCAAAATAAGCGACACCAGCATCACGTTTCAGCTGTGCGTCAAGAAAAGCCGGCAGCTGCATTTGCACGGTCCAGAAACGGGACCATACGTCAGCTTCATGGGCAGAAAGGCCACCAAGTTGTGCATTCATGTTGCTCATGTAACTAAGAATAACTTAAGTCTAAGAAAATTCATAGTTTCAGGCGAAATTTCTTAATTTATGCAGGGAAATACCCCCATTTGGCGTAGGGAGTCACTAGTAACTTAGAAGAACTTATGTTCCATATTGATCAAAACGAACAGTACACAGCACAAACTTAATCCATTTAGATAGTTGTCTACATATTATTTCGCGCGGACTGCTTAACCGCTTTCTTCTGCTGCTTGCGGGCTGCCAGTGCTGGCGGATCATCGGAGGTAATGAAGATACCGGCGGCGATTCCGCCAAGTGCCCCAAAGAGATGCGCCTGCCAGCTCACCCCCGGCGTCAGCGGTAGGACACCCCACACCAAACCGGAATACGACAGACCCAGTAAAACACCAAGCACAATCTGCGAAGCAGAGCGATTGAAAATGCCACGAACAAGCAGGTACCCCAGCCAACCGTATACCAACATGGATGCGCCGATATGGTTTGTGCCAATACCGCCTAACAGCCACACGCCAAGACCGCCGATACCAACAACAAAAGCGGTGACCTCCCAAAACACTCGGCTACCGGAATAACCAATGAGGAAAGCGAAGATCGCCCCCGGAACCGTATTGGACATGAGGTGCTCAAAATTTGCGTGCAGGATCGGTGAGGTGAAAATGAAAGGCAAAGACGAAGTGTCCAATGGATGGATGCCAAACGCGGTTAAGACGCCACCAAATAGGAACACGTTGATGATGTGCACTGCCCAGATGAGCGCCACATACCCCGCCGCATACATCAACCCCAGGCGCATTTGGCTGCCCCGGGAGTTCTGCCGCGGATGACGCGGCTGCGTGGGCTGACCGGGATAGGACGGCCTGGTTGGTAAACCACCGTATGGTGCGCCATACGGTGTATCGAATTGATTGCCGTACTGGTTGCCGGGATACGCGCCGGATGGGGGAAAATTGCTCATGGTGCGGCTTAGCTTAATAGGTTCGGGGATAAGATGTCGGCCCAGGCCGTCACACCGTAACCCGATGCAGCGGATGCGACAGCATCAACAATCGCTGCTTCCACGCAGCGGGCAGAGGCATCACACAGGGTATACAGCAGCTCCGGGTCGGTGACGGTGGTGGGGGCTTCCTGTGCCGTCGATAAGCAAAAGAGTGTATCCCCGTCGAGCGGTGAGTGTGCGGGGCGCACTGCGCGCGCCAAGCCGTCATGGCCCGTCATCGCCAAGCGTTCAAGCTGCGCAGGCGGCAACGGGCAAGTGGTGGCCACAACACCGATGGTGGTATTCAGCTTGGGCGTTGGGCGCTCCAACTGGGCAAAGGCCTGCGTATCCACCGGTGGGCGGGTGGGATCACCGTAGAACCGACCCGTAGCCGGGTCGATCGGACTGCCTAACGGGTTGGCCACCACCGCGGCAGCGATGGTGTACTCGTGGTCTTCATCACCGCTTTTCACTGTGGTTTGTGCTCGACCAAATCCACCACGGAGCACCCCGGCCAGGGCGCCACAACCGGCGCCCACCGTGCCTGAGGTATCGGCCTGTTCACCCTCCAGGGCCGCGCGAACGGCTGCTGCGCCATCCTCGACACCAGGGCGGTTGTTTGGGTCGCCCACGATGAGGTCGAAGATGACGGCGGCGGGCACAATGGGCACGCGGGGACCCGGATTATCCTCACCGAAAACCGGGAAGCCAACGCCCCGGGTTTCCAGCTCCCTCATAGCACCGTCGGCGGCAGCAAGCCCAAAAGCGGAACCACCGGCAAGCACCACGGCATGCACCCGTTCAACGCTGTTGTGCGGTTTCAGCAAGTCCGTTTCACGAGTACCGGGACCGCCCCCGCGCACATCCACAGCACCCAATGCACCGGCAGTATCCGTGGACACGATCGCGGTGACGCCGGTATCCCCCAAAGAACAATGACCGAGCCTCAGGCCCGGCACGGAAAATTCAGACACGACCGGCGTGATGTGCCACGCTGCCCCCGTAGCCACGTCACTCCCCCGTCAAGGCTTCCAGCAGTGAATGCTGGCAGTAGGCGAGCCATTCCACCAGGTTGGCTTGGTCCTGCTCCGCAGCTTCCGTCGGCGCCTCTGCTGCCGAGACGTACAAGCGCATGTCATTGAGTGCTGCGATGAACTGTTCGGCCTCATGTTCCTCGATGGTGACGGCAACGCCACCGGTGGGACCCAGCGCGGCATTAACCACCTGCAAATTAGTCAGCTTCGCCTTGATGATGTCCGTTTCATGCAGGGAGCGCAGCAGAGCATTATCGCCATCGAATTCCTCATCTCCCTCGCGCTCGAAATCCGGGAGAAGACGAGCCAGGGAGGGGTCAGTCGGCGCTTCGGTGTGGCCGGCGGCCATGCCCATCATCTCCGCCAACTCATCCTTCGGCGCGGACTGTGCACGCTGGATCAGTGCTTCGGAGACGGTGGCGGTAAGGTCACCGATCACTTCACGCTCCATCGGATCAAACACGGTGCTAAACCGCAGGCTCCGCATGAGCCCTTTCTTGCGCCGCCACGGCTGCATGTTGCCTGTCCTCCCTTTAAAGCCAGTCTTAGCCGGCCTGCTGCATGGTTGCCCACAGGCCAGCGGTGTGCAGCTTCTTCACATCACCTTCGACCTTATCTTTTTCACCTGAGGAGACCACGGCCTTACCTTCTGTATGCACCTGCATCATCAGCTCCTGTGCACGCTTGCGGCTATAGCCCAGCACGGTTTGGAACACGTAGGTGACGTAGCTCTGCAAATTCACCGGGTCATCCCACACGATGCACATCCACGGCAGGTTTTCTGCTGTTTCAACATTGATCTCAATCGCTTCGTCCAACTCGGGCGTAGCCATGGGGGATCCCAAGCGGACCTCATGTGTGACACCGTTCATGGCGCCAAGAATACTAAACATCTCAATCTCTGAACGGTCCGGACGAGTGCTGGCCCCACTCGCAGCCCCTACGACTAGTGTTGTGTGCATGACACAGCCCGAGTCCGCATCCACGTCCCAGCAGCCGTCGACAGCTTTCTTGACGGATATGTACGAGCTGACCATGCTCGATGCCTCCATGAAAGATGGCACCCATTCGCGTGAGTGCGTCTTTGAGGTTTTCGGGCGCAAGCTGCCCAATGAGCGCCGTTACGGCGTTGTCGCTGGCACTGGTCGCCTAATCCAGGCGGTGCGAGATTTCCGTTTCACCGAAAACCAGATCGCCACCGCCGATTTCTTGAGCGAAGAGACGAAGGACTACCTGCGTAACTACCGCTTCACCGGACAGATCGACGGCTACAAAGAAGGCGAGCTGTACTTCCCGTACTCCCCCATCCTGACGGTGCGCGGCACCTTTGCGGAATGCTGCATTCTGGAAACAGTGATCCTGTCCATCCTCAACGCTGATTCCGCCGTAGCTACCGCCGCTTCCCGTATGGTCACCGCTGCTGATGGCCGCCCGATCATGGAGATGGGATCGCGCCGCACCAATGAGCAAGCCGCCGTCACCGGTGCACGCGCTGCTTACATCGCTGGATTTTCCTCCACCTCCAACATGGAGGCTTCCCTGCGCTATGGCATCCCCGCTGCCGGCACCGCCGCCCACGCGTGGACGTTGCTGCACACCAACGCTGATGGCACGCCGAATGAGAAGGCTGCTTTCAAGGCACAGATTGAATCCCTCGGAGTGGACACCACCTTGCTGGTGGACACCTATGACATCACCCAAGGCGTCATCAACGCCATCGAAGTCGCCGGCACCGAACTAGGCGGCGTACGCATTGACTCGGGCGACCTGGGCATCATGTCGCGCCGGGTGCGCGCACAACTGGATGACCTGGGTGCATACAACACCAAGATCATTGTTTCTTCTGACCTGGATGAGTTCACCATCGCCGGTCTGCGCTCCGATCCGGTGGATGGCTACGGCGTGGGTACCTCAGTTGTCACCGGTTCCGGCGCCCCCACTGCCGGCATGGTGTACAAACTCGTTGAGGTGGACGGAGTGCCCGTGGCCAAGCGTTCAACCGGTAAGCAAATGAAGGGTGGCGCGAAAGGGGCTGTGCGCACCTACCGCGGCTCCGGTGTTGCCGTGGAAGAAATCGTGTACCCGCTGAATAACGTGCCGGAAAATCCGACCACTCTGGATTACCGCCAGCTTGTCGTTCCGCTCATGCGTGACGGGGAGATCGTCGATGGGTTGGATGACCTTGAAGCTACCCGCACCCACCTGGCTAAGCAGCGCGAAACCCTGCCGTGGGAAGGTCTCGCGCTGTCGCGGGATGAACCTGCCATTCGCACCCGCTTCATCGGTTTCCCGGAAAGCTAGCGGGGACGAGTGGGCACGGAGAAAGACACCAAGGACACGAAAGCCAGCGGCCAGGACCCGCTGTCGCTGAGCACGCAGGAGCTCCTTGCCGCCGCGGTGGAAGCCCTTGGCGGGGCGGAACGTCCGGGGCAGGTGGCCATGGCGGAGGCAGTGACAAAGGCCCTCACCAATGAGCGTCATCTTGCTGTGCAGGCTGGCACGGGTACGGGTAAGTCGCTGGCCTACCTCGTTCCCGCGATCCGCCACGCGCAGGGCACTGATACGACAGTGATCGTGTCCACGGCCACGTTGGCGCTCCAGCGGCAGTTGGTGGAGCGGGATCTTCCGCGTCTCGTCGAAGCGCTTGACCCGCTGCTCTCGCGCACGCCGACCTTTGCCATTCAGAAGGGGCGCTCGAATTACCTGTGCCTGAACAAACTGGCGGTGGATCCGCAGCAAGATGAAGCGCTCATCGATGAAGAAGATGTCTCCTGGCTCGGCCGCCACATCAAGCGCGTCTACGAGTGGGCAGATGAGACGGAAACCGGCGACCGTGATGATCTTGAGCCGGGGGTGCCGGATCAGGCGTGGCGTCAGCTGTCCGTAACAGCAGCCGAATGCGTCGGCGCTACCCGTTGCCCGCACGGTGAGGAGTGTTTTGCGGAAGCGGCTCGTCGCCGCACACAGGACGTGGACATCGTGGTGACTAACCACGCCTTGCTCGCTATTGATGCGATGAGCGACATCAATATTCTGCCTGAGCATAGTGCCGTTATCATCGATGAGGCCCACGAGCTCGACGGTCGCGTCACCTCCGTAGCCACGAATGAAATCTCCGCGCGCGCACTGACCCTCGCCGCACGCCGCGCCGGCAAGCTCAAGGCCAAGACAGAACAAAGCAAGCTTGAATCGCTTATCGACGATTTCACAGCCGTCCTCGCGCTCGAAACCCCCGGCCGCTGGGAAACTATCTCTGATCCGGCCCGCGCATCCTTCGCCGGTATCCGTGATGCCCTGTGGCGCACCCGGGATGCCATTTCCCGTGGGCCCGAGGGTGAAGCGACGAATGACCCGGAAACCTTCGCTGAACGCGAAAACCTCAAAAACCACCTGGGTGAGCTGCACGATTCCATCGTTCGCATCCTCGAAGTTTTTGATGAGCCAGATCCGTCCAAGCACGTCGACGTGGTGTGGTTGACCCGCGTGGAACGTTATTCCGACACCTCCGATTCGGTCTCTGTGGCTCCACTATCCGTATCCACTCTGCTGCGGGACAACCTCTTCGGGGAACAAACCGTGGTGCTCGCCTCCGCCACCTTGACCGTGGGCGGTAATTTCCGCGCCATGGCCTCTGCCTGGGGCCTGCCCAACGGCAGCTGGGATGCCTTGGATGCTGGCACCCCCTTTGATCCGCGTCGGGCCGGCATCCTCTACGTGGCCAAGCACCTTCCCCCACCAGGCCGGGATGGCTTGAGGGAGGACACCATCACAGAGATGGCCGAGCTCATCACCGCGGCGGGTGGGCGGACGTTGGGCCTATTTTCGTCCAAACGCGCCGCCGTCGAGGCCGCCGACACACTACGCAAGAAACTTCCCTTCGACATTCTCGTTCAAGGCGATGATTCCATCGGCGCGCTAGTGAACAAGTTTTCCGCGAGTGAAAACGTCTGTCTCTTCGGCACACTCAGTTTGTGGCAGGGCGTGGACGTCCCCGGGAAGTCGCTATCGCAAGTCATCATCGACCGCATTCCCTTTCCCCGCCCGGACGATCCACTCCTGCAGGCACGTTCCAACGCTGCTGATGCCGCGGGACGCTCCGGCTTCATGGAAGTCTCCGCCACCCATGCTGCCCTGCTGCTCGCTCAAGGAGCAGGCCGCCTACTGCGCAGCACCAGCGACCGCGGCGTGGTCTCCGTTCTGGACAGCCGCCTGGCCACGAAACGCTACGGCCAATTCCTCCGCGCCTCTCTGCCGGACTTCTGGGAGACCACCGACCCAACCGTCGTGCGCGAAGCTCTCAAACGCCTGGTGTCCGTTACGTAACTTCAGCTTTGCTTTCGGGGGTTCTATCCCCCGAAACTCCCAGGATACGCCGCTGCCGTGACAGACCCCGGTGCTACTTCCGTGAAACCTGCGTCCTGCACCACTACGGTTGCCTCATCTGCAATGACCTGATTGAAAACGTCGTCCGGCAACTCATGCACCACCAGCGGGAAGCCAGCCTCAACCCACGCGAGCACCCAATCCTCCCCCATCGCCGCCGCCAACAGCATGGAGGCATGGCCAGCCTGGGCTGCGGCTTTGCCAACGGACATCCCCAACGAATCGGCGATGATCACCGTGGGCACCGATGAAGCGATAATCTCCTCTGCCGTGGGCACCTCCCCGCCCTCATGCGGTAGATCTGTTCCTTTGATCTGCAGCTTCGCAATGTCATGCGGAACATCCCCGACCGCGGACGGGATGAAAGCCCGCGCTTGGGCGGTGCCATGCGTAGCGCTGCAGCCCCGCAGTGCCTGCACATGCTCCCAACTCGCACCACGGGCACGCCGCGCGATCTTCCGGATGCGGTGGCCATACCAACCTGCCAGGGCATCACGCCACTCGCCCTCACACCCCGCACGCGGATCCAAACACACCGCCACGACGGCCTGGGCTGCCGCGGCGAGTAAGTCCCCACGATTCGGCGGATCCTGCTTCGGAATGTGCAGAGCAATTTGCATCGCCTGCACCGTCGCTGGGTCCGCCGGGTCCTCACTCCCCCGCGAAGGCTCCGCCATTACGGAGTGGAGGGTCCGGTAGGCGTCGATAAGTAACTGGCCCGACATTAATCGAGCGCAACCTTACCGTCGATACCCTGCTCTTCATTGAGCACATCAATCTCATGGCGCGGCACACCCATGATGTACAACACCGAGTCAAGGAACGGGTGGTTCACCGAGGTATCCGCGACCTCACGCAGCGCCGGCTTCGCGTTAAACGCAATTCCCAGGCCCGCGGCGGTGAGCATATCAATGTCATTCGCACCATCACCCACCGCAACCGTCTGTGACATGCGCAAGCCCGAATCCGCGGCGAACTCAGCCAAGAACTCAGCCTTCGCTTGCCTATCCACGATCTTCCCAATCACCCGGCCCGTCAACTTCCCGTCAACGACCTCCAGCGTATTCGCCCGGACATAGTCCAAGGCAAGCTCCTCCGCCATCGGCTCCAGAACCTGAATGAACCCGCCGGACACAACCGCCGTGCGATAGCCCATCTGCTTCAGAGTACGAATCGTCGTGCGCGCACCCGGGGTAAGAACAATATCCCGCGCCACGTCATCCAAAACCGACGCATCAAGACCCGCGAGGGTGGCCACACGCTCACGCAAAGACTCCTCGAAGTCAAGCTCACCACGCATTGCACGCTCCGTCACTTGAGCGACCTCGGCCTCGCGTCCCGCATGCGCCGCAAGCATCTCAATGACCTCACCCGTAATCAACGTGGAATCACAATCAAAACACACCAAACGCTTCGAACGGCGCGCAAGACCAGAGCGCTCAATCGCAATATCCACGCCCAAACCAGAGGTCAACTCCGCCAGCGCCTGGCGCACCGTGTGGCTTACCTCATCACCAGTCCCAGGAATGGTGATAGACAGTTCCAAGCCCGTCACTGGATAATCAGAGATCCCCCGAATACGGTCAATATTCGCCCCGAAATCCGCCAAAGCGCGACCGATTTCCGAGACCGCCTCCGCCGTCACCGGATCCCCCAACACCACCACAACGTGCGTGGAACGCTTACGCTGCGGGGACAGCTTCTCCTCTTCCGTATCGATGCGCACCGTGTGATCCGACAGCTCCGGCGCCGACTCCAGGTCACGGCGCAGCGCGTCCATCATCGACAGATTCACACCAGCAAAAGCCGCCAGCGCAAGGTACCCACGGAACTGGGCCTGCTCCACATCAAGCAACTGAACGCCGTGCTGCGACAACACTGCGAAGAACGCCGCGGTCACACCTGGGCGGTCCGCGCCCGTCAACGTGATGACGGCTGATTCAAGTCCGGGCTGAAGGCTCACCTCATAAGTCATGAGATTGAAACTACCCCACGACAGCACGAAGCCCCATTCCACCAACCATGTGGAATGGGGCCTCGATCAGGAGTCACACAGCAGCACCATATGGGGCTGCCTCTAGCCCTTAGGCGTCGTGGTGGCCCGTGTGAGCCTCCCGACGCATGGCCTCAACCATGTGTGGGTGGTGCAGCTCGAAGGCCGGACGCTCAGAGCGGATACGTGGCAGGGAATTGAAGTTGTGGTGCGGCGGCGGGCAAGTCGTTGCCCACTCGAGAGAGTTGCCGTAACCCCACGGATCATCAACAGTGACGATCTCACCGTAGCGCCAGGACTTGTACACGTTCCAGATGAACGGCAGGAAGCCGATACCCAGGATGAAGGAACCAACCGTGGAGATCTGGTTGAGCAGCGTGAAGCCGTCAGTGTCCAGGTAGTCAGCGTAGCGGCGCGGCATGCCCATGTTGCCCAGCCAGTGCTGAACCAGGAAGGTCATGTTGAAGCCGATGAACACGAGCCAGAAGTGGATCTTGCCCAGACGCTCATCCATCATGCGACCCGTCATCTTCGGGAACCAGAAGTAAATACCAGCGGTGGTGGCGAACACAATGGTGCCGAACAGGGTGTAGTGGAAGTGAGCAACCACAAAGTAGGTGTCAGAGAGCTGGAAGTCCAGCGGCGGAGAAGCCAGCATAATACCGGTCAGACCACCAAAGAGGAACGTGAACAGGAAGCCCATGGACCACAGCATCGGAGTCTCAAACGTCAGGTGACCATTCCACATGGTGCCCACCCAGTTGAAGAACTTCACGCCGGTCGGAACAGCAATCAGGAACGTCATGAACGAGAAGAACGGCAGAAGAACCGCGCCGGTCACGTACATGTGGTGCGCCCACACAGCCATGGACAGGCCACCAATAGCCAGAGTTGCGAAGACCAGGCCGATGTAACCGAAGATCGGCTTACGAGAGAAGACCGGAATGATCTCGGAGATAATGCCGAAGAACGGCAGTGCGAGGACGTACACCTCAGGGTGACCGAAGAACCAGAACAGGTGCTGCCACAGGATGGCGCCACCGTTAGCCGGATCGTAGATGTGGCCACCAAGCTTACGGTCATACAGGACACCGAGAGCAGCTGCGAGCAGCAGCGGGAAGATCAGGAGCGCCAGGATGGACGCAACGAAGATCGTCCAAGTGAACACCGGCAGACGGAACATCGTCATACCCGGTGCACGCAGGGTCAGAACCGTGGTGACCATGTTGATAGCGGAAGCAACGGTACCAATACCGGTTGCACCCACACCCATAATCCACAGGTCAGCGCCAACGCCCGGGGTGTTGATTGCGTCCGCCAGTGGCATGTACATGGTCCAACCGAAGTCAGCTGCACCACCCGGAGTAGCAAAGCCAGCAAGCATTGCGATAACACCGACGGTGGTGATCCAGAAACCAAAGGCGTTCAAACGTGGGAACGCGACATCCGGCGCACCGATCTGCAGCGGCAAGATGAAGTTAGCAAAGCCCCACACCATCGGGGTACCAAATGCCAGAAGCATCACGGTGCCGTGCATGGTGAACAGCTGGTTGAACTGCTCATTGGAGAGGAGCCGCAGACCCGGGTTGAAAAGCTCAGCGCGGATCAGCAGTGCCATGAGGCCACCGAGGAAGAACCAAATAAAGGACGTAATCATGTAGAAAATGCCCAGTTGTTTGTGGTCCGTGGTGGTCATGAGGTCCCAGAAGCGGGTGCCTTTACGTGCCTTCCCGGTTGGCTCTGGCCGGGAAGGTGCAACATTCGCGGCGTCATTATCGAGCCGCGGTGCTACAGCAGTCATTCGTTTCCTCCTGATTATCATGCTCAGCCACACAACGGACCGGCAGGTTTTCCGGACCGCACCTATAGCCCAATTTCCTCTGCAGCCTCCTTTTAGGGGGCTGCAACGTTCTAGCCATAGATAGTGCGCAGCTAATACCGCTTCATCTTATCCCCCAACCGCAGTGAAAAGCCAGACATGCTTCAGCTTCCCCTCATCCACGCCCCTAATCGCGGGAACACGGCACTCCGGCGTGACACGATTGGCTTTTGGCCTGGCCATTCGGGCACTTTCACCGTATATTTTCGTCCCTTTCTTGTGTCTTTACACCGATCCCACTAACCCCAGAATAGGTAGAGCCAAAGACGGCCCCGCGTGTTGAGCTTCACGCGGGGCCGTCAGGCAATTGTTAGTTAGAAGTCCCAGTCATCATCCTGAGTGTCTTCGGCCTTACCGATGACATAGGAGGAGCCGGAACCGGAGAAGAAGTCGTGGTTCTCATCTGCGTTCGGGGACAGGGACGCCAGGATCGCCGGCGACACGCGCGTCTCATCCACTGGGAATAGGCCCTCGTACCCGAGGTTATTCAGAGCCTTGTTGGCGTTATAACGCAGGAAGCGTTTGACGTCTTCGGTCCAGCCCAGCGGATCGTAGATATCCTCGGTGTACTGGCACTCGTTGTCATAGAGGTCATAGAGCAAATCGAAGGTGTACTCCTTCAGCTCATCCTGACGCTCCTGCGATTCCTGACGCACAGCCTGCTGGTACTTGTAGCCGATGTAGTAACCATGCACTGCCTCATCACGAATGATCAGGCGAATGATGTCAGCCGTGTTGGTGAGCTTGGAGTGCACCGACCAGTTCAGCGGCAGGTAGAAACCCGAATAGAAAAGGAAGGACTCCAGCATTACGGAGGCAACCTTGCGCTTCAGCGGATCATCACCCTCGTAGTAGTTCAGGATGATCTTGGCCTTGCGCTGCAGGTTTTCGTTTTCTTCGGACCAACGGAAAGCATCATTGATAGCTGGCGTATCCGCCAACGTCATGAAGATGTTGGAATAGGACTTCGCATGGACAGACTCCATGAACGCAATATTGGTGAGCACTGCTTCCTCATGCAGCGACGTCGCATCTGGCAGCAACGACACAGCACCGACCGTGCCCTGAATCGTGTCCAGAAGCGTCAAGCCGGTGAACACACGCATCGTCGCGGTCTTCTCTTCATCCGTCAGCGTGCGCCAACTCGGAATATCGTTAGACACTGGAATCTTCTCTGGCAGCCAGAAGTTACCAGTCAGTCGGTCCCAGACCTCCAAGTCCTTTTCGTCAGGAATGGAGTTCCAGTTAATGGCCTTCACCGGCTTGTCATGCTCAGCTAAGTACGCGTCGTACTCATGCGCTTCAGTCACGCAGATCATCCTCTCGTAGTGCGAAAAGCAGGGGGTTTAATTCGTCGAAAAGCAGCCTAGAGCATGCAGGACACGCAGCCCTCAATCTCAGTTCCTTCCAAAGCCATCTGGCGCAGACGGATGTAGTACAGCGTCTTGATGCCCTTGCGCCAAGCGTAGATCTGCGCGCGGTTGAGATCACGCGTGGTCACCGTGTCCTTGAAGAACAAGGTCAGCGACAGGCCCTGGTCCACGTACTTCGTGGCCACCGCGTAGGTATCGATGATCTTCTCGTACCCAATCTCGTAGGCATCCGTGAAGTACTCAATGTTCTCGTTATCCATGTGCGGCGCCGGGTAGTACACGCGACCGATCTTGCCTTCCTTACGGATCTCAATCTTGGAGGCAATCGGGTGGATCGACGAGGTCGAGTTGTTGATGTAAGAGATCGAACCGGTCGGCGGAACTGCCTGCAGGTAACGGTTATAAATACCATCCCGAGCCACATCAGCCTTCAGCTGCGCCCACTCTTCTGCGGACGGCGGCGTTGCGTTGGACTTAGCAAAGATCTCCTGAACCTTTTCCGTCTTCGGCTGGAAATCCTCCGGGTTGTAGCGGTCAAAGAACTCACCGGTTGCGTACTCAGAACGCTCAAAGCCGTCGAAGGCCTGCCCCGTTTCCACCGCAATCTTGTGGGAAGCCTTGATGCACTCATACATCACAGTGGCGAAGTAAGCGTTGGTAAAGTCCAAGCCTTCCTCCG
The DNA here is from genome assembly GCF_008693065.1 of Corynebacterium tuscaniense. Lineage (GTDB taxonomy): Bacteria > Actinomycetota > Actinomycetes > Mycobacteriales > Mycobacteriaceae > Corynebacterium > Corynebacterium tuscaniense. Next base: position 6,683 of record NZ_VXKH01000029.1, on the reverse strand, counting down.
AGCCGTAGTGAATGTGCTCACGTCCCAGGTAGCCATGCAGGTTCATCTGGCCCAAACCAATGGCATGGGAAGCATCATTGCCCTCACGCACGGACGGCACCGAATCGATGGACGTCTTATCGGCCACCGCCGTTAGACCACGGATGGCGGTTTCGACCGTCTTGGAGAAGTTATCCGAATCCATCGCCATAGCAATGTTCAAGGAACCCAAGTTGCAGGAAATGTCCTGGCCCAGCTCCTTGTACGTCAGATCATCATTGAGCACCGACGGAGTGTTCACCTGCAAAATCTCGGAACACAGGTTAGACATGTTCACACGGCCAATCTTGACCGGGTTCGCCCTGTTCGCCGTGTCCTCGAACATGATGTACGGGTAGCCGGACTCGAACTGGATCTCCGCTATGGTCTGGAAGAACTGGCGGGCGTTGATCTTGGACTTGCGAATACGCGGGTCTTCCACCATCTCTTCGTACTTCTCCGTCACCGAAATATCAGCGAACGGAACGCCGTAAACGCGTTCGACGTCGTACGGGGAGAACAGGTACATGTCATCATTGCGCTTTGCCAGTTCAAATGTGATGTCCGGGATAACCACGCCGAGGGAGAGCGTCTTAATACGGATCTTCTCATCCGCGTTCTCACGCTTGGTGTCCAGGAAGCTCAAGATGTCTGGGTGGTGGGCATTGAGGTACACCGCGCCAGCACCCTGGCGGGCACCGAGCTGGTTGGCGTAGGAGAAGGAATCCTCCAGCAGCTTCATCACGGGAATAACGCCAGAAGACTGGTTCTCGATGCGCTTAATCGGCGCACCCGATTCACGGATATTGGATAGCAGCAGCGCCACACCACCGCCGCGCTTGGACAGCTGCAGCGAGGAGTTGATCGCACGGCCGATGGATTCCATATTGTCCTCAATACGCAGCAAGAAGCAGGACACGAGCTCGCCACGCTGCGCTTTACCAGCGTTCAGGAAGGTCGGGGTTGCCGGCTGGAAGCGGCCCGTCATAATCTCGTCGACAAGCGCGGAAGCAAGCTCCTCATTGCCGTCAGCGAGGAATAGCGCGGTCATGGACACACGATCCTCGAAGCGCTCCAGGTAGCGGCGCCCATCAAACGTCTTCAGCGTGTACGAGGTGTAGTACTTGTATGCGCCCAAGAAAGACTGAAAACGGAACTTGTAGGAGTACGCACGCTTGAACGTGGACTTTACAAAATCCCAGTCATACTGCGCGATGACCTCGGGCTCGTAGTACTTGTTCTCCACCAGATAATCCATCTTCTCTTCCAAGTCATGGAAGTAAACGGTGTTCTGGTTCACGTGTTGTAGGAAAAACTGGTTGGCTGCTTCCCGGTCCTTGTCAAACTGGATCTGGCCGTTCTCGTCGTACAAATTTAAAAGCGCATTTAGCGCGTGGTAATCCAGCTGATCTTCCGTATTCACCGGCTCGGCGACGGTCTTTCCCATTGATGTGGACGCAGTGGACACAGCAAGTGGCCTTTCTTCTTAGTTCTTCTCGGGGACGGCTTAGTTCAAGCCGGTGTTGAGTTATGGAGTTATTTTGGACGAATTAAAACTTTGAAATTATTGACGTGCGTGCCGTTTATACCGCCTGGTAGCGTTCACGCAGCCGGGCAAGCCTCTCCGCATTCTCATTCGCGGGTTGCGCCTTGCGGCGTTCAAGCGCCGCCTCTTCCTCCGCAGTCAGCGAGCCAAGCCCCAACCCTGCGGCCTGTTCAAGCAGGCAGTCGCGCACATGTTCAACGTCAGCTTCCGTGCCCATGAGCTCGAAGCGGTACAGATACGGCTTGCCGGTCTTCGCGGAAATCACATCCCCAGCCAGGCAGAAATCCGGCCCGAAATTCGAGTTCCCCGCGGCAATCACGCCACGCAGAAGACCACGGTTGTGCTCATTGTTAAGAAAACGGATCACTTGCGGTGGCACTGGCCGGGAGTTCACACCCTTAACCAAGGAAGCTCCGCCACCATACGTCGGGCACAAAAGCACATAAGGCTTATCGACGACAAGCTCCCCCTCCAGCTTCCGCAACGGAATCCGAGCCGCAGGCAACCCCAACTTCTCTACAAAACGAGCCGTGTTGCCCGTTGCAGAGGAGAAGTAGACCACCAACATCTGCACAAACCCTTTTCTACTAGGTCAAGCCGCCAACAAGTGGCGGCTTGATAACAATGAGCGGAAGCTTAAGCAGCGCTTTCCACGAGAGTACGGATGCGGTCCGGGCGGAAGCCCGACCAATGAACACCGTCAACCTCAACAACTGGGGCCTGTAGGTAACCCAGTGCCATGACGTAGTCACGTGCGGAGTCATCCAAGGAAATATCCACCGTGGTGTACTCCAAACCAGCGCGGTCAAGCGCCTTCTTGGTTGCATTGCACTGAACACATGCGGGCTTGGTGTAGAGAGTGATGGACATGACCGCGAATCTCTTTCTGTGATGCGACAACTGACGGGACAGCTGACAAAAAATTAACCATTTTCTTCACTTCCCCAACGGGAAGCGAACACTTGGCAACACTATACGTTGTGCCATATTCTAGCAACCCATACTACATATAGTAGTTACACGAATGATATTCGCAGGACAGCGAAGTAAAATAACCTACATGTAGTTCCCTCGGGATGCTTGAAGCGTCAAAAAAGTCTTACATTGATGAAATTTCACCGGAAATATTTTTCGCCCCTCCCCCCGAAAGGACCCCCCACACCCCTGTTTCACCAGGAATGAAGAGGGTCCCTTTATGCGCGTGGCTACGTAACCTTCTATTTGCGGCGTAGCACCGCGATCAATGCAACGAGTGCCGCGAGCAGCACCACGATGCCGGCACCAACTGCCACCATCACCATGTTCTTAAGCCCGAAACCACCATCGCCAGACTCATCCTGCGCTTGGACATCCGAATCGTCTGACTTATCCGACTTCTTCTTGTCAGTCCCCGGCGGAGTATCACTCGGCTCCGGACCATTCTTCTCCGTCGGACGCCACTTCGGCCCATCAACCTTCTTCCCCACGACATCAAAGGCAATCTCAAAGGGCTGCTCAACACCCATGATGTCATCCTCATCTCCCTGGGAGAGAGCAACTCCCACAAGGTAGTAGCCCGCATAGCCACTCTCACGCGCGTTGCTGTCCTTGTAACTATTTCGGAAATCCACCTTGTCACCAACAACGGCGCCTTCCTCCGCTTCATCGTAAAAAATAAGAGAATCAGAGCCATGGTCTATACGGAGCGGTGAATACAAATTGATGTTGAGCGTCTCAGCCGCTTCACGTTCGGATATCCCCGTGCGCACATTCACTACAGGTTGCTGCCCGTATTCCACCGGGATCTTGTAAAAGCGATACTCACCCGGTACAAGCGCATCACTATAGGCACCAGGCTTCACCTCAGTCGCCTGAGCGAAACTCGGCCCACCCTTCACCGGGGTCACATCATTGAAATCAAGCGACGGGCTGTCCTCATCAACCGTCTTCTCACCAGGCTCTGGATACTTGGCCTTCTCAGAATCATCAAGAATCGGCTCGAAGTTAATCTCTAACTCCACATCAGCCTCAGCGCCAGACGTCCCCTCGTCCCGCGCCGCGCTGAGCAAAGAGAACTCCGTGGGCACAATCCACTCCTGTGGGTCACAGTCCTCACGGCTCTTTTCCGGGTCGATCACCCGCACCGCCGGCTCAGGCGGAAGAAAACCCGAACCATACGTTGAGCCCGTACCAAGATCAGAAGCCAGCGCGGCACGACAATTCTCAACTGGGTTCAACACGTTACCGCCCAAGACATGCAGGTTTGCTTCCCTGGCACGGCCGCTTGCTGCACGCTGCGGAATGATCGCCGTGCTCACAATCGCACGATGCCCCTCCGGAATAGCTAACTTGAAATAGCGCTGTGGCATTTCCTCGCCAGGATTGTTCTTCTTCGGCACATCCACCTTCGTGCGATAGCGGCCCTCACCCAACCACTTCGCATCCTCGGGCGTATCCGAATACTCAAACCACGTCCCCGCCGTCTGATACGCCTGCGCATCACGCTGCGCCAAAAACTTCAACGACTCAGCCAAGGACGCTGAATCATCCGCCTCCATGAAATCGCCGCCAGAAACCCGAGCGACGCACTCAAGCTCCTTACGAGCCTCCTCATCAGTCTTAAACCCAACCGTATGAATCGTCAGATCAACACCCTCACCCGCAAGCTCCTTAGCCACCTCACACACCGGCGGTGGTGCACACGTATCAATACCATCTGACACCAAAATGATCGTCCGCTCGCCATCGTCCCCCAACTCCTTGGCAGCAGCACGCAAAGAATTACCAATCGGCGTATACCCACTCGGAGTCATCTCATCAATCTTGCTATTCAACAAGTCCCGATCAAGCTTGCCCACAGGCACCAACGTCTCAACATCCTGACACCCGCGCGCATGATCCTCAGGCGCATTCGACACCCTCATCCCGTACGCCAACAGCCCCAAATTCGCCGAATCCGGCAAATCATTCACCAACTCATGCGCCGCCTTCTTCGCCGCATCCATACGAGTCCCACCATCAACATCCGCATCCAACATCGAACCAGACGCATCAACAATCAACGCAGCTTTACTGTCACTCGCCCCCTGGGCAACGGCAACGCCCGGTGCAACGAATCCCCCCACGAGTAAAAGAGCGGCTGCGGCAAGAACTCCCACGAAGCCGTATACGAAGTTTTCTCTAGCTTTCATCATCATGGTCCTGACAGTCATCGGGCAAAAGTATGCAAAAATCATTGGGTTTCATTGTGCTTCAGATCACACACGGTTTCAATGCATTTTGTGTTACGAAAGCATAAAACCCCGCCACATAGGATTTATCCCATGTGGCGGGGTAAGAACTAGAAGCTGAACGCTTTAGCCCTGGCGAGCCTTGAAGCGCGGATCCTTCTTGTTGATCACGTAGACCTTGCCGCGGCGACGCACAACCTGAGCGCCCGGCTTATTCTTCAGCGACCGAAGGGAATTACGGACCTTCATCGGGCGCTCCTTTCTGTGTCTAGCCGCCCTAGCTGCCACTCATCACAGAGACAGCTGCTAGTACGTTTTGGATTAGACGGAAGAATCTTCTTCCGCGACTCCACCCACCGGAATAATGCCCGGTCAGAGCGCAGCCGTACAACAGGGGACTATGTTACCTGACCATTTCGTGTGCGCCAAACCGCTAGAGTGGCAGCTATGTCTGTGAGGGATAAAGGTTTGCAGAAAGAGATCGTCGACAAGCTGGGAGTGAAGCCTACTATCGACGTAGCCGTGGAAATCGAGTCACGCGTTGATTTTCTGGTGAACTATCTGCGCACAACACGGGCGGCGGGTTACGTCTTGGGTATCTCCGGCGGGCAAGACTCCACGCTCGCGGGAAAGCTGGCGCAGCTCGCGGTGGAAAAAGCCCGGGATGAAGGCCTGGAGGCGCAGTTCGTAGCCGTGCGCCTCCCCCATGGTGTGCAGGCCGATGAGGATGATGCGCAACTGGCGCTGAACTTTATCGCGCCCGATGAAACCGTGACTGTCAACATCGAACCCGCCACCACCGCCATCTCAACAGCGGTAGCAGAGGCACTCGGGATGGAGCGTCTTGGCGATTTCAACAAAGGCAACGTCAAAGCCCGCATGCGCATGATCGCGCAGTACGCCATCGCTGGCGAGCGTGGCCTGCTCGTCGTGGGCAGTGACCATGCCGCGGAAAACATCACCGGGTTCTTCACCAAACACGGCGACGGTGCTGCCGACCTCATCCCCCTCGCCGGCCTAAACAAACGCCAAGGTGCCGCCATGCTTCAGCACCTCGGTGCTAACCCGCGCCTGTGGGAGAAGGTGCCCACCGCTGACCTGGAAGAAGACCGCCCGGCCCTCCCGGATGAGGAAGCACTCGGGGTGACCTACCAGCAAATCGACGACTACCTCGAAGGCAAGCCCGTCGACGACGCCGCCGCGCAACGCCTGGAACATCTGTGGCGCATCGGCCAACACAAACGGCATCTGCCGCCCGGTCCGGCAGAGACCTGGTGGGCTAGCCAACCACGTGCAGTGTCCCCTCCGCCACCCTGACCAGCGCGGAACCGTAACTTGGGCCATGCGTGTACGCGTGCACGGCGAGTGGATGAAGCTGATGAATAGGGATGCGCGCCTCCCAGTCACGGCCAAGTTCGCCGCCGGCGGTTAGGTAGCCTTCAACGATCTCGCTCAGATGTGGTGCCCCGAACAATTCGAGCATCGCAATATCGGTCAGTGGGTGCCCGCCGTGCGCGGCCGGATCGATGAAGCGTGGTCCGGCAGTGGAAAAGAGCAGGTTCCCCGCCCACAGGTCGCCGTGAAGGCGGGCGAGCGGCGCATCCTCATCCTCAACAAGGAGCGCATCGCAAGCTCGCTTTACCGCGATCAATCCTTCCCCGTCCAGGTTTCCCCGCCGGTGCGCCTTCACCGCAAACGGCAGCACGCGTTGGGTGGTATAGAACTCGGCCCACCGTGTCGTCGATAAGCAATCTTGGCGCACTCGGCCGATGAAATTGGGGCCGTCCCAGCCGCCAGACGGGGCACCGAACGCATCGGCCCCCATCGCGTGGATCGCGGCGAGCTCCTCCCCAGCCCGGCGCGCGGCTTCCGCGGTTGGCCGCGCGGTATCAACGTGCTCGATGGTGAGG
>NZ_VXKH01000028.1 GCF_008693065.1 Corynebacterium tuscaniense | reverse complement strand
CTGCTCCGTGCGCGCCATCCGCCACTTGCACGAAACCGGGGCCGTGCCGGAGCCCGCACGCACTCCTGGCAACTACCGCGACTACACCGTCCGTGACCTTGCGGCGGTACTTCGCGCCCGCGCGCTCATCGACGCTGGAGTCGCCACCACCCACATCCACTCCACAGACGCCATCGACCGGTCTTTGGAGCTCATCGACGCCCAAATTACCCACCTCATGCGCCAGCGCGACCGGCTTTCCGCCCTGAAAGAGGCGCCATTGGGGATGCCAAACGATGTGCGCACACAGTTGATCGACGTCCTCGGCGATACTGATTTCGTCCGCGGAGAAACCGAGAGCTTCGACCTTATGGCGCTCACCGGTGTAGCCACTCCAGCCACATGGGATCAGCTGCGCGCTAACCTCGCCGATCCCGCCTGCATCAAGGCGACGGAAGAGTTTGGGCGGGCATGGGAGACGGGGGACGTCGATAAGCTTGCCGAGCTGCTGCCACGCGGGATCATGCGCAATGTTGCTGACACGCTCGTGCCGGGCGAGGTCCCACTAACAGCTTGGGACACTGGGTGGCCGGATGTCGTGGAGAAACTTGCGGGTGGATTCCGTGACTAAGGTGCTACATCTGCTACGACAACACCCGGCGGTCCGTGCAGCGCGATATGAATGGGGACTCTACCGCGACCTCTGGTGGTGGACACGCGGCCGGACACTCCTACCGGAAGGCGCGCAGGCCTTTCCGCACCAGCCTGGGCGGCTCCAACTGGTAGCAATGTTCACGGTGGTCATCCTCATCGAACTCGTCGTCGTCCACCTGCTGTTACCCGAGGGTGCACTACGCATCCTCGCGCTGCTGTTGTCAGTGTGGGGCATTGTGTTCATCTGGGCGCTCATCGCCAGCGAGCGGATCCGGCCGTCCTATCACGATAGTCAGCGTGTGGTTCTTCGCCGCGGCCGGAAGATCTTCGCGGACATTTCCCGTGACCTCATTTCCAAGCAATCGCCCTCGCGCAGTCACGCTGCTGAGACGGTAGTCGGCGATGGAGAGCTCATCCTCGGCGGGCCTGCCGGCACCGACATCCTGCTCACGCTGCATGCGCCTATCGAGGCCGCCGAAGACACCTACCCATGGCAAAAGAAGCGCACACAGCCGGTCAGCCGTGTCCGCTTCTATTCAGGCGGAGTTATACGCTAGCGCTTCTTGCCCACCGTGAAGTAGGCCGCCCAACCAATGGTGTTCACGCCGCCGATGAACGGGGTCCAGAACCATTTGGGGCCACGGAGACGGTGCGCGTCGGTACGTGAGAGGTCCCACAGTGCGTAGCCTTTGAGCGCGGTGTCGAGTGCGCCGAAGATTCCGGCGACGGTTTTCTCTTCCTTGCTGAGGGAGTTCCAGGCATCTTTGAGTGAATCAATTGGGTTCATAGAGTCCATCATCGTCTAGATTTACTCGGGTGACCACTTCTCGCCCGTTTTTGCTGTTGAGCACGCGCCCCGAAGATGAGGCCGCCGCGGAAGAGCTCGAAAGCTTCGCGAATGCAATGCTTGTCAGCGCCACCTCCATTGAGCAACGTCGCCTCGACCAAACCGAGCTCGGCGACGTGAACCTGGACGACTACTCAGCGGTGCTACTGGGTGGGAGCCCGTTCAACAACATGGAGCTGATGAAGTCCCCGTTGCAGCTGCGCGTGGAACGTGAGATCGGGACGTTGGTGGCGGAGTGCATTGACCGCGACTTCCCCCTACTAGGCGCGTGCTACGGCATTGGCGCGATTGGAACGGCAATCGGTGCGCGTTTATCTGACCGGTACGCGGAGGAAGCCGGCCCCGTCACGGTCACCCGCACCGACGAGCACGATGACGTCCTGGGGGACACACCCGCGCAGTTCGACACCATCGTCGGACACAAAGAAGCGATTGCGCAGATGCCGGAAGACCCGCGCATCACCACGCTTGTCACCGGCGAGGCCTGCCCGACCCAGATGTTCCGCGTCCGACAGCACGTCTACGCCACGCAGTTCCACCCGGAGCTCACCGCTGAGGCACTGGAATTCCGCCTGCGCCTCTACGCACACCACGGCTACACGTCGACGGAGACCTTCGAGTCCCAGATCGCCAAAGGCTACGACTACGACTACTCCGCAAATAACGCAATCCTGGCGAACTTCGCCGCCCGTTACGCGCGCTAGGCCAGCTCAACGATCTCCATGTAGTCGTCGCTCCACATGTCCTCATCACCCTCCGGCATGATGATCACGCGCTCGGGCTCGAGGGCTTTCACCGCGCCGGGATCGTGGGTGACCAGGACAACTGCGCCGGTGTATGTATTCAGGGCGTCGAGGACCTGCTCGCGGGATTGGGGGTCGAGGTTGTTGGTGGGTTCGTCGAGTAGCAGCACGTTGGCGCGCGACGACACGAGGGTCGCGAGCGCGAGGCGAGTCTTTTCACCACCGGAGAGCGTGCCGGCGGGTTGTTCGAGCTTGTCCCCGGAAAACATGAACGCGCCGAGTAGCCCACGGAGGTCCTGCTGGCCTGCATCGGGACACGCTTCGATGGTGTTTTCCCACACGGTCTTGTCAGGGTCGATCGTGTCGTGTTCCTGGGCGAAGTAGCCGAGTTTCAGGCCGTGGCCGGTGACAAGCCCACCTTCACCGTCGGTGCGCTCCACGCCCGCGAGCAGCTTGAGCAGTGTCGTCTTACCGGCACCGTTCGTGCCCAGCACGACCACGCGCGAGCCTTTATCAATCGCGAGGTCCACGCCCGCGAAGACTTCCAGCGAGCCGTACATCTTGGTCAGCCCCTTGCCGAAGAGCGGGGTCTTTCCACAGGGTGCTGGCTCAGGGAAGCTTATCGACGCCACCTTGTCCGCCACCCTTACCTCATCCAGCTCATGCATCATGCGATCGGCACGGGCGAGCATCTGTTTTGCGGCAGCAGCTTTGGTGGCTTTCGCGCCGAGCTTGGCGGCCTGCTTCTGTAGGGCGGATGCTTTTTTCTCCGCGTTGGCGCGTTCGCGGCGGCGGCGCGCTTCGTCCAACGCGCGAGCATCCTTGTACTTGGCAAAGCCCATGTTGTACACGTCCGCTTCTCCGCGCACGGCGTCGAGAAACCACACCTTGTTGCACACGGCATCAAGGAGCTCCACGTCGTGGGAGATCATGATGAGCCCGCCCTCATGCTTGGCTAGAAACCCACGGAGCCAGGTAATGGAGTCGGCGTCGAGGTGGTTGGTGGGTTCGTCGAGAAGCAGTGTGGTCTTGGACTTGCCCGCGCCGTCGTTGGCGGCGAAGAGAATTTGGGCGAGCTCGACGCGGCGCCGTTGACCACCGGACAGTGTCTTCAGTGGCTGGTCCAAAATGCGTGCGGGCAAGCCAAGATTGTCGCAGATCTGCGCAGCCTCCGCGTCGGCTTCATACCCACCAAGGGCTTGGTAGCGCTCCTCCAGGCGGGAATACTTCGAAATCGCGGTGTCACGCTTCGATCCTTCAGAGACCTCCATGATCTCCTGCTGCCGGTCCATGGAGGAGCGAATCTGATCCAACCCCCGCGCGGACAACACACGGTCACGCGCGGACTGGTCGATATTGCCCTCGCGCGAATCCTGCGGCAGGTAACCAATCTCCCCCGAACGCGTCACCGAACCACCGTAGGGCTCGGTCTCCCCCGCCAGAATCCGCATGGTTGTCGTCTTGCCCGCACCATTGCGGCCGACAAGACCAATGCGATCCCCCGGCTGCACACGCAGGTGCTGGCCGGGGGCGTGCAAAAGGGTCCGGGCGCCGACGCGGACTTCGAGGTCGTTGGTGACAATCACAACGGGTCAGTCTAGCGCCGCGGTCAAATCACCCACCTAGACGGCGAAGCCCAGTGCACGCAGCTGCTCGCGGCCGTCGTCGGTGATCATGTGCGGGCCCCACGGAGGCATCCACACCCAGTGGAGGGAGATCGCGTCAACGGTGCCGGAGCCGACGGCGGCGTTTTCGACCTGCTCCTCGATGACGTCGGTAAGCGGGCAGGCCGGCGAAGTGAGCGTCATGCTGATAACGGCGACCTTCTTCTCGCCTTCATCTTCGATCCAGATGTCGTACACGAGGCCGAGGTCGACGACGTTGATGCCCAGCTCGGGGTCAATGACGTCGTGAAGATATTCGGCTACATCGGCAGCAATCTGAATCTGCGTTTCGGTTTGCTCAGGGCGCCCGCCGGGTCCGTCGAAGTTGGACTGGCTTGTGGTGTCGGTGTTGTCGGTAGCCATGTGTGTCTCCTAGTTGTTCTCAAGGTTCGTGATCGCGTCGCTCGTCGCAGCCTGGAATGCTTTCCAGCCGAGCAGTGCGCATTTCACGCGTGCGGGGAATTTGGATACGCCGGAAAACGCGATGCCGTCGCCGATAAGGCTGGCATCGCCTTCCTTCTCACCCTTGGAGGTGATCATTTCTTCGAAAGCGTCGAGTTTCTTCATCGCCTCAGCGACCGGCAGGCCGATCACTTCTTCCGTGAGCACGCTTGTTGACGCCTGCGAGATCGAGCACCCCTCCGCGTCATACGAGATGTCCTCCACCGTGTTTCCGTCCGGTGACAGGTGCACACGCAACGTGAGCTCATCACCGCAGGAGGGGTTGACGTGGTGAACTTCCGCCTCATACGGCTCACGCAGGCCCGCGTTCTGCGGGTTCTTGTAGTGGTCGAGGATGACCTCTTGGTACATCGCCTCTAGGTTCATGCTCTTCTTTCTTCTGCCTTGACCTTTAAACGGTTAGTGTTAGCTCTACCTTGCTTCAACGTCCTAGACGCCAAAGAATTCCTTGGCGGCGCGGATGCCGTCAATGAGCGCGTCGATCTCTTGCGTGGTGTTGTACAAGTAGAAGCTGGCGCGCGCGGTGGACTGCGCGTTGAGTCCGCGGTGTGCAGGCCATGCGCAGTGGTGGCCCACGCGGATGCACACGCCTTTGGAGTCCAAGACCTGCCCAAGGTCATGCGGGTGGATGCCGTCAACCACAAAGGAAATGGCGCCGCCGCGCCGCTCAGCGGTAAGCGGGCCAGAAATAGTCAGCCCTGGAATGTCCTTCATCCGCTCCAGTGCATACGCAGTCAACCTGTGCTCGTGGGCGGCGATGTTGTCCATACCGATCTCCTGGAGGAAATCAACGGCAGCACCAAGACCAACGACCTGGCTGGTCATCTGCGTGCCCGCCTCAAAGCGCTGCGGTGCCGGGGCGAAGGTGGAACCATCCATGCGGACAACCTCGATCATGGAGCCACCGGTCAAAAACGGTGGGAGCTGGTTCAGCAGCGTGCCTTTGCCGTAGACAGCACCAACACCAGAAGGACCACACATCTTGTGGCCGGAAAACGCCGCGAAATCCATGTCGAGAGCGTGCAAGTCCACCGGCATGTGTGGTACAGATTGGCAGGCATCCAAAACTGTCAGTGCGCCAACGGCCTTGGCGCGTCGCACCATCTCAGGAACATCGGCCACCGCACCCGTCACGTTGGATTGGTGCGTGAACGCAACCACCTTGACCGTCTCATCCAAGTCGAGGGAGTCCAAGTCAATGCGCCCGTCCTCCGTCATCCCGTACCACTTCAGAGTGGCGCCTGTGCGGCGGGCAAGTTCCTGCCACGGCACCAAGTTTGCATGGTGTTCAAGCTCCGTGACCACGATGGTGTCGCCCGCGGTGATACGGAGGTCGCCTGCACGATCGTCGCCAAGCGTGAAAGCCACGAGATTGAGCGCTTCCGTCGCATTCTTTGTAAACGCGATCTCATGATCCTGCACCCCCACAAACGCCGCGATCTTGCTGCGCGCGGACTCATAGGCATCAGTGGCCTCCTCGGCAAGCTGATACGCGCCACGGTGAACCGGTGCGAAGGTGTGAAGCACGAACTCCTCCTCCGCCCGCCAGACTCGCTCCGGCCGCTGTGACGTCGCACCAGAATCCAGGTACACCAAAGGCGTGTTATCACGCACGGTGCGCGAAAGGATTGGGAACTCCGCGCGAATAGCGTCGGTGTTCAAAGATCCATCGGGATTAACGTACTCAGTCATAGAACTCGGTTCTCGCGTATGTGGGGTGTGGGAAAAAGGAAACGGCCGGCAATATGCGTGGCCGGCCGTTAGGGAGAGGTTACAGGAATGCTTCGTAACCCTCGGCCTCGAGCTTCTCAGCGAGCTCGAAACCACCGGTGTGCTTGATCACACCGTCATCGAAGATGTGCACGTGGTCCGGGCGCACGTAATTCAGGATGCGCTGGTAGTGCGTAATCATGATGATGCCGCCGTTGGTCTCCTCCTGGTAGCGGTTGATACCCTCGGAGACGATGCGCAGCGCGTCAACATCGAGGCCGGAGTCGGTCTCGTCCATGACTGCGAACTTCGGCTTCATCAGGGAAAGCTGCATCACCTCGTGGCGCTTCTTCTCGCCACCGGAGAAACCTTCGTTGACGGAGCGCTCGCTAAACGACGGATCGATCTTCAGATCATCACGCACCTGATTGAGCTCCTGTACCCACTCGCGCAGCTTCGGTGCTTCGCCGCGAACAGCGGTGACAGCGGAGCGCATGAAGTTGGAGGAGGACACGCCAGGGACCTCGACCGGGTACTGCATGGCCAAGAAGAGACCAGCGCGTGCGCGCTCGTCAACTTCCATGTCGAGGATGTTCTCGCCGTCAAGAAGCACCTCGCCCTCGGTTACCTCATAAGACGGGTGTCCAGCCAGGGTGTAGGCGAGGGTGGACTTGCCGGAGCCGTTCGGGCCCATGATGGCGTGGGTCTCACCAGACTTGATGGTCAGGTTAACGCCCTTGAGAATCGGGGTCGGGTCCTGTCCCTCCTCGAGAGGCAGGACAGATGCGTGGAGGTTCTTAATTTCCAGAGTGGACATAGATTCTTTCTTTCTACTTACCTGTTATGTCTGTCGTTGATCCCCTGCGGGGCCGCGGGCGCGGCCTTACAGGTTCACCTGCTCGAGTTCGCCGGAGACGCGGTTGATCAGTTCGTCGCGCACGGAATCAACTGGGATGCGGTTGAGCACCTCGTTGAAGAAACCGCGAACGATCAGGCGACGGGCTTCCCCATCCGGAATACCACGGGACTTGAGGTAGAACAGCTGCTCCTCATCGAAGCGACCAACGGTGGCGGCGTGGCCGGCACCAGGGATGTCGCCGGTTTCAATCTCCAGGTTCGGGATGGCGTCTGCACGTGCTCCGTCGGTAAGCACGATGTTGCGGTTAGCCTCATAGGTCTCGGTGCCCGATGCGTTGGAGCGGATGAGCACATCGCCCACCCAGCACGTGCGTGCATCAGGCAGCTTGGAGGACTTATCGCCCTGCAGCGCGCCCTTGTACAGCACGTTGGAGCGGCAGTACGGGTGATTGTGGTCGACCAGCAGACGGTTCTCAATGTACTGGCCGTCGTCCGCGTAGTAAACGCCCAGCAGCTCAGCGTCGCCACCGGAGCCGGCGTACTTAACGCGCGGTGTGTTACGCACAACTTCACCGCCGAAGTTAGCTGCAGTATGACGCAGCACAGCGTCACGGCCAACCACGATGGTCTGCGCGCCGACGTGCACGGCATCGTTTGCCCACTGGCCATCAACGATGACGGACACGTGCGCGTTGTCACCGATGTTGTAGTTGACGTTGTCGGCGTGAGTACCGGAACCGGTGTACTGCACGATGAAGGTCGCACGAGCGCCCTCACCTACCTCAATGTGAACGCCGGCGAAGGTGGTTACGTCCAGGCCAGCACCGGTGGTGGTGATAACAATCGGCTCGGCGATATCAGCATTCGCTGGAACAGACACGACGGTGGCGTGCGGCATGGAGGTCCATGCCTGCGCCGCAATACGGTCGACCGGTGCCGAAGTGGTCTTCAAACGCGCGTCATCACGGTCAACCTGCTCCACGGTCACCTCAGCTGGCGCTGTGACCTCGACCTGCGCTTCACCCTGCGGTGCGAAACTACCGTTGTGGAGCCCACGCAGACGGCGCAATGACACAAAGCGCCAGATCTCATCGCGCCCCTGCGGGACCTCGAAGTCATTGACATCGTAGGAAGCGAACAGGTCGCCCTTGTTGTCATGGAAGGTCGCATTTCCGACCCTCTTCTTTGCGGGTGCTTCAGTCATTGTTTAACCAACCGATCCTTCCATCTGCAGCTCAATAAGACGGTTGAGCTCGAGTGCGTACTCCATTGGGAGTTCCTTCGCAATCGGCTCAATGAAGCCGCGCACGATCATGGCCATCGCGTCTTCCTCAGAAATACCGCGAGACATGAGGTAGAACAGCTGCTCCTCACTCACCTTGGACACCTTTGCCTCATGGCCCAGAGTCACGTGGTCATTGCGGATGTCGTTGTATGGGTAGGTATCCGTGCGAGAGATGTTGTCCACCAGCAGCGCGTCACACTCAATGTTGGAGTGGGAGTTTTTCGCATTCGCGTTGATCTGCACCAGACCACGGTAGGCAGCACGACCACCATTGCGGGACACAGACTTAGACACGATGTTGGAGGAGGTGTTCGGCGCCATGTGGACGACCTTTGCACCGGTGTCCTGCACCTGGCCCTCGCCACAGAACTGAGCGGACAGGACCTCACCACGGGAGTTCGGACCGGTCATCCACACAGCCGGGTACTTCATGTTCACCTTGGAGCCGATGTTGCCATCGACCCACTCCATGGTGGCGCCTTCCTCGGCGCGGGCACGCTGCGTCACCAGGTTGTACACGTTGTTGGACCAGTTCTGGATCGTTGTGTAGCGGCAACGTGCGTTCTTCTTCACGATGATCTCCACCACAGCAGCGTGCAGCGAGTCCGTCTTGTAGATCGGGGCAGTGCAGCCCTCGACGTAGTGCACATATGCGTCCTCATCCACGACGATAAGGGTGCGCTCGAACTGACCCATGTTCTCAGTGTTGATGCGGAAGTATGCCTGCAGGGGGATCTCCACATGCACGCCCTTAGGCACGTAGATGAAGGACCCGCCGGACCACACAGCAGCGTTCAGTGCGGAGAACTTGTTGTCACCAGCCGGGACGACAGAACCGAAGTACTCTTTGAACAGCTCCGGGTACTCGCGCAGACCCGTATCGGTGTCCACGAAGATCACACCCTGCTCCTCAAGGTCCTCACGGATCTTGTGATAGACAACCTCAGATTCGTACTGAGCGGCGACACCAGCGACGAGGCGCTGCTTCTCTGCATCCGGGATACCCAGACGGTCATAAGTGTTCTTGATGTCCTCTGGCAGGTCCTCCCAGCTGGTGGCCTGCTTCTCGGTGGAACGGACGAAGTACTTAATCTGATCGAAGTCAATGCCCGTCAGGTCCGGGCCCCAATTCGGCAGTGGCTTCTTGTTGTAGATGTCCAATGCCTTCAGGCGCTGCTCCAGCATCCACTCCGGCTCATTCTTAGCGGCAGAGATGGAGCGAACTACATCCTCATCGAGACCACGGCGAGCATTCTCACCAGCCGTGTCAGAATCGCGCCACCCGTAGTTATACGGACCCATCGACGCAATAATCTCATCATCATTCATCGGCCTTTCAAGGCCGGGTGCGGGAGTGCTGCTAGTCACGTCCTCCGCTCCTTTCCATTGTGGTTCCTCCAGCAAAGGTGCTGCTTTCGATCATGCTGATGTGGGCCGTACACACGCCATCTCCATTGGCAATTAAGGCCAAAGGAGCGACGGCGGAGCCCACTAGTTCCGAAATCAGCTCGTGTTCCGCTTCACAAATTTCCGGGTATTCCGCCGCAACGGCATGTACCGGACAGTGATGCTGACACAATTGCATTCCCGAGCCTACGTGGTTGACTTCGGCTGCGTAGCCTTGGGATGCCATTGTGTCTGCAACATCGTGGGCCACATCGGCAATATCGCTTTGTGGCTTGTTTCGCAGGGGTCCGAGCAGTTTCTCGGCTCGTTTCTGCGCCAGCTTTTTCACTGCTTCACGCCCACCAATTTCCTCGATGGCTGCGAAGGCTTCTAGAGCCAACTCGTCGTAACCGCTGCCGAAGCTGTCTCGGCCAGATTCAGTGAGCTGGTAGTGCTGTGCTGGCCGGCCGCGACCTGTCCTTCCTGCTGCACGGGCAGGTTTCGGGCTGTGTTCAACGAGGCCTTCCTCAAGCAACTTGTCTATGTGGCGCCGAACGCCAGCAGGTGAGATCCCGATCTGTTTCGCCAGCTGTGAGGCTGTCACAGGTGCGGAGGTGAGAATGGCCGACATGATCCGCCTGCGGGTGACCCCGTCAGTAGATCGCGCGATCTGGTTCATGTCTCCTCCTCACTCTGTTTCCTCGTGATCTCTCCTTTAGACAACACTAGTGTGCCTTTAATCGGTGCGGACCTCAACCTTGACTGTTTTGTAGACTGCTTCCTGTGAAAACGGACCGTGAGAACCCAAGGCGGAAGCTTTACCGCTTCGCAGGTGAATTGCCACGCCTTGGGCAACCGGGGTCGCGGTCGGCGGAACTCCACGCCGGCACCGTTTCTGGCACGTCCTCCACTACCCCCCTGAACCCCAGCATTGCCGAGCGTAACCGCTTTGAGATTCTGCGCATCCTTGGCATGGTGGGCACCTTGCTCATCGGCCTTGGCGGACTTGGAGCCGGCGCTCTACCCGTGGTGAATAACCCCTACGGGTCTTTCCCCTTCGGGGCGTTGATGGGGAGGATGATGGTGACGTCGTCAAGCATTGTGCTGCTTGGCGTCGGTTTTTTGGTCCTAGCGTGGCTACTAATGGGCTCCTTTGTGGGCGCGGATGGCGGACGTGCGCGCGTAGGCGTTCCGCTACTTTTGCGCACCTTCGGCGTGTGGGTCGTGCCGTTGGTGTTTACCGCTCCCCTGTTCACACAGGATATTTATTCGTATTTGGCGCAAGGCTCGATTGTGGCGCAGGGAATAGACCCATATTCTGCAGGTCCGGTGGAGCTGCTGGGACGCGAACACCCGCTTGCGCGGTCGGTGCCGTTCATTTGGGCGGAGTCTCCCAGCCCGTACGGTCCGGTGGCTTTGGCGATCTCCGCAGGCATTTCTATGCTGACCGGCGACTCGATCTTTTGGGGCGTGGTCTGCCATCGCCTGGTGTCTTTGCTCGGTGTTGCTGCCGCGGCGTGGGGCATTGTCGCCTTGGCACGCCGGTGCAATGTGAGCGGACCGGTGGCGGTGTGGCTGGGTGTGCTCAATCCGCTGGTGGTACTGCATCTCATCGGCGGTATCCACAATGAGGCGATCATGATGGGCATTTTGCTCGTCGGTTTTGAACTGGGGCTGCGCGGGATTGAAAGGCTTGATACCAACCGGGCGCTCGGACTCGGTTTGATTATTGCGTCGGGTGCGCTCATCAGTTGCGCTGGCATGGTCAAGGTCACTGGCTTCATGGCGCTTGGTTTTGTGGGCATGGCCCTGGCGCGACGCTGGGGAGGTGTCCGGGGAATCGCGGGCGCAACCGTTCTAAAAACCGCAATCATGGTGGCCACCATCGGCGTTGTCACGATGGCCACGAGCATTGGTCTCGGATGGGTGACGGGCCAGGGCGGTGCGGCGACGATACGCAGCTGGCTGTCCTTGAGCACAGACATCGGTCTGGCGGCATCCTTCTTCGGCGAACTGCTTGGTCTCGGCGATCATTCCGTGGCGATGCTCACTGTGACACGCACGGTGGCGCTGCTTGTTGCGGTGGCGTTTTGTGCGCGCATGTTGTTCGCAACATATAAGGGCACGATTGACCCCGTTGGGGGGCTAGGTGTGGCCACACTCGTATTGGTCATTCTTTTCCCCGTTGTGCACCCGTGGTATCCACTGTGGGGCATTATGCCGCTTGCCGCGTGGGCGAACCGGACGTTCTTCCGTGCAGGTGTTGCCGTGTATTCGTCCGTTTTTGCGTTCCTCGTGCTCCCGCGTGGTCTCGCTTTGCCGCCGGCGACGGTGGCATTGATTTACTCGATGGCCTTGTTCGCTGCGGTTGCGGTGGCGCTTCTCCTCTTCGTGTGGTTGAGGGTTCGTCGCCCTCGCGCCCTACACTGATGTGCGATGAATGCACCTGTTTCTCGCCCGACCCAATCACGCTCGCTGTCTGACGATGAAGTTGCACTGTCAGTCGAGGGCGTCACTAAGAAGTTCGGCCCTAAGACCGCCGTCAATGACTTAAGCCTGTCCGCCCGCCGCAGGGAGGTTTTCGCTTTGCTTGGTCCCAATGGTGCCGGCAAATCTACCACGATTGAGATGTGTGAGGGCTTCACTACCCCAACCTCCGGTCAGATCAATGTCCTTGGCTTTGATCCGCAGCGCGAACCAGAGGAAGTCCGCTCCCGCATTGGCATCATGTTGCAAGGTGGCGGGTCGTATTCCGGAATCCGCGTCAAGGAGATGCTCGACCTCACCGCCTCGTACAACAAGGAACCCTTGGATCCCACGTGGCTCATGGAAGTTTTAGGGCTTGAAGGTGTAGCTAAAACGACCTACCGGCGTCTCTCGGGTGGCCAGCAACAGCGCCTGTCTTTGGCGCTCGCGCTCATCGGTCGGCCGGAGTTGATCTTCCTCGATGAGCCAACCGCGGGTATGGATGCCCAGTCACGCCGCGCAGTGTGGGATCTCGTCCGCGCCCTCAAGCGCGATGGTGTCACCGTCATTCTGACCACACACCTCATGGATGAGGCTGAATCCCTCGCTGACTATGTTGCCATCATCGACCACGGCTCGCTGCTCGTCGAAGGCACGCCTGCTGAGCTTATCGACGGCACCTCCCCCGCCGCCCTCGAAATCCACACGGATCGACCATTGGATTTGGTGGCGGTGGCGGAATCGTCGACAGCTGAGCTGAAGCCTTCAGCCGAGGAATTGGTGTACCGGCTTGATTCGGCTGCGGATCCGTCGATTATTGCTTCCGTCGCTGCCGAAGCAGCCCGCCAGGACGTTCTGATCAAGCACTTGGGCGTGCGCCGTCGCACTTTGGAGGACGTGTTTTTGGACATCACCGGACGAGAGTTGAGGTCTTAGGAATCATCATGGATTTTGCACCCGGAACTTTTAGTCCCGCCCCGCAGCGTGCCAGCGTGGCGCGCATGGCTGCTGCTCAAGGGCGCATTGAAGCCAAACTCATGTTGCGCCATGGCGAACAGTTGCTGCTCAGTCTGATCATTCCTGCCGCGATCCTCATTGGCGCCGCCACGATGGATGTATTTGGTGGAGAGACGAGTTTGGATGAGCTGGTCCCCATGGTCTTCGCCATCGCTGCCGCAAGCGCTGGTTTCACTGGCCAGTCAATCTCCCTCGCTTTTGACAGACGCTATGGTGCCCTCAAACGTTCCGGCGCCTCCGGAGTTCCCACGTGGACGATCATCGCCGGCAAGATCATTGCGGTGTTAACCACGGTGCTTGTTCAGATCATTGTTTTGGGCACGATTGCATTCCTGCTCGGCTGGACGGTTTCGTTCCCCGGCGCTGTGTTAGGAATTGTGGCCCTGTTCATCGGCGTCACGGCGTTTACGGCACTGGGCTTGCTGCTGGGTGGCACACAGTCCTCGGAAGTTGTTCTGGCAGTATCCAACCTGATTTGGTTTATCTTGTTGGGCATTTTGGGCTGGGTTGTTTACTCTGGGCATCTGGGTTCCCCTGGTCTATGGGATCTGGCTCCATCAGTTGCTTTGGCCAGTGCCATGACCGGCGCACTCCACGGCGTCATCCATCTCACCGCATGGATGTCACTCTTATTCTGGACCGTGATGGGTGTGCTAGGCACCATACGCTGGTTCCGTTTTGACGGCTAGCTCCCAATTGGGCTCCCCCACTCACCTCTGCGAAAATGAATACCAACGGATTAAATACCCGCTCTTAACTTAAGGAAAGGCACGGAAACCTCGTGAGCTCCGCACCGCACCTCGATTCAACCGTCGGCGCTAAAACCGCCGATGGGGATACCGCAGCACTCCCCCTCTCCGAACGGATCAAACAGGTCCCCACGGTAAAGACGCAGCGCATCTTTGCCTTGATCCTGTTGGTGGTGCAGGCCGGCATTACCTTTACCGGTTCGCTCGTGCGCGTCACTGGCTCGGGTCTGGGATGCAATGAGTGGCCGCTGTGCCACGAAGGTTCACTCTTCCCTGTACGCGGTGCTGCTCCGTGGGTTCAGCAGTTCATCGAGTTTGGCAACCGCACCCTTACCTTTGTCGCGGTCGCTGCCACGATTTTGGTGTTCTACGCGGTGAAGAAGGCTGACCGGCGTAAGAGTCTGGTGGACCTGGCCGTTGCATCTGGCATTGGCGTCATCGTCCAGGCCGTGATCGGTGGTATCTCGGTGAAGTTGGATCTGCAGTGGTGGGCGGTTGCTCTGCACTTCCTGCCGTCGATGATTCTAGTGGCGGTTGCTGCAGTGCTATACATGCGTTTGGCTGAGCCGGATGATGCGGAGCCGCAGCGTCGCTTTGATTCGACCGCAAGCACCCTGGCCATCATCGCCGCCGTGGCGCTGTGCTTCGTCCTGATCACCGGAACAATGGTGACGGGCTCTGGCCCGCACTCCGGCGATGCAGGCGTGGGCATGGAAGGCCGTTTGGAAATGGACACGGAGATGCTCGCTTACGTCCACGCTGCGTGCATGTACGTCTACCTCGCCTTCACTCTGGCCACTGCCTTTGTGCTGCGCAGGAAGAAGGCCCCACAGGATGCTATGAAGACAGTGTGGGTGCTGGTGGCAATGATTGTGATCCAGTGGGCCATCGGCGTCACCCAGTTCTACCTGGGTGTGCCGCGCTGGACCGTGCCGGCACATATCATCATGTCTGGCGTCGTGGTGGCCTTCACCGCTTTCCTGTGGGCTCACGGCCAGCGCCGCCTGCCGATTCTGAACCCGAAGCAGTACAACACGAGTACTTCTTAAGAGGACTTTCAACACTAATCCAACTGACCCGGCCCACTGAGGCGGGTCAGTTGCGTAGCCTGGAAAACCATGAAGGCAATTCAGATTAGCCAGCACGGTGGCCCAGAGGTTCTTGTCCCCGCTGAAGTTCCAGATCCTCAGCCCACGGACGGCCAATTGCTCGTCGCGGTGGAGTACGCGGGGGTGAACTACATTGACACCTACTACCGCGAGGGAATCTACCACTCCCAGTTGCCGTTCATTCCGGGCCAGGAAGGCTGTGGCCGGGTGATTGTTGATCCAGCCGATGAGATCGCGCCAGGCACCTTCGTTGCATGGGAGTCCGCACCGGGCTCCTACGCGGAGAAGGTGTGCGTGGACCGCACCCGCCTGGTGGCTGTCCCCCAGTCCATCCCCCACGATGTGGCTGCCTCCATGCTGTTGCAGGGCATCACCGCGCATTACCTGCTCCACGGTGTCCGCGAGACTCAAGCAGGCGACACGATCCTGCTCACTGCGGGCGCGGGCGGCGTGGGTCTGCTGCTTACCCAACTCGCAGTGGCGGCAGGCGCCACGGTGTTCTCCGTCGTGTCCACGGATGAGAAGGAGGAACTTGCCTACGCTGCCGGCGCCACCGAGGTCTTCCGTTATTCAGAGGGCCTGGCAGAAAGCGTGAGACGCCGCTGTGGTGGGCGTGGCGTGGACGTTGTCTACGATGGCGTTGGCAAAGAAACCTTCCAGGAATCCCTCGAGGCCGTCCGTCCACGCGGACTTGTGTGTCTGTTCGGGGCAGCTTCCGGCCCAGTCGAGCCCTTTGATCCTCAGCTGCTCAACAAACACGGCTCCATCTTCCTCACTCGCCCCTCTATCGGGGCGTATACCGCCAGCGAAGACGAATTCCGTATGCGCGCCCAAGCCGTCGTACGGGCGGTGGAGGACGGAACGCTCAACATCCGCGTCCATGAGCCCTACGCATTAGAAGATGCGCGCCAGGCCCATGAGGACCTCCAGGCGCGCAAGACAACGGGTTCGGTTGTACTAAAGGTGACCTAGCCTAGGCCACCCGGGAACAGTTCGGCCATGGTGGTCAATCCTAGAACCGCGTCGAAGGACAGGCCAAGGAAGAGGACCGCCAGGTAATTGTTCGACAAGATGAACAACTTCAGTGGCTTCACATCCACGCCATTTTTGATGTCGGTGTGCAGACGCTGCGCCATCACCAAGAAAGCACCTCCACTGAGCACAGCGATGAGCGCGTAGATCCAGGATGCCGCCGGAACCAGCAACAGCGAGACCAACACGGTCACCCAGGAGTAAATGAGGATCTGCTTGCTTGTTTCCTCAGCGGTTGCCACCACCGGCAGCATGGGCACATTCGCACGTGCGTAATCTTCGCGGTACTTCATAGCCAGCGCCCACGTGTGCGGCGGGGTCCAGAAGAAAATAATGAGGAAGAGCACGATGGCCTGCCACCAGCGGTCCGGGCTCCCATCGTGAACGTTATCGCGGATCACAGCCCAGCCGACCATCACCGGCATGCAGCCAGCAGCACCACCCCAAATCACGTTCTGCCACGTGCGGCGCTTGAGCCACTTGGTGTACACGAAGATGTAAAAGGCGTTGGTCAGAATGATGAAAAACGCAGCCAGCCAGGATTTACACACAAAGCCAAGCCACAGCACGGAGACGACAAGGAGCACCCACGCAAAAATGCGCGCACGTTGCTTCGTTACTTTATGGCGCACGAGAGGACGCGCACGGGTACGCCCCATCTTCTGGTCAATGTCGTAGTCGGCGACCATGTTGAAAGTGTTGGCCGCACCGGCCCCCATCCAGCCACCCAAGAGCGTGGCAAGGATCAGCCAAACGTGAACTTCACCGCGGTCTGCCTGCAGCATCGCGGGAATAGCGGCGATGAGCAGGAGTTCAATGACCCTCGGCTTCGTCAGTCCGAAGTACGCCTTGATGATCTCCACTACATCTCCTCTTTAATCCTGCACCGTCGCACTTTTGCCTACGTCTTTCTCATTAGTCGCCAGGCAGGCGCAGATAGTTCCCGATGTCAGACAAGAGCATTCGCTTATCCACGACTCCCAGGCATGCTACCGCCGGTCCATCGTTGCGCGCTAATCCTCGTCGATAAGCATCTGTGCACGGTGGTGCTGAACCGACTGAGCTTTGGCACTAGGGTGGGGGGAAGTTATATTCGCACGATTTTTTAAGCGAGGACTTCACGTGACTTCCACTGAGATCAACCTGCCTGATGAGCTGAAGGCCATGACCGTGGCCCGCTACCCAGAAGACTGGACGGAGGAGGACACCCGCGCGGTGAACACCGCCCGAATCCTCGCTGCTGATTCCGTCGAGAATTGCGGGTCTGGCCACCCGGGTACGGCGATGTCTCTCGCTCCCCTGGCGTACACCCTGTACCAGCGGGTGATGAACCATGATCCGAGCGATCCGAATTGGGTGGGCCGTGACCGCTTCGTGCTGTCTGCTGGCCACTCCTCGTTGACTCAGTACATTCAGCTGTACTTCGGCGGTTTCGGGCTGGAGATTGAGGACCTGCAGTCCCTCCGCACGTGGGGTTCGAAGACTCCGGGGCACCCGGAATACAACCACACTGCTGGTGTGGAGATCACTACCGGTCCGCTGGGCCAGGGTCTTGCTTCGGCCGTGGGTATGGCAATGGCTGCGCGTCGCGAGCGTGGCCTGTTCGATCCGGAGGCCGAACCGGGGCAGTCACCCTTTGATCACTTCATTTACGTCATCGCGGGTGATGGTGACCTGCAAGAGGGCGTGACCTCTGAGGCCTGCTCGTTGGCGGGCACGCAGAAGCTGGGCAACCTGATTGCTTTCTGGGATGACAACCGCATCTCTATTGAAGATGACACGCAGATTGCGTTCACCGAGGACGTTGTGGCCCGCTACGAGGCCTACGGCTGGCAAACGCTGACCGTCGAATCCGGTGAGGACGTTGCCGCCATCCTCGACGCTGTTGAGCAGGCAAAGGCAGAGACCTCCCGCCCGACTCTCGTGCGTGTGAAGACAGTCATCGGCTACCCAGCTCCGACTCTCATGAACACCGGCGCTGCCCACGGTGCAGCCCTTGGAGCAGAAGAAGTTGCGGCAACCAAGAAGATCCTCGGCTTCGACCCGGAAGTCATGTTCCCGGTCGAGGAGAAGGTGATCAATCACACCCGAGGTCTCGTCGAGCGCGGTGCGCAGGCGCACGCCCATTGGCAGAAGCTTTTCGACGAATGGGCTGCCACCAACCCCGCCAACAAGGAACTGCTTGACCGCATGACCGCGCGTGGCCTGCCCGACGGCTGGGCTGATGAGATGCCCACCTGGGAACCGGACGCCAAAGGCCTGGCTACCCGCAAGGCTTCTGAGGCTGCTATCCAGGCGCTAGCCAAGACCCTGCCGGAGCTGTGGGGTGGTTCTGCTGACCTGGCTGGTTCCAACAACACCCTGATCAAGGGTGAGCCGTCTTTCGGTCCGGAGGAGATCTCCACCGAGATGTTCACCGCCCACCCGTACGGCCGTAACCTGCACTTTGGTATCCGCGAGCACGGCATGGGCGCGATCATGAACGGCATTGCCCTGCACGGTGGTACCCGCGTCTACGGTGGCACCTTCCTCATCTTCTCCGAGTACCTCTACCCCTCTATCCGCGTCGCCGCGCTGTCCGGCATTGACGGCTACTACGTATTCACCCACGATTCGATCGGTTTGGGCGAGGACGGCCCAACCCACCAGCCGGTAGAAACCCTTACCGCATTGCGCGCCATCCCAGATCTGGCTGTCATTCGTCCGGCCGACGCTAACGAAACCTCCGCTGCATGGAAGGCCGCCATTGAGGGCCGTGAGCAGCCGAAGATCCTGGCATTGTCCCGCCAAAACCTTCCTGTGCTTGAGGGCACAAAGGCGAAAGCTTTCGACGGCCTGTCTAAGGGCGCTTACGTCCTGGTTGAGGCTTCCAAGCCGACACCGGACGTGATCCTCATGGCTTCTGGCTCTGAGGTGCAGCTGGCGGTTGAGGCTGCGAAGACTCTCGAGGCTGACGGCACCGCCACCCGCGTTGTGTCCATGCCGTGCATGGAATGGTTCCTGGAGCAGGATCGTTCCTACATCGACGAGATTCTCCCACCGTCGGTCACTGCTCGTGTTTCCGTCGAGGCAGCTATTGCTATGCCGTGGTTCCGCTTCACCGGCGACAAGGGACGCAACGTCTCCCTCGAGCACTTCGGTGCCTCCGCACCGGGCAACGAGCTTTTCACCCGCTTCGGCATCACCACCGACGCTGTTGTGTCCGCTGCACGCGAGTCCCTGGCTTCCGCCCAGGGCAACGTTGCCGAGTCCGTGTCTGAACCGCAGGCTGACCGGGTCCGTGGCGACCAGATCTAACCACCACTTCGCTTTAAGGAGTTCCCTCCAATGACCGCCATTGACCGCTTGTATGAGCTCGGCACTTCCACGTGGCTAGACGATTTGTCGCGTGAGCGCATCACCTCCGGCAATATCGTGGAACTGAAGTCCACCAAGTCCATCGTTGGTGTGACCACAAATCCGGCGATCTTCGCTGCCGCGATGTCGAAGGGGAACGCCTACGACGCACAATTGGCTGAGCTCAAGGCATGTAGTGCGAGTGTCGATGACGCCGTCTATGCCATGAGTGTCAAGGACGTGCAGGACGCGTGTGACCTCTTCATGGATATCTACGAGTCCACGGGCGGCAAAGATGGCCGTGTTTCCATTGAGGTGGATCCCCGCCACGCCGATGATGAGGCCGCCACCGTGGCCCAAGCCACGGAATTGTGGGCGCAGGTGGATCGCCCGAACGCCATGATCAAGATCCCAGCAACGGATGCTTCCCTTCCGGCGATCACCGCGGCACTGGCGGAGGGCATATCGGTGAACGTCACCTTGATCTTCTCTGTGGAGCGCTACAAGCAGGTCATCGACGCGTTCAAGGCGGGCATTACGCAGGCGGCCGCTAACGGCAAGAATGTTTCGCACATCCACTCCGTTGCTTCCTTCTTCGTTTCTCGCATGGACACCGAGGTGGATAACCGCCTTGACTCCATCGCGGGTGAGCACGCTGAAGAAGCACAGGCACTGAAGGGCAAGGCCGGTATTGCGAATGCGCGTCTGGCCTACCAGCTTTTCCTCGACGAGTTCGACACTGGGGCGATGTCGGCTCTTCCCCAGGGCACCAACAAGCAGCGCCCGCTGTGGGCATCCACCGGTGTGAAGAACCCGGACTACCCCGCGGACATGTACGTGACACAACTCGCTGGACCGGACACCGTGAACACGATGCCGGAGCCGACTATTGATGCTGCACTTACTGGCGATAATATCTCCGGCGACACCCTCACTGGGACTGCGGATGACGCCGCGAAGGTCTTCGCCGCCCTGGCCAAGGTCGGCATTGATGTAGCTGACGTAGTACGCGTTCTGGAACGCGAAGGGGTGGATAAATTCGTTGACGCCTGGCAGGAATTGCTCAATTCCATGGCGGAAAAATTGGGATAAAAAAACCTTTGTCGTGGCCGTGGAAATGAGGTTTACTTTATTGAAGTAATTTGGGTCACCACTTCGCGTAAGCTCCCCGCCCATCACATGACTCCGGTGCGGGGAGCTTCGAAGATTAAGAAGGCTCCCGCTTATCTGACGAAAGGTGTTCGACGTGTCGGAACCGGCACCCGAATGGGTCAACCCTCTCCGTTCCCCCGCCGACCGGCGGCTCCCCCGGATCGCTGGCGCCTCCGGCATGGTCATCTTCGGCGTGACCGGCGACCTCGCAAAACGCAAGCTTCTGCCAGCTGTGTATGACCTTGCCTACCGCGGCTTGTTGCCCGCCGGTTTCACCCTTGTGGGCTTTGGCCGCCGCCCGTGGTCCAAAGAAGATTTTGAGTCTTTCGTCCGCGAACAGGTTGAGGTGGGTGCCCGCACCGATTTCGATGAGCATGTGTGGGCCCGGCTCGCCGAAGGCATGCACTTTGTGCAAGGCGCCTTCGACGACGATGCCGCTTTTGACAACATGGCAGCGTTGCTCAAGGAAATGGATGCCACCCGTGGCACTGCCGGCAACTGGGCGTTCTACCTCTCCGTGCCGCCGGAGTACTTCTCCAACGTCATTGATCAGCTGGATCGCACGGGCATGGCGCATCCCACGGTGGAACAGTGGCGCCGCGTGATCATCGAGAAGCCTTTCGGCCATGACCTGAAATCGGCTAAAGAGCTCAACGCCACGATCAACGCAGTTTTCCCGGAGCGTGCGGTGTTCCGCATCGACCACTACCTGGGCAAAGAGACTGTTCAGAACATTCTGGCTTTCCGTTTTGCCAACCAGCTCTTTGAACCGATCTGGAGCTCCCGCTACGTCGACCACGTGCAGATCACCATGGCGGAAGACATCGGGCTTGGTGGGCGCGCTGGCTACTACGACGGCATTGGCGCTGCCCGCGATGTCATCCAAAACCACCTACTGCAATTACTTGCGCTCGTGGCTATGGATGAGCCGGTGTCCTTCTCCCCACGCCAGCTGCGCTACGAGAAGTTGAAAATTCTCCGCGCAACGAAACCGGTGGGCCCCTTCGAGGAGACAACGGCACGTGGCCAGTACACCGCCGGGTGGCAAGGCTCCGAGCAGGTCGTTGGCCTGCGCGAGGAGGAAGGATTCGATCCTGAATCCAAGACGGAAACCTACGCCGCCTGCACCTTGGGCATTAACTCCCGCCGTTGGGCTGGCGTGCCGTTCTACCTGCGCACGGGTAAGCGCCTCGGTCGTCGCGTGACGGAGATCGCCATGGTGTTCAAGAAGGCACCACACCAGCCCTTTGCCCCAGGTTTGACCAGCCAGCTTGGAGCGAACACCTTGGTCATTCGCATTCAGCCGGACGAAGGCATCCTCATGCGCTTCGGATCCAAGGTGCCGGGCTCCACCATGGAAGTCCGCGACGTGAACATGGACTTCTCCTACACCGAAGCCTTCACGGAAGAATCGCCGGAAGCCTACGAGCGTCTCATTCTTGACGCGCTTCTCGACGAAACCGGCCTCTTCCCCACCTCCGAAGAAGTCGAGCGCAGCTGGGAAATCCTCGATCCCATCCTGGATTACTGGGCTGAAAACGGGCGCCCCGATGAGTATCCGGCGGGTACATGGGGCCCGACTTCCGCTGATGAAATGATGCACGCTTCCGGCAGGTCTTGGCGCCGCCCGTAACTGACAAGTATTGGCAAGTAAAGGTCACCAACCATGATCGTCACACTGTCTGACACCTCCACCCGGGAAATCACCAAACTTCTCCTGGACAATCAGGAAAACCACTCCTTGGCCACGGGCCGAGTACTCACCCTCATCGTTGTTGCGGATATCGCCGATGATGTTGAATCTATCCTCGATAACGTCCGCAGCGCCTCCCATGAGCACCCAGCACGCGTTCTCATGCTCATCACGGGCAACCCCGCCGGGGAAGCTTCAATGGACGCACAGGCGATCTTGTCGTCCGATGCCGGGGCGTCGGAGATCGTCGTCATGGATCTGCACGGGGATCTGGCTAACAACCTTGATTCCGTCGTTACGCCTTTGCTACTACCGGACACCCCGATTGTGACGTGGTGGCCGTCCACCGCACCGGCAGATCCGAGCCTGCACCCTTTGGGTCGCCTTGCGCACCGGCGAATCACGAACGCGCGGGAGAATGTGGATGGCAACACCTTGCTGCGTTTGGCACACGGCTACTCCCCAGGGGACTCGGACATGATGTGGTCCCGCATCACCAACTGGCGCGGGGTCGTCGCCTCCGCCGTGGATGCGTACCCCCACGACCCGATCACCGCGGTGGAGATTGATGGGCCAGAGGATGACCCGAGCGTCGATATGGCAGCTGGTTGGCTCGCCGCATGCCTTGACCTCGAGGTCCACCGCACGACCAGCGAGGAGACTCGCAATGAACCCTCCCGCTACTTTCCCGTCCGTCGGCTCATTTTGCAGCGCGCGTCCGGCCCTGTCACGGTGAGCGTGAAGGACGACAAAACAGTGCGCGTCACCGTCCCCGGCATTGCCGCCCAGTTCGTGTCCCTCGGAACGCGCAGTGACGCCGATTGTTTGGCCGAAGAATTGCGCCACCTTGACCCCGACTTTGCGTACTCACAGGCGTTGAAAGCACTACCAAACGTGAAAGTTGTCTAAAGTCGATAGACAGAAAAAGCACCACAAGGAGCGATGAGCACATGGTTAGCGTCGAACAAGTCCCCAACCTGGATGTTTTGATTGACCAGGCGTCCAGTCGATTCGTAGATACCGTCGCGAAGATTGTGAACTCCGATGACGGCGGCGTCCACGGGGACGGCATCGCACGCGTGGTTTTTACCGGTGGTGGCGCCGGCATCAAGTTACTGTCTCGCCTCGTACGCGCAAAGAACCTCGACTGGTCCCGCATCCACGTCTTCTTCGGTGATGAGCGTAACGTCCCGGTGTACGACCCAGAATCCAACGAAGGTCAAGCACGCTACGCGTTGCTGAACCACGTTCACATCCCGGAGGCCAACATCCATGGCTACCGAGCTGGTAGCACCACCCTGGAAGATGCCGCGGAAAACTACGCGCGCGCAATCGAGCAGTTCGCCCCGCAGGGTTTTGATCTTCACTTGATGGGCATGGGCCCAGATGGGCACATCAACTCTCTGTTCCCCCACTCCAGGCAGCTGGCCGAGCGTAACAAGCTCGTCGTTGCCGTGAAGGACTCGCCGAAGCCGCCCGTAGAGCGCATCACTCTCGCATTGCCGGCCGTGGCCCGCGCACACGAAGTGTGGCTCCTCGTTTCCGGTTCAGAGAAGGCCCCCGCAGCACATCAGCTTATCGACGGCACAGTATCCGAAGAATGGCCCGTCACCCTCATCCCAGAGCTAGCGAAGACGGTTCTCTTTGTCACTGAGGATGCCGCCACCGAACCAGGGACCTAGTGCCGGGATTAGTTAACAAATTGTGAGTCGGATATCCGGGTGTCACGTCGTCGCGTCCAGCCGGATGACTCCGCGCCAACTGTCCGGAACTTTTTACGGTTTGCAGGGAACCGGGCTGTTGTCGCATGTCAGCGTGTTGTTTCGCGTGTTCTGGTTCGTGGTTTGGTGCGCGTGGCTTGTGGATAGTTTTGTGTTATCCACAGGCCGTTTTGGCCGTTTGCTGCGCGTTTGCGGGTTTCGGTTTAGCGTTGCCGGCATGAATCCTTTTGCAGCGCTCGTGGCGGGTTTAGC
>NZ_VXKH01000027.1 GCF_008693065.1 Corynebacterium tuscaniense | reverse complement strand
ACACTCAACGCTTCGCGAACCGGAAACAGCGCGACTTAGCACGGGCAACACTGCCGATCTGCCCGGTACCGGGGTGCCGGCATGCGGCTGATAACTGTCAGGTCCACCACATCAAAGCATGGTCGAGAGGTGGATTAACCAACATGAATAACCTGGCCATGCTGTGTCGCTATCACAACCGCACCAATGACGATGACCCCGCACATGCCCACCGGGGCCGGGTGGAAAACATCCGGGGTGTCCCCATGTGGCGATCACCCCGGGGACACCTCACCCCCAACACCACCCACCCCTACGGAGCCATGACACTCCTCTACGGCAGATAAACGACACTCCCCATGTCGAAAGCCAGCAACAGCTGGTCTTTCGCCATGCCCAAAAAGAGTTGGTTTGACGATGACGGTGAACACTTTGCAAAACTCCAGGTCGCCGATGAACTAGCCCCCGAAAGTTGGACTGGTTTAATTCTCGGCGGTTAAGGCTTCAAGGGGCTGATTCCGATATTGCTTCGGGCAACGACACCGCAGCCACGCCCCACACGGCTCAACTCGGCATCACCTCAGAACAGCTACCGCACATCACCGAGGCCACATCCCCATCTGGCATTTAACCCGGAATGACCATGGCGCAAAAACGTTGTAAGGAATATGGCTTCCACATTCATGTCACGCACACCGTTGTCATTGTTGGACTTCTGCCTTGTCCGCAAAGGCGAAACTCCCGGACAGTCCATGGAACGCTCCGTGGAGCTAGCCCAGAACGCGGAAAGGCTCGGCTTTGACCGGATCTGGTACTCCGAGCACCACAACATGTCCACCATTGCGTCTTCCTCCCCCGCCGTCCTCATTGCCCACATTGGTGCGAAGACGGAGAAGATCAAGCTGGGTGCCGGCGGCGTGATGTTGCCCAACCACGCGCCCTATGTCATCGCGGAGCAGTTTGGCACTTTGGCGGAGCTGTATCCGGGGCGTATCGATCTCGGTGTTGGACGCGCTCCGGGCACAGACCAGCAAACGCTAGGGCGCGCTTTGCGGCGTGACCCGCGTTCAGCAGAGAATTTCCCCAATGATGTTCTGGAGCTCCAGGCGTATCTAGCGGGCGATCCGATCATCCCGGGTGTGAAAGCTGTTCCGGGTGCGGGGACGAATGTGCCTATCTATATCTTGGGTTCCTCCATGTTCGGCGCATCGCTGGCTGCACAACTGGGTTTGCCTTACTCTTTCGCCTCTCACTTCGCGCCCACACATTTAGAAGAAGCCACCGCGTATTACCGCGCAAACTTTCAGCCCTCCCAGTACTGCGAGGAGCCATACGTCATCGCAGCTGTGAACGTCACCGCATCTGATTCGGCGGAAGATGCACAACGCCAAACTGAATTGGTTCACCGCCAACGCGTGCGTGCCTTCCTGGGGCAACAAGGCCGGAAAATTAATGATGAGCAACTGGACACTATCCTTGCGGCCCCGCAGGGCCGGCAGATTATCAGCATGTTGCGCTACACAGCACAAGGCGAAGGGCCAGAGGTCGTCGCCTACCTTGAGGAGTTCAAGGAACTGGCCCAGGCAGATGAATTGATGATCTCTTTGCAAGCCCCTACCCACAAAGAGGCAATGAGATCTATGGAAATCCTGGCTAACACATAGCAAGTTCCTCACTGTGACCGTACTCCCAGACTTAATGTTTAAGTTCGTGTTAATCTCGCACGGGAACTAAACACACTACGAGGTTTGAGGAGTACGAGACATTTCAACGTCACGGTCCCGCCAGCAGCATGTTGAAATCGCGGAATACCTGCAGAATCTAATTCATTCCGGCGATCTCGCTCCTGGTGATCAGCTTCCTTCTGAAGCGGAGCTGTGTGAAAAATTCGGCTCCTCGCGCGGCCCCGTCCGCCAAGCAGTGGCCACCCTGCGTGCTGAAGGTTTGGTGTCCTCTGGCCGCGGACGCCGGTCGATGGTGCTGTCCACGCAAATATCCAACAGCTTCGACGCACTTTTGTCCGCCACCGCTTTCTTTGAGGAAGAGGGCCACAAAGCTGGAGCGAAGATCATCCGCATCGCACGTGAACTGGCCTCTGAAACCGTCGCGGATGCTTTGGAGCTTAAGCAGGACGATCCGGTTGTTGAGATTATGCGCGTTCGCACCGCGGATGATCTTCCAGTGATGGTGGAAAAGCTCGTATTCCCCACCAAGTGGGGTGAACCGTTGATGACGTTGACGCCACACAGCCCGTCCGTGCACAAGCAGCTGCGAGAGATGGGGGCGCATGTGGATAACATCGTGCGCACTGCGCTCATCACCCAAGCTGACTCTGAGCAAGCCGAGTTGCTGGGTATCGCCGAAGGCGCGCCGCTGATCCACCTCACACTACGGGCCTCGACATATCAGGGTGAACCTGTTGAATTCGCTGAGTATTACGTACGCGGTGACGTAATCACCATTGATCAGTCCAACGTGCGTGGAGGGTCGGTGCCCGTAAAACTTGGGCTGAAAAATCCAAAGAATTAAGCATATTAATTGGTTCGCCCCCACCACACCGGCTAGCCTGAATGCTCATGAAGCAACACGGCACGACAGTTGGCGTGCGTATCGGCGCAATTTTAAGCGCAGGGCTTTTGGCCAGCTGTTCCGCTGGTAGCACATCCACGAATATCGGCCGGATCGCACCGGGCAGTGTGATCGTTGCTACAACTGCTGCGCCAGCCTCACTGGATTTCACCACCACCTCCGGCGCTGCCATTCCGCAGGCGCTCATGGGCAATGTGTATGAAACGCTCGTGCGTATCAGCGACGCTGGGCAGCCCGAGCCTTTCCTGGCTAAGAGCTGGGATGTGAGTGATGACCGGCTGGAGTATACGTTCCACCTGAAAGACGGCGTGACCTTTTCCAACGGGGATGCTTTCACTGCTGATACGGCGGCGTTTTCCATTCGGTACGTGTTGGAGTCCTGGACGAACGGCTTGGCTAAGCAGATGTCCCCGGTTGAGCACGTGGAAGTCCTGGACCCGTTGACGTTGAAGGTGCGGTTGAAGGCGCCGTCGAATAGCTGGCTGTGGTCCATGGGCACGTTGACTGGCGCGATGATGACGCCGGGTGGGATAGACACCCTGGCCACGAATCCGGTGGGCACGGGTCCGTTCACGGTGAAGCATTTTGCCGTCGGGGAATCTATTTCCTTTGATGCCCGTGAGGACTATTGGGGCACACCCGCTGCCCAAGATGCGGCAATCCGTTATTTCGCCGACGCAGTGTCGAGTGTCAACGCCCTGCGCGTTGGGGATGTGGACATGGTGTGGGCACTGCCAGCACCGGAACTGCTGCGCACCGTGCCGGAGGCTTTCGACGTACAGGTGGGCACCACCAACGGTGAAGTCCTGCTCAGCTTAAACAATAAGCGCGCGCCCTTCGACGACCCGACGGTGCGCCAAGCCGTTGCCTACGCCATTGACCGCGGCGCATTAGATGACGTTGTCTGGTCCGGCCTGGCTTCTGACACCGGTGGTGCGCCCGTCCCGCCAACGGATCCGTGGGCTGAGGACAAAGATTACTACCCCTTCGACCCGGACACTGCCCGTGAGCTTCTGGCTGGCCGCGAACCTGAAGTCACCCTGACCATCCCGTCGTTGCCCTACGCCCAAGACGCGGCGGAACTGATCTACTCCCAACTCAAGGACGTTGGTTTCAAGGTGAAACTGGAAACGGTGGAGTTCCCGGCCGTGTGGCTCAGCCAGGTACTCAAGCAGGGTGATTACCAGGCTTCCCTCATCGCACATGTGGAACCGCGAGATATGCAGACGCTGTTTGGGAATCCGGAGTACTACCTAGGTTATGACTCGGCGAGTGTCCGAAAAAGCTTCGCGCTTGCCGACGAAGGGACGCCGGAAGATCAGGTAACCCACATGCGCGCGGCCGTGGACACCATCATGGCGGATGCTGGTGCGCTCACACTGGTGAATATGCCCAATATCGTTGTCACCGCACCAGGGGTAAGCGGTGTTGACCCGAATGTGATCACCGACGGACTTGTGCTTTCCCATGTGAGGAAAGAAGGCACACCGTGACCATGATGAATATTGCACGATCCCTCCTCCGCTTTGTGGTGATGCTCGCTGCTGCCAGCATCCTCATCTTCGTGCTTCTGCGTGTTGTCCCCGGTGACCCGGCGCGCATTGCGCTGGGTGTTACTGCGTCGGATGAAGATGTGGCCAAGTTGGCTCAACAGCTGGGCACTGACCGCCCCTTGGTTGTGCAGTACCTCGACTGGATACGTGGTCTTCTCACCGGTGATTTTGGTGTGTCCTTGGCCAGTAAGCAGGACATCACGCCATTGGTGTGGGACCGCGTGCAGGTCTCCCTCATCTTGACGGTCAGCGCCATGGTTCTGTCCCTGCTCATCGCCGTTCCAGTGGGCACGTATTTGGCGCGGCGGAACCGTAAGGCTGATGCTGCGGTGGTGTCTGCACTGACTCAGGTGGGTATCGCGGTGCCGAGCTTCCTCGTGGGCATCTTGGCCGTCGCGGTGTTTTCTGTGTGGCTGGGCTGGCTGCCGGCCAATGGGTGGGTGCCGCCGAATGCGGATTTTGGTGGGTTTGTTGCGCACTTGATTCTGCCGGTGGTGGCACTCACTTTGGTCCAGGCAGCGATTTTGACCAGGTACGTACGCTCCGCACTTTTGGAAGAAATGGGTAAGGACTATGTGCGCACTGCCCGCGCGGTGGGATTGTCTACCCGCAAGGTGATGTACCGCCATGCGTTGCGTAATGCCGCCTTGCCGGTTCTCACCGTCACTGGTTTGCAGTTGACCTCCCTCATCGTGGGCGCGGTGGTTATTGAGCGAGTGTTTGCTATCCCCGGGATTGGCTCGATGTTGCTGGATGCCGTGGCTACGCGTGACCTGACCACTGTGCAAACTCTCATGATGTTGCTGGTGGTGTTCACCTTGGCGGTGACCCTGCTGGTGGATGTGCTGTACCGCATCATTGATCCGCGTTTGAGGAGGCAAGCATGAAAAAGGCTCGGCTGCAGGCGCAATTTGGTGTTGGCGCGCTACTCGTAGGACTTGTTGCCGTCATGGCTGTGCTCGCGTTCGTGTGGACCCCCTATGACCCGGTACATGCGATCCCGGAGCACCGTTTGGAAAGTATCAGCGCCCAGCATTGGTTGGGCACTGACCAGTATGGGCGGGACATGCTCAGCCGGATTATGGATGGTGCGCGTATCTCCTTGCTTGTCGCTGTGGCGTCCGTGGCACTCTCCGCTCTCATTGGTGTGCCTCTGGGAATCTGGGCTGGTATGTCGCGTGGCTGGGTGGATCAGGTGATCATGCGTAGCAATGACCTTCTGCTGGCGTTTCCGGCGTTGTTGCTCGCCATCGTGTTCACGGCAGTGTTTGGTGCCTCCATGTGGATCGTGGTTCTGGCCATTGGCATCGCCGGAATCCCCGGTTTTGCCCGCGTGGCCCGGGTGGGTGCCATGCAGGTGATGTCCCAGGACTACATTTTGTCCGCGCGCGTATCCCAAGTGCCAGGGCCTGTCATCGCGTGGCGGCATGTGCTGCCCAACATCACTGCCACCCTCACCGTGCAGGTCTCCGTGGCGCTGGCTTTGGCCATCTTGGCGGAAGCGGGCCTGTCCTTCCTGGGATTGGGAACACCGGCGCCGTACGCCTCCTGGGGCCGGATGTTGCAATCCTCCCAGGCATATCTGGCCACCGCCCCACACCTGGCGCTATGGCCAGGCTTGGCTA
This sequence comes from Corynebacterium tuscaniense, assembly GCF_008693065.1. Lineage (GTDB taxonomy): Bacteria > Actinomycetota > Actinomycetes > Mycobacteriales > Mycobacteriaceae > Corynebacterium > Corynebacterium tuscaniense. The sequence goes on along the minus strand of NZ_VXKH01000027.1, from coordinate 20,023 downwards.
TCGCCGCTGCGGTCCTCGGCTTCAATCTGCTGGGCGATGCGCTGCGTGATGCGCTCAACCCAAGGAGGGCACGATGAGCAACCTCGTCACCGTGGACAACCTGACCATCCCCGGCATTTTGAACAACATCAGCTTTGCCATCGCCCCCGGCGAGCGCGTGGGACTCATCGGTGAATCCGGCTCCGGGAAGTCCATGACAGCAATGACCATCATGGGGCTGCTCCACCCATCACTGGATGTGCAGGGCACAGTCCTGGTCAAAGGCCAAAAAACCTCACGCGCACTGCGGGGCAACACAGTGGCCATGATTTTTCAGGAGCCGATGACGGCGCTGGATCCGCTGATGAGCGTCGAGAAGCAAGTGGCTGAAGCATGCGGTTTGGCACGTGCCCGCGAGTTGCTCCATGAGGTGGGGATCACGCGCACGGGCGCCTACCCACACGAGTTGTCCGGCGGTCAGCGGCAGCGTGTGCTCATCGCGCTCGCCATTGCGGGTGACCCGGACCTGCTCATTTGTGATGAGCCCACCACCGCCCTCGACGTGACGGTGCAGCGTCAGATTCTGGAGCTGCTGGATCGGCTGGTGCGTGAGCGCGGCATGGCGCTGCTGTTCATCACCCATGATCTAGGTGTGATCCGGCAGATGACAGACCGCATCCTCGTGTTGCGCAAAGGCGAGATCGTGGACCCGGACGCGAACTTGGACGCACCAGCCACGGACTACACCGCGCAACTCGTGGCCGCCTCACGGCCCGGCGCACCCGCCGCCGTTCGCCCGGTTGGGGAGCCCATCATTCGTCTTGAGAATCTCACCTGGCGCCGCGGCGATACGCTGGCGCTCGATGATGTATCCCTGACCATCCAGCGCGGTGAACGCATCGGCATCGTTGGTGGTTCCGGTTCTGGCAAGACGTCCATGTTGCGCCTCATCGCCGGCCTCAACGAACCTGATTCTGGCACCGTCACGGTAGACGGCGGGATTCAAATGGTGTTCCAGGACCCCTACTCCTCGCTCAACCCGCGCCGTCGCGTGGCCGATTCCATCCGGGAAGCAGGCGTGTCACGCACCCGCGCGGATGAGGCACTCGCCCAGGTAGGCCTAGACGGAGTGGGCGCGCGCTACCCACATGAATTCTCCGGTGGCCAGCGTCAACGCATCTCCATCGCGCGCGCCGCCGCACCACGCCCGGAGATTCTCATCGCGGATGAACCGGTCTCCGCACTCGACGTCTCGGTCCGCGCACAGGTGCTTGAGCTTATCGACGACCTGGTGGTCAACGACGACCTCACCTTAATCTTCGTTTCCCACGACCTCTCCGTTGTGCGACAGGTCTGCCCCACCATCGCTGTCTTGCACGAGGGGCGCCTAGTGGAAACGGGCCCCACGGAGCAGGTATGGGAAAACCCGCAGCATGAGTACACTCGCTCGCTGCTGCGGGCCATCCCCACCCTGTGAGTTGCCCAACGCCACTACGATGAATCACATGATCGTGGTTGTTGGATCCATCAACGCTGACCTCACCGTTAATGTCCCACGTCACCCGCAACCCGGGGAGACACTTTTGGGCAATGGTGGCGGCATCACCGCCGGCGGGAAAGGCGCTAACCAGGCCGTCGCGGCAGCCCGTCTGGGTTCCCCCGTCGCCTTCGTCGGCGCTGTTGGCCGTGATACAAATGCGGTTCCAGCGACCGCGCTTCTTACCGATGCCGGGGTGGATCTCACCGCTGTAGAAACCCTCGATGATGTCACCGGGCTGGCCGTCATCACCGTGGCCGCGGACGGGGAGAACACTGTGCTGGTCATTTCGGGGGCGAATGCGCGGGTGGGGCGTGAGATCGTCGACAAGCATGCGGATCTTATTGGGCGCGCAGAGATCCTGTTGTTGCAGGGCGAGATTCCCGCGGCGGGCTGCGAGCGCGCAGTGGAGATCGCTCAGGCCGCCGGCGTGCGGGTGGTGGTCAACCTTGCGCCGGTGATTCCTGTGGACCCCGCGGTCCTGTTCGCGGCGGATCCGCTGGTGCTCAATGAGCATGAAGCGGTCCTCGTTGCTCGGCAACTCGGCCTGAATGATCAGGTCACCTCCACTGATCTCGTCCGTGCGGGTGTGCCTTCCGTGGTGATCACGTACGGCGCGGACGGCGCTACCATCGCCGATGAGCACGGCTCCACCCACATCCCCGCAGCTTCTGTGGAACCCGTTGATACGGTCGGCGCGGGCGATGCGTTCACTGGCGCGCTGTGCCACAAGCTGCGCGAAGGGGAATTGCTTATCGACGCCGCCCGGTACGCCTCCCGCGTCGGCGCCTTCGCCGTCACCCGCCCGGGCGCCCAGCCTTCTTACCCATGGCCGACGGATGCCCTGCCGGAGCTGCCGTAACAAAAATGGTGGGGGTTTAACGCGTGATGTACAGCATCAACGCGGGGTTTAACACATGCTCCTGACGCACCTCAAAAATCTCCGTGAGACCTTGGAACACTTCGAGCTCAGCCGTGCTTAGCTGGATCTGCTCATGAGGGAACGCATCCATATGCATGATCATAGGCCCCCGAGTTACCGCACGCTATGGGCCGTATCAAAAACGCCCTGGAAAAGCTCCTGCCCGTGGAGATAAATCGCGTCATGGTCCCAAGTTGGGTGGGACCATACCTTCATTCCGCCGATCTGCTTCGCCACGTTCACGGCGCGGTCATAGTGAATAAACATGTCACGCTCGTAAAGGGCAACAACAGCCGGGACTGTGTTGGAGCGCAACTGTTCCTCATTGAACACGCGCGACCAGTCCGTTTTCTCGTGCATCTCATGCACCACATCGCGGAAGGGGCGCAGCGCCGGGTCTTCCTCAAAGTGGTGCCGGAAGAAGTGGTTGCCCAGTAGGTAAAACGGCTCGCTCTCATCCGTTGGGTCCGCATCGAGGGCGAACCCGGCGCGGCCTTCCACCGCCTGGTGTGCTGCCCAGTTCGTGCTCCGTCCCGGCGCACCGAAGAGCGTTTCATGGAGTACCGCCCACAGCGGGTTGCTCTGCAAGCCAACGTACTGGCTGATCAAAGCCAGGAAGTCTCCGCGCAAATGCTTCTCACCGCCACGACGGATGAAAGGTGACTCCAACAGCACAGCCAGGTGGTGGAAGCCAAGCTCCTCCCCCAACGCCACACCGATGAAACGGAAGCGCTGCGAACTCAGCCGCTCCCCTGTGGGCAGAATCTCCTCCGCGTTGTCCAGGTGGTGGCAGATCTCCCGCACGGTGCGCTCCGCGTACGGTACCGCAGCGTAGAACTCCTGCACGCGCTTTTCTAACAAGTCCAGGCTGGTCGTGTTGTACTCCACCGGGGTCCAACCGATCTGGGGCACAGCACCCGTGAGATACGCCTGCCCAATCGCCTCCGGGTAGTACGACAGGTAGCTGGCGGTGCACAGCGCTCCGAAGGAATTACCCAGCACGTTCCACTGTTCAAACCCCAAGTGTTCGCGCAATGCCTCCGCATCCGCCACCACATCTGGGCACCGCAGCTTAGAAATAATGTCCGTGCGGATGAGGTCCGGCGTTGTCCGATCAACCTTCCCAGACCGTCCCGTCCCACGCTCATCCAACAGGTACACCGTGTAGTGCTTCAATGCTTCCGGGATCCACCCCTGCATCACGCGCGGTGCTGGGTTACCGGGGCCGCCCTGGAGGAACAGCAACGGCGGCTTCTTCCCACCCTTTCCACTCCTTTCATCACCTTCAGGTGATGAAAGTTCGCGCGCAAAGAGTTCAAACGTGCCTAGTTCAGCTTTTTCGCGGTCCCACGGCACGTCCAGAACATGTTCAGTAACGCGAACTCCGGGCGGAATGATCGTAGACACCATGCCCACGAGCATAACGTCATACGCTTGGCCCCCGAGGCGGGGCAGCTTCTACCCCGCACTCTGCCCACCTACTGCCGACCTAATCTTCGTCCGTGGACAAGGCCGCGACGAATGCTTCCTGCGGCACGGTGACCGAACCGATGGACTTCATGCGTTTCTTACCGGCCTTCTGCTTCTCCAGCAGCTTGCGCTTACGGGAGACATCGCCGCCGTAGCACTTGGACAACACGTCCTTGCGCAGGGCGCGGATGTTCTCACGCGCGATGATCTTCGAGCCGATCGCCGCCTGAACAGGCACCTCGAACTGTTGGCGTGGGATGAGCTCCTTGAGCTTCTTAGTCATCTTGTTGCCGTACCACTGCGCCGAGTCACGGTGCACGATTGCAGAGAACGCATCCACCGGCTCACCCTGGAGGAGGATGTCCACCTTGACCAGGTCCGCTTCCTGCTCACCGGCTTCCTCATAGTTGAGGGAGGCATAGCCCTTGGTGCGGGACTTCAGCATGTCAAAGAAATCAAAGATGATTTCACCGAGCGGCATGATGTAGCGCAGTTCCACGCGGTCCTCGGAGAGGTACTCCATGTTCTTCATCTGGCCGCGCTTGGACTGGCACAGCTCCATCGTCGTGCCCACGAATTCCTGCGGGACAATGATGGTCATGTTCACCGTCGGCTCATACACCTCAGGGATCTTGCCGCTTGGCCAATCAGACGGGTTGTGCACCATCGACTCCGTGCCATCCTCCGCGATCACGCGGTAGGTCACGCTCGGCGCGGTGGAGATCAAGTCCAGGTCGAATTCGCGCTCCAGGCGGTCACGGGTGATCTCCATGTGCAGCAGCCCCAGGAAGCCACAGCGGAAACCGAAGCCTAGGGCGACGGAGGTTTCGGGCTCCCAGGTCAAGGAGGCATCGTTAAGCTGGAGCTTTTCCAAGCTCTCACGCAATGCCGGGAAGTCCTCCTGGGACACAGGGAACAGGCCCGAGTACACCATCGGCTTGACTTCTTCGAAGCCCGCGAGAGGCTCCTCCGCGCCTTTTTGCGCCCACGTGACCGTATCGCCCACACGCGTCTCACGGACATCCTTCACACCGGTGATGAGGTAGCCCACCTCACCCGGGCCGAGACCCTTGGTCTTCTGCATCGTCGGGGAGACAATGCCGATCTCCAGGATCTCGTGTGTCACACCCGTGTTCATCATCTGCACCTTTTGGCCGGACTCAAGCTTGCCGTCCATCATGCGGATGTAGGTGACCACGCCACGGTAGGTGTCATAGACAGAGTCGAAGACCAGCGCACGCGCCGGCAGATCCGCACCAACGCCACCATCGGCAGCACCCGGGGCGGTCGGCGACGGGATGAGCTCCACCACGCGGTCCAGCAGCTCCGGCACACCCTGACCCGTCTTGCCGGATACGCGCAGGACATCATCAACCTCACAGCCAATGATGTGGGCAATCTCCTCGGCATACTTATCCGGATCAGCTGCCGGCAAGTCAATCTTGTTCAAAACCGGGATGATCTCCAGGTCATTCTCCATAGCCATGTACAGGTTGGCCAGGGTTTGGGCTTCGATGCCCTGTGCGGCGTCGACAAGCAAAATTGCGCCCTCACACGCATCGAGCGAACGTGATACCTCATAGGAGAAGTCCACGTGGCCCGGTGTATCAATCATCTGCAGGACCATCTCTTCACCCGCATGCGCGCCGGTCTTAGGCACCCACGGCAGACGCACGTTCTGCGCCTTAATGGTGATGCCGCGCTCACGCTCAATGTCCATGCTGTCGAGGTACTGGTCGCGCATCTCACGCTCATCAACAACATTGGACAACTGCAAAATGCGGTCCGCCAACGTCGACTTACCGTGATCAATGTGCGCAATGATGCAGAAGCTCCGGATCCGCGCCGGATCCGTGAAGGTCTGCAATGCAAAATTGGTGTTCTTGGCCATCGCGCCTCACTCTACCGTGGCCTTGTTATAAGCAGGCAAATGCTTAACGACGCCCCCACTCCAGCGCCACTTCGGTTACCCCCAACCAATCCCAACCCCACTTAGTTGCTCCGATAACTGTCGCACATTCGGCGAAAGTTCTAGGCTATAAACCATGACTATGTGGCGGCGCCCCAAATGGGCGGGAAAGGGCAAACTCCGGCGGAAACACACCCCGCTGGATGAAGGCCTGAAGCTGCTCAATGAGCGCCTGGGAAACTCCCCCACCCAGCACCACCGTCGCCCAGCACGCACCAAGGTATTCCCCACCGCTGACATTCCGCGCAGCATTTTCTACGCGCCCGATATGGATGGGCAGGCCGAACCCGGCGAAGTGGTGTGGTTCTACGTTCCCGCCACCCCCCTGCGGGAACGCTCCATGCTGGTCGTCGGCCGCGACCGCCAGGACGTGCTCGGGCTGCTCATCTCCTCTAACGACGACCACGCCGATGATGACGCATGGCTGCCCATCGGCAGTGGTGAATGGAAAACCACCGGCGAACCTTGCTGGGTGCGCCTGGATAAAACACTGTCCATCCCCGAAACTGACCTCCGCCGACGCGGTGCACTCTTCCCGCCACGGCGCTTCGACCGGATTGCGGATCACCTACGCAGGCACTTCGACTGGGCCTAGCGTTTTGTCCCGTATGTGTATCACCTGCTAGGGTTTACCCGTTATTCGCTCCGGTATACACGCTGGTGCGTCACACGCCACAGACAGGACCTTGGGTTTGTGGCCTCTCAACAAGTTGTGGCGCATAAACGGGCGGATACGGTAATTTTTCGAACTTCAAATACGTCAAGAGGTACATCATGGCAAATATCAAGCAGCAGCAGAAGCGCGTTATCACCAACGAGAAGCGTCGCATGCGCAACAAGAGCATCCGCTCCGCAGTGCGCACCGAGATCCGTAAGTTCAACGCAGCGATCGAGGCTGGCGACGCCACTGCAGCTGAGGCACAGCTGCGCGTTGCTTCCCGCAAGCTGGACAAGGCCGTGAGCAAGGGTGTCTTCCACCGCAACAACGCGGCTAACAAGAAGTCCAACATGGCCAAGGCCTTCAACAAGCTGGGCAAGTAAGACTTCTAAAGCTCTGCCGTTATCCACCCTGTTCCGCATCCACCCTGTTCCGCGTCGCCGCGGGGCAGGGTTTTGTTGTTGTGCGGGGCAGGGGCACCCCCCTTTTAGCTAGAGTGACAAAAGTTCTCTCGTAGGTTTAAGATCTCGCGCATGCAAAAATTTCGCCGCGGTGCCGTAGCCGCTCTCACTGCCGCTGCGCTCACCGTCAGCGTTTCCGTGTCGCAATCTCCAGCACAGGCACAGAACAAGGACTCCTCCTCCCTGTCCTCCCTGAGCGGGCGCGAACTCCTTGAATTGTCCTCCGCTTTGCTGCAGCAGCTTCCACCCGATGGTCCTGCACAAAACGGTGGCAAACGCCACGTACAGGCCGCCGGCATGAACCGTGAGTACACACTCGTATTGCCAGATGACTATGACCCGGCGCGCACCTACCCGGTGATCATCGGTTTTGGTGGCTGGCAGCATGATGCCACGCTAACGCAGTCTTATGAGCGCCTTGAGCAGGCAGCGCAGAGCCGAGCCATCATCGTGTATGCCCAGGGCATCAACAATGCGTGGGGTGGCGCCCCCTATGCGGCAGCGCCACTGCAGTCGGACATTGCTTACGTCCGCGCCATCATCGATGATCTCGGCGCAAGCCACAACATTGACCGGGATCGTGTGTACGCCGCGGGGCTGTCCAATGGTGGCGGGATGGCTGCTGCTCTTGCCTGCCACGCCCCTGACCTGGTTGCTGCCGTGGCGAGCGTCGCCGGCGCCTACTACAATCCCACGGTGTCCGGCTGCGCCAATGGGTCGGTGCGTACCCTGCTCATGCACGCCGATAATGACGATGTTGTGCACTATGACGGCGGTGTACGCCACGGCGCCCCCTACAAGCCAGTGCGCTCTGTTTTCCATGACCAAGGCGTGCGTAACGGCTGCACCATGAGCGCGGTGAGCTCACACCAGCAAGGCAATGCCACCGTGTTCGCCCCGAACCACTGCCAGACCCAGACCGAAATCGTGAAAATTGCCGGCGGCGGCCACACCTGGTTCACCAACCCCAGCGCGACCAACTGGGTAGTTACGTTCTTCCTGGGCTAACCAGCCAAACCCAGCAAGCCGCGAAGAATCAGCACGGTGCCGGCGATGATGAAGAACGTGCCGGCACCCATGTCGATGTAGGGGCCCGCATGGAACAGTTTGCGGCGCACCCGGTCGGTCGACACGAGCAGACAGTACGCGATAAACAGCAGGAACGAGGACAGCCACAGCGCAGCGATCACCGTGAGCGCGACCCCCACTGTTGGGGACGTCGGCAGCAGCGGTGCAACGAGCGCGGCGAGGAAGAGCACGATCTTCGGGTTGGATAGGTTCGTGGCTACACCTGTTGTGAAGGCGGAGCGGACTGAGCCAAGGCGTTGCACTGCCTCCTCAAGGTCCAAGGGTGGATTGAGGCGGTCACGCCACCCTTGTCGCACTGCGGAAATGCCCATGTACATGATCCAGCTGCCGCCAATCACCTGAATCAGTTCCAGCATCCATGGGAAAGCAGTAAGTAGTGCCGCCGCCCCGAAGACGGTGAGGGATGTCCACATGAGCACCCCAACGTGGATGCCAAGGTTCGCGGCCATAGCGTGTTTGCGTGAGCGCGTGGCCATCCGCGTGAGCAGCACCACGTCCGGCCCGGGGGATGCGGCACCTACCACATTCACGGCGATGATCGCCGCAAGGTCGGCGGGGTTCACTGCTGCATCTTTTCCACGAGGTCCGCTCGGTTGAACATCTGCGCCGTTGCAATCGCATCAGGAGTCCCCGCATGCGGGTCGGCCCCCGCTGCCAAAAGAATGTCCACGATGGCGTCCTCTTTCTTGAACACCACCCCGGCCAAAGGGGACTGTCCGCGCGCATTTTGCTTATCGACGTCCGCCCCACGCCCCACCAATCCCCTCACCAACTCCTCCTGGCCGGCGTACGCCGCGAGCATCAGAAAACTGTTACCGTCCTGGTTGGTTAGGTCCACATCCACACCGTGGTCGATGTATTCAAGCAACGTCATGTCGCCTTCGCGGGCCATGGTGAAAAGGCGCGTGGCAAAGTCCCGGACATCATCCGGAATGTTGTGGTCGTTCACGGAGAGGCACCCTATCACGCATGAGACATAAGGCGCCCGCGCGGCTACCGGGCAAGGGTGGCAATCCGCCGGACCGCGTCCTCCACGGCGAACTCCGGATCACCGCCTTGCCCTTTGACCTCCGCATCAAGCCGGGCAACGATGATGACCGCGCGGCTCACGGCATCGCCCGACCAGTTGCGGGCGATCTGCATCGTCTTCTTGGCTACGAAGGGGTGCATGCCAATCTCACGCGCAATCTGGTCCGGGTTACCGCGAGTTTGGTAGAGCTTCGCAATATCACCGATCTTGTTGGCCAGCGCCGCCGTAATCGCCACCGGGCTAATTCCTAGCTGCAATGCCCGGCGCGTACTAGCCAAAGCACGATCAATTCGGCCTGTCACCGCCTGGTCAGCGATATCAAAGCCCGAGACTTCCGCCACACCGGTGTAGTAGGCGCGGACATCGGCGACGGTGAGGTCGCCAGAAGTGTCGTCGATAAGCTGCTCAATTGCGGATGCCAACTCGCGCAGATCCGAACCGACGGACTCCAACAATGCCCCAACAACGTCTGGCGTGGGGCGCACCCCGCGGCGCCGGAACTCATTTTGCACCCACGTCTGGCGCTCACGCTGATTGAGCGTGCCCACCTCATGTACCTCCGCGGCCTTGCGGAACTTCGCCACATATGACTTATTCCGGCCCTTACCACTGTGCACGATCACCAACGTCATCCCCGGCGCGGGATCAACCGCTGCCTGCAGTAGCAGCTCCGTAGGCTCCTTACCGGCAAGTTCAGTGTCCTTGATCACCACCACGCGCTCCTGCGCGAACAACGACGGGCTCGTGACTTGCAGCAATTCCCCTTCCGTCACATCCCCGGCGCGCAAAACGGTGACCTCAGCCGCGGGGCTTGCTTGGTCAATGATGGCCTGCGTTGCGCGTTCGGCGAGAAATTCATCCTCGCCAACCACAAAATGCACGGGACTGTGGCTGGACATGCGGCTCATTCTATTCGCCGCATTCTCCCGCGTGCAACGATGAAAGCAGCGAGGATCCAGCCATAACACACCACGACGAGCGCAGGCCCCACCTGCACCGTGGCATGCGGGTTACGTGACACCACCTCCGCCACCGTACGCACCCACCCAGCCAAGGGTGCGATCACCCACAACAATGGCGCCGCCAGGACATGACTGATCTGCGCCAAGATCGCGGCGGCCATGCCCAGCACCGTAACGATCCCCGTCACTGGACTCACCGCCACATTAGCCAAAACGGATGCCACCGGTACTCGTCCCGCCATCGCAGCGATGAGAGGTACAGTGGCCATGTCCGCCGCAATGGCTACTGAGAGCACGCGCACGAAAATATCCGGCCATCCCGTGCGCCCTAGTGCCTGATAGATCAGAGGCGACAACGCCACGATGCTGCCGGTGGCGGCCACCGATAGCGCAAAGGCGTAATTCACCGCCAGATCTGAATCCACCAAGATGAGCCCGATGATGGCCAGGCTCAAAGCATGGATTGGCTCCACGCGGCTGGAGCTAATCACTGCTACCAACCCAACTAGCCCGGACACGGTTGCTCTTAAAACACTTGGTTCCGGGCCGATGAGCCCGGCGTAGACCAGCAGAGCCACCCCGGCTGCCGCTAATTGCACCCGCAACCCACCACGTGCAAGGCGCGCCACGACGAGTGCTGCTGTGGCCACATACATGCAATTCGCACCACTGACCGCACTCAAGTGACTCAGACCCGTATCAACGTACGCCTGCTGTTCCTCCGGCGATTGGAAGGACACATCCCCCAGCACCATCCCCGGAATGATGCCTTGGGCGTGTGGCCCAACATGCTCCACTACCGCGGTGGCAAACCGTTCCCTCACACCAGCAGCAAAAGCAGCGAACCCTTCGGGCGGACTCAGCAGCGACACTTCACCGTTGAGCACAAAGGCACCGATCCCTGGCCGCGTGGAATCTGTCACCTGCCCCGTTGCCGCCACCATGGCGCCTGGCACAGCACCCTCCGGCAGCGACCCGGCGAAAACGGGCACCGATGAGGGATACCCCTCTACCCGCACGCGCACCAGCCAGCTTCCAGAGTCCATCTCCTTGGGCATCCCACTGATTTTTCCCGTGATGCCTGCATATGGGTTGAATGCCTGCGCAACTGCCACGCGCCACCACGACAGCGCCAGCGAGCACGCTCCGATCCCACCTGCCAAGATCGCTTGACCGGGCTCACGCCACACAAAAAGTGCGAGTATGACAACACTGACCACAATGAGTGCCGCCCACGGCCCCGCCACGATCACAGCAATTGCTGCACCCCATGCGCACAACGCTGCGGGAACGAGACGGAGCTCACGCATCAGAGTGTCACCAGATCCTTCACAGCCTCGAACTTGGCTGGGCCAATTCCTTTCACATCCATGAGCTGCTCCAACGCCGTGAACGGCCCATTGGATTCCCGGTGCGCCACAATCGCGGCTGCGGTTGCCTCCCCCACCCCAGGCAGCTCGGTGAGTTCCGCTGCCGTGGCCGAGTTGAGTGAAATCCCCGCCCCGTCCGACGGCCCTTGTGGCCCCGGCTGCTGCGCCACACCTGGGGCGGGCGCTTCCCCCTGGGCGAGAACATGGATCTGTTGCCCATCAACCAGGAGTTGGGCCAGATTCACGCTAATCAGGTCCGCATTAGGCAATGGTTGGGCTTTATCCAGAGCATCGGCAACACGGGAGCCCTGATCAAGCGTGACCAGACCCGGCTGCTCGACGGCCCCCACCACCGCAACGACAACTTGATCCGAAAGTTCGTTGGCTTCGGCGGCGGTGCTCCACAGCGGCTCTGGTGCGTCGGTAGTTGAATCAGGGCTGCGCAGGCTGGACCAGCCAACAGCTGCGAGACACACCGCAGCCACGCACCCGACCGCGGCTGCCGCCGTTCGCGGAGCGATGTTCAGGCGTGGTGTTGGGTAGGTGACCCGCATGAGATCCTCTTCGCCTGTTGGACGAGTGAGCTCTTTGAGCCGGTCAACTGCGCTTGGTGGTGCCATGCCCGCCACGCTAATCGGCATTGGCATCGGCGAAAAGGACTCACGGCCAGGGATGTGGATAACCGTAGTGACACGTCATCTAAACACGGTTTTATCCACAGAAACAGGAAAATATGCCCACTGAAGTGGACAAACGAAGCTAATCCACCGTTGGGGTGGCAAAGAACACGGACAGGCCAAGTGCGCCTTCACCCGTGTGGACCGTGAGTACTTCATCCAGGGGGTACACGCCCACGGTGGACCCTTCCGGCAACGCTTCCTCCAGCATGCCTTTGAGTACGTCAGCGCCTTCCCTGTCGCCCGCGTACTGCACGGCGGCGTAGCCGGGCATCCCATCAGAGCGCTTAACAACATGCTCGACGAGCTTGCTGAAGGCTTTCTTCTGCGTACGCGTCTTGATGGCCAGCTCCAGTTTGCCGTCGTGCACGCGCAGAATCGGCTTTGTGGCCAGCAGTGCTGCCGACAGGACCGCTGTTGTGGCGGAAATACGGCCCGATTTACGGATGTCATCGAGCTGGGAGAGGTACAGCCACGTCTCCGACAGAGCAAGCGCGCCTTTCGCCGCGTTCACGCAACCACCGAGATCCGCGCCCGAACGTGCAAACGAAGCTGCGACGATGGCAGCAAAGCCAAGGGACATGCCGACGGCGGAGGTGTCTATGACCCGCACGGTGTCGTCGAAAACTGCTGAAGCACTCACCGCAGCCGACCATGTTGAAGACAACCGCTTGGACAAGTGAAGCACAACAATTCCCTCATCATGGCAGCGCTCCAATTGCCGGGCGTAGGCCGCGGCAAGTTCGAGCGCGCTTAAACCCGAAGTTCCTTGGGTCTCACCCTTCTTACTGTCCGCATCCTCTGATTCCTCTCGCGTGACATGAAGGTCAAGAACAGTGATCTCCAGCTCTTCCGCAATATGCGGTGGGATTCCCGCGGAGCTGTCAGTGATAATACGTATGGTCATGGCGTACCCAGCCCCTGGTTCCAGGCCTCCAGGTACCACTGGGTTTTACCTGGTGTGCCATCGAACGCTGGCCGCGCCAAAAGCTGTGAAGTATTTGTATTGTGCAGACCTTTTAGCAGCGGGTATTGTGCCTCATCCAATTCAAGCAAGTTTGAGGTCAGTGCCGAAATCGTGCCACCATGCGCGACAAAAAGCACGGCGTTGTCATCCCAGTCGTCGAAATCCTGCATGAGCTTGTCCACGACAGGCCGCGCCCTCTTCGCCACATCCAAACGCGATTCCCCACCCGGTGGTGCCCACGCCGGACTGTGGCGCCACGCTGCGCGCGCCCCCGGGAACTCAGCGTCCACCTCATGGTGAGTCATTCCCTGCCACGTACCCAAATGGGTTTCACGTAGCCGTGGCTCCAGCTCCACATCCAACCCCAGTTCAGTAGCAATGATCTCCGCGGTGTGGCTCGCACGCCCCAAATCGGAGGAGATGATACGGATGATCCCATAGTCTTTCGCCCATTGTGCTGCAGCGCGTGCCTGCGCGACTCCGGTCTCCGACAGCTCCGTATCAAGCTGCCCTTGCATACGACGGCCAGCGTTGTACGTAGTCTGGCCGTGGCGCAGCATGATCAGTCGTCGCGTCATTGTGGTCATCCGTGGCTAGTCGTGGCTATTCGTCGTTATTGCTGGGGCTCTCACCCGCCAGAGGCAGGTCCTCAATATTGTCCAAGGTGCGCACGTTGGCGCCATCCGCACTCGTGGAGAAATCGCCGGGAAGCACATACGGCTCCACGCCCTCCACCTCAATGCGTGGACAATCAGCGTACAGGCGGTCCAAACCGTAGAATTCACGCTCGGCTTCACGCTGAATGTGCACGACGAACAGGCCGTAGTCCAGCAGGACCCAGCGGAATTCACGGTTGCCTTCACGGCGCTTTGGCTCAGCACCAGCCTTGGTCAACTGGTCCTCAACCTCCTCAACGATGGAGGCAACTTGGCGCTCGTTGTCGGCGGAGACAACCACGAAGATATCCGTGATAGCCAAGACGTCAGAAACGTCAATCACAGCAATGTTGGCGCCGAGTTTTTCATCGGCGGCTTTAGCGGCGATAACGGCGAGGTCGCGAGCGGTGTCCGAAGCAGTCAAGCTGGCGCAATCCTTTTCTTCAATACTTTTCAATTCATAGGGCCTAAGAGACTCAACCGTCCTATACTCCCATGAAACACAGGGAATATGCCACTTATTGGCGGTACATCTTGTTTTTAGCGATGTACTGGACAACTCCATCCGGCACGAGATACCACACCGGGCGGCCGGCGGCAGCGCGCTCACGGCAGTTGGTGGAGGAGATCGCCATCGCCGGGATCTCAATCAAATGGGTGCGTTCCTGATGCTCCACGGGCAGCATGTCTTCAGCGAGTTCATACCCGGGCCGGGTCACGCCAACGAACTCTGCTAGATCGAACATGGCTTCCCAGTCATGCCAGGACATGATGGAGGCCAGTGCATCTGCACCAGTAATGAAGAACAGATCGTCCTTCGGGTACTTCTGGCGCATGTCCCGCAACGTGTCCACCGTGTAGGTGGCACCAGGGCGGTCAATGTCAACACGAGAGACGTTGAAGCGGGGATTGGAGGCGGTAGCAATCACCGTCATCAAATAGCGGTCTTCCGCATCGGAGACTTTCTTGCCTGCCTTCTGCCATGGTTGGCCAGTGGGCACAAAAACCACTTCATCGAGCTGGAAGATATCCGCTACTTCACTCGCGGCAACCAGGTGCCCATTGTGAATGGGATCAAAAGTTCCACCCATGATGCCAATGCGACGGGGGCCATGGGTGGATGCAACAGGCTGATCAGACATGAGCTCAACCCTAGTTAGCCGAATGTGTGCCCCACGTGATCACTCGGCTGGAAGTACACCATTAATCGGCCGGTGGGGAACTGGTGGCGGATGACAGCAGCAATGGTGGCCACAACTCCACCGATGATCAGCAGGGGCGCTAACCATGCCATGACTTTGCCAACGTTGCCTGATGAGGAGCCATCATCACCGGAGCCCGGATCAGGTTTAGCGTTGTCGTCTTCATCCCCACGATCAACAGGGGGAAACGGCTGCCCTGGAGCCTGGTCTACTCGCACATAAACGCCGTTAATGAGGAGGTAATAAGAGCCATCCTTCATGTACGCAGGCGGGCGCTCGACGGCTTTCCACCCATCTTCTTTGGTTACCTCCGCCTCAGTCTGTGCATCAGCTACAGGAGCTACAGGCTCGACGGGTAAAAGACTGAGGGTGGTGGCGAACGCTACTGCTGCAACAGTAACGATCTTTGCAGGGCGCATGACCTTTATCCTTCATGTTCAAGCTGGTGGTGCAGCCATCCCACAACCCCAACAGGTCGTGGACATCTCAACTAATTCTAATTACTGCCCATCATACTCAGTCGCTACTCCATTTGAAACATTGAGTGATCGATCACACAACATCAAGGACGGGTCTGCCCGTTCCCTTCAAGAATCCACTTCGTACTAGTCAATTCCGGCAGCGCCATCGGTCCACGTGCATGCAGTTTCTGCGTGGAGATACCGATCTCCGCGCCCATTCCGTATTGCTCCCCATCTGTAAACGCCGTCGACGCATTGAGCATCACCGCAGCCGCATCTACCTGGTCCGCAAATTCCTGCAACGTATAAGCATTCAGCGAGGCAATCGCCTCCGTGTGCCCGGACGTGTAGCGCGCGATGTGCGCGATTGCCCCGTCCACACCGTCCACGATGTCCACGGCAATATCCATGGACAGGTATTCATCGGACCAGTCAGCTTCGGTTGCGGGCTCCACATTTTGCGCGCCAATCGCAGCAAGCTTATCGACGTCCCCGTGCACCCTCACCCCCGCCCCCTGCAACGCCTCCACCACACGCAACTGATCCGCCACATCCAGTCCGGCATCAATGAGTGCCGTCTCCGTCGCATTGCACACGGAGCACCGGCGGGTCTTGCCATTGAGAAGCATCTCAATCGCAGAATCCAGCTCCGCATCCCGGTCGATGTAGAAGTGACAATTGCCCGTGCCGGTTTCGATAGCGGGGACAGTGGCACCGGTCACCACCACGTCGATAAGCCGTGCAGAGCCGCGAGGAATGACCACGTCGACGAGACCGCGCGCGGTGATGAGATCCTGCACGGAGTCATGCGTCTCACACGGCAAGAGCTGGACAACCTCACGCGGCAGACCATGCGCGGCGGCAACATCCTGGAGGATCTCCACGAGCTGGGCATTCGAATGCCGCGCCGACTTCGAGCCGCGCAGCAGAGCCACGTTGCCGGATTTCAATGCGAGGCCGAACGCATCCACCGTGACATTCGGGCGCGCCTCATAAACCATGCCCATCACACCTAAAGGGACGCGGACCTGCTTCATCTTGATGCCATTCGGCATCACCGAACCACGCAGCACCTCCCCCACTGGGTCCTCGAGCGACGCCACCTGACGCAACCCCCCAGCAATCCCCTCCACGCGACCAGCGTCGAGCGCCAACCGGTCAATGAGGGAGTCCGTGAGCCCCGCCTCACGCCCAGCCTCAATATCCCGCCGGTTCGCCGCGATGATCTCCTCCGTGCGGGCGACCAGCTCCGTGGCGGCAGCGAGCAGCACCTCATTCTTCGCCGACGTTGGCAGCGTGCCCACGACCGGAGCCACATCCTTGGCTGCGCGCGCCTTGGACAGAACCTCGGCGCGTTCTTCTTCACGGTTAGCGGCACGTGTTACGTCAGTCATGCAGACCGATCCTAGCGCCTAATACCCCTGCTCCACATCAACTTCGGTGGGCATCTTCTCCCCGCGCTGTAGAGCCTCCCAGTTACGCAGCGTCAGACCGGCGATGCGCTGCTTACCAAAGCGTGGGGTGCTGGCCGTATGCGGTGTCATCAAACAGCGGTCACAATCCCACAGCGGGTGGTCCGCCGGCAGTGGCTCCGGGTCGGTGACATCCAACGCGGTGCCCGCGATCGTGCCGTTGTTGAGTGCCTCCACAAGGTCGTCCGTGACCACGAGTGGCCCGCGGGCAACATTGACCAGCACTGCGGTCTGCTTCATCTGCGCCAGCACGTCCGCATTAACCATGCCGCGGGTGGATTCCGTCAATGGTGCCAACAACACCACCACGTCCGCGCGGCCCCACACGTTCTTGGACTCAATCTCCGCCATCCGGACCGTCTCATCAGCGCCCTCCACCGGGCGGCCGGAACGGTTCACAGCGATCGTGTGCACCCCAAACGGCACCAAGAAGGACAGGAGTTTCTTCCCGATGCCCCCTGCCCCCACAATCGCCACCGTCTTATCCTCAACCAGGTACTGGGTCTCATGCGCAATTTCCCGCGTCGTCGACCCATCCCGCGTCACGCGCCGGTACTGGTGCAGTGCACCCAGGATGAGGGCGAGGGTGGATTCGGCCACATTGTCGTCGTAAAGCCCCGCAGCATTCGCCCAGCGCAAACCCGAACGCTTGAGAATCCCAGCCTCATCCAGCGCATCGATTCCCGCCCAGGCGAACTGAGCAAACTGCACTGACTCCGGAATCTCCTCTGGAAAATCCGCAGCGCCACCGTGATAGATGAGCACATCCGGATTCCCCTCAAGGCTTACGTGTTCGTGGCCTTCCGCCTCCAACTCGGTGACGGTCTGGGTCCAGGGTTTAGGCAAAATAGCAAACTTCATGCCCTAGAGCCTAGATGCGTAATTGGATAAGTAGTCCGCGTGCACCACCGAGCGGCGCTGATGCGCCGGCAACTCATCCGTATGTTTGCCAAGCATGCCCGCCAATTCCGCCGAGCCGTAGGCAGTTTCTCCGCGGCCAATCGCCTGCCCATTCGGCCCCAAGATTTCTACGATGTCCCCGGCATGGAAGTCGCCTTCCGTATCCGTGATGCCCACAGCCAAAAGCGAGGTACCACCACGCGTCACGGCCTGCACCGCCCCCTCGTCCAAGTGCAACGTGCCTTCTGCATCCGCCGCGTAGAGCGCCCAGAACTTCCATGCCGACAGCTTCGACTCCGGTCGCGTGTGAAAGACCGTGCCCACCTGCGCGGTCCCCAGCGCTTCCTCGATCTTCTCCGCCGACGTCAACAACACCGGGACCCCGCCACGCGTAGCCAAACGCGCCGCCGACACCTTTGACGCCATGCCACCGGTGCCAAAGCGGCCACCATCGCCCGCAGCGACCCCCTCCAAGTCCTTGCCACTACGGATCTCATCCACGAAGCGCGCCGCCGGGTCAGCTGGGTTCCGGTCATACAGGCCATCAACATCCGACAGCAAGATCAGGGCATCCGCCGAAACAAGCGTGGCGACGATCGCCGACAACCTATCGTTATCCCCAAACCTCATCTCCGTGGTGGCCACCGTGTCATTCTCATTGACAATCGGCACCGACCCCATCTGCCGCAGCCGATCAATGGTGCGCTGCGCATTCCGGGCACGCTCCCGTACGCCGGCATCAGACTGAGTCAACAACACCTGCCCAATTGCGCGCTCATACCGGGCGAACGACTGCCCCCACGACTGTGCCAGGTGAATCTGACCGACAGCGGCTGCGGCCTGCTTCGTCGCTAAGTCTTTCGGCCGTGACTTCAAGCCCAGCGGCGCCATGCCCGCCGCGATAGCACCGGAGGACACCACGATCACGTCACTCCCGCGCCCCATCCGCGCCTCCAGCGCGTCCACGATCCGGTCGATCTTGTCCTGCGACACCGCCGAGGACTCATCCACCAACGAACTCGTACCCAGCTTCACCACGATGCGCTTCGCGCCAGCAATCTGTTCCCGGAGATCCATGCCTTATCCCTGCCAACGTTCGCGGTCGGCCTCGCTGCGGTTCAGGAGGTCGTCGCCGAAATCGTATTCGTCGATAAGCCCCCTACGAGCTTGCGACGCACGCTTACGCTCCGCCGCGGACATACGATCCGTGCCACCCAGGCGCGCGTCCTGTCCACGTCCAGCCATCGTGGGATCACCGCCAATCGACGGCTCCCAATCGAAGGAGATCTCCCCGATTGTCACCGTGTCCCCCTCGTGCGCACCGAGCTTACGCAGCTGATCCTCCACGCCCGCCTTATTCAGGCGATCAGAGAGATACCCCACTGCCTCATCATTTTCAAAGTCCGTCTGGCGGATCCAACGCTCCGCCTTCTCCCCCACGACCATCCATGCGCCAGGCAGTTCCGGATCCGGGATCACCCGAACATCATCCCCACGATCCACCGCCTTCGGCCGAATGACCTGGCGCTCCACCTTCTCCTTGACCTTCGGATGCGCCTTGCGGGCAGCCTGAACCACATCCCACAACGCCCACTTCAACTCATCCAACCCCGCGCGCGTCGCCGTAGAAATCATGAAAATCGGCCAACCAAAACGCTCCGCCAAATCTGCTTCGAGGAACTCCGCCAGCTCCTTCGCCTCCGGAATATCCACCTTGTTCAGCACAATGATCCGGGGGCGCTCCCGCAGATCCCCCAGCCCAGTCTCATCCGCTTCAAGCTGCTCCGCGTAGGAATCCAGCTCTGCCTCCAAGGCCTCAATATCCGACTGCGGGTCACGGCCCGGCTCCATCGTGGCGCAATCCACCACGTGGACGAGCACCGCGGTGCGCTCAATGTGGCGCAAAAAGTCCAGGCCAAGACCCTTGCCCTGGCTCGCGCCCGGGATCAGGCCAGGCACATCCGCAATAGTGAACGTGTCATTGCCTACGTCCACCACGCCAAGGTTCGGCTGCAGAGTAGTGAATGGGTAGTCAGCGATCTTCGGCTTCGCTGCCGACAGGACGGAAATCAACGAGGACTTACCGGCCGATGGGAAGCCCACCAGCCCCACGTCCGCCATGGACTTCAGCTCAAGGATCAGGTCATGCGCCTGACCGGCCTCGCCCTTCAGTGCAAAGCCGGGGGCCTTGCGCTTCGCCGTGGCCAGCGCCGCGTTGCCACGGACCCCGAAGTCGCTCTC
>NZ_VXKH01000026.1 GCF_008693065.1 Corynebacterium tuscaniense | reverse complement strand
ACGATCTCGAGGGCGCGGGCTTCGGCGGTAGCGCGCTCGTCGTCACGCACGAGTTCGGTGACGTAAGGGCCGTAGCGGCCCTCCTTGGCCACGACCATGCGGCCGTTGGCCGGGTTGGTGCCCAGTTCGCGTCCCGTAGGCGGGATGGCAAAGAGCTTCTCCGCCATAGCCGGGGTCACCTCATCCGGGGTGGTGGATTCGGGCAGGTTGGCGCGCTGATACTCGGGCTCACCGTCGGCATTGACGCCGATCTGGCGCTCCAGGTAGGGGCCGTAGCGGCCGACGCGGACGTGGACGGGGCGGCCTTCGTCGTCAACATAAAGTTCGAGCGAGTTGACCTGGCGGGCGTCGATGGATTCGAGGTTGGTCTCGATGATGGACTTCAAGCCGCCGCGGCGCGCGATGGCTTCGGCGGTGGAATCGTCCGCATCAGCATCGCCGAAGTAGAAGCCGGTGAGCCACTCGGTGCGGTCCTCGGTGCCGCGGGCGATCTCATCGAGTTCGTCTTCCATGGAGGAGGTGAACTCATAATCCACTAGGGCATCGAAATTCTGCTCCATGAGCCCGACCACGGAGAACGCAACCCAGGTAGGCACGAGCGCATTACCACGGGTGGCCACGTAGCCGCGGTCCTGGATGGTTTTGATGATCGAGGCATAGGTGGACGGGCGGCCAATGCCCAGGTCCTCCATCTTCTTCACCAAACTGGCCTCGGTGTAGCGGGCCGGCGGGTTGGTGGAGTGGCCGTCGGCGGTGACCTCGCGGGCGGTCAGCGCATCACCCTTGGCCAGGGAAGGCAGGTGCTTTTCCTTGCTGTCCTGGCTGTCGGAGTAGGCGCGCAGCCAACCTGGGAAGGTGATGGTGCGGCCGGAGGCAGAAAGTTCAACGTGCTCGCCGGTCTTGGCGTCACCGGCGATGGTGACGGTGACGGACGTGCCGCGGGAGTCCTCCATCTGGGAGGCGACGGTGCGCTGCCAGATGAGTTCGTAAAGCTTGAATTCCTCAGCGTCGAGAGACTGCGCCAGCTCACCGGGAGTGGCAAAGCGTTCACCGGCGGGGCGAATAGCCTCGTGCGCCTCCTGGGAGTTCTTCACCTTGCGGTCGTAGCGGCGCGGGGCGTCGGTGACGTAGTTGGCGCCGTACAACTCCGTGGCGGCGGCGCGCGCAGCCGCCACGCCCTGCTGGGACAGCGAGGTCGAGTCCGTACGCATATACGTAATGTGGCCGTTTTCGTAGAGGCGCTGTGCAATGCGCATGGTGCGGGCCGAGGTGAAGTGCAGTTTTGCGCCGGCGGCCTGCTGCAGCGTCGACGTCATGAACGGCGCGTACGGCTTGCGGGTGTACGGGCGGGATTCCACGTTGGACACTTCCATCGCCTGCCCCGTGAGAGCTTCCGCGAGGTTCTCCGCGTCCTGCTTGTCCACCACCACGAGGGAGTCGTTTTTCAGCCGGCCACGGTCGTCGAAATCGCGGCCTTGGGCGATCTTAGAGCCGTCGATAGCAATGAGCTTGGCGTCGAATTCATCCGGCTGACCTGCACCCGTGGCACCCGCGTTGAGGGTGGCGGTGACATCCCAGTATTCGGCGGAGACGAACGCCATGCGCTCGCGTTCACGCTCCACGATTACGCGCGTGGCCACGGACTGCACACGGCCAGCGGACAGGCGCGGCATGATCTTCTTCCACAGCACCGGGGAGACTTCATAGCCGTACAGGCGGTCCAGAATGCGGCGTGTTTCCTGCGCATCCACCAGGTGCATGTCCAGCTCACGGGTGTTCTCCGCGGCTTCCCTGATGGCAGATTCAGTGATCTCATTGAACACCATGCGCTCCACCGGCACCTTCGGCTTAAGCACCTCAAGCAGGTGCCACGCAATCGCTTCACCCTCCCGGTCCGGGTCTGTTGCGAGCAGCAGCTTGTCGGACTGCTTCAGCTTGGCGCGCAGATCCGTGACCTTCTTCTTTTTATCCGCGCTGACCACGTAAATCGGCTCAAAAGAGTTCTCCGGGTTCACGCCCAGGCGCGCCCACGGCTCCTTCTTGTACTTCGCAGGAATGTCAGCTGAGCGGCCGGGAAGGTCGCGAATATGCCCCACGGAAGCCTCAACGAAATAATTGTCGCCCAGATACTTCTGGATCTTCTTCGCCTTCGTCTGCGACTCCACGATGACCAGGGTTTTTCCCTGTGCGTTCTTCTCCGTCACGCCGGGTGACTCCTTCAGGTGCGGTGCTCGATTAACTCACTACAGACAACTACCACGTATTTTGCAGCACGTGAAACTTACGGCCCCAAATTTGAGGAGGCAATTGCTTATCGACGGCCCCTTTTCGCAACCGTCATTTTCTAGCACCGTAACACTTCGCTCGACTAACGAGCGTGAGTAAACTTGCCAAAAGTGGTGAGGGAACCTGTCATGGGAAGGAGGCCGACCGCGTGACCGAGATCGTCGACGGACTAATTGCCTTTCTTGAGCAATTGATGACGATGCCTATTTTCTATCCCCTCGTCGGCCTCCTCATCACTATTGACGCGCTGTGCCCACTCGTCCCGTCTGAAACGGTGCTCAACTTAGCTGGCGCCTTTTCCGCTTCTCAAGGAGTGCCTGATGTGAAGTGGGTGATGGTCGCCGCCGGCATCGGTGCGATCATTGGCGATAATTTGTGCTTCATGCTGGGAGGCCGCCTCATTGGCCTGGTCAACCGCCTCGACCCGGAATCCCGCGCCGGCAAAGCCATCACCTGGGTGCGTGCCAACATGCACGAACATGGCCCGGTGACCATCATTGTTGCCCGCTTCCTGCCATGGGCACGCTGGGTGGCCACGATTGTTTTAGGTTCCGTGCGCTACAACTGGTTCCTGTTCTTCCTCTTTGACACCATCGGTGTCATCCTGTGGGTGCTCATCAGCGTTGGTACCGGTTACCTCGGTGGCACACTCTTCTCCGATTACCCGCTCCTAGCCATGATCGTTGGTGTGACCTTAGGCAGCCTCGTCGGCATGGCAATCCAGCGCCTGCAGGCAGCCGCCATGGAGTGGAATGACGTACGCCGCGGGGTATCCAGCATTTAAAAACCGGCCACACCCGTTTTGGGTAGACCGGTTTAAAAAAGCAGGGAGTGCGGTGCGATTAGAGTGCGCGCACCTGCTGAGCCTGCGGACCTTTAGCGCCCTCCCCGACCTCAAATTCAACCTTCTGGTCCTCTTCGAGGGTGCGGAATCCGCTGCCCTGAATCTCGGAGTAGTGGACGAATACGTCCGTGGAACCATCATCCGGAGCGATGAAACCGAAACCCTTTTCCGCGTTAAACCACTTCACGGTACCTGTAGCCATTTTTGAAAACCTTCCGTATATGCCGGTTATCTCACTAAAACCGGCCGATCCGGTTTCATGGCGGCGGATCTTCTTTTCCGCAACCGCCACCAAGTCTGCCATGATTTATGCGTTCACGTCTGAGAACGTGAACATTTTCACTCATTTCTGTGTTTTTCCGTCTGCGTTTTCAGGAGGTGCCGCCGTGACTGTGCCCGGCTCATTCGCCAGCGAGCTCATTGACAGTATCTCCCGCACCCTCCCCGCCGGCACGCTTACGCACGTGCGGACGCTGCCTGCTCAACCCGCTCGCACCGTACCCTGGCCATCATGGGCTGATGAAGAATTGCGCCGGCTCTGGGAGGAATCAGGAGTGCAGGCGCTCTACACCCACCAGGCCCAGTGCGCGCAGTTGGCGTGGGAGCGCACAAACGTTGTGGTGGCTACCGGGACGTCCTCCGGAAAGTCCCTAGGGTATCAGCTGCCGGTGCTGACCACCCTGGCTACTGATCCGACGGCTTGCGCGATGTACCTCACCCCGACGAAGGCACTCGGCTCAGACCAGTTGTTGGCTGTCAGCTCACTCATCAAAGACCACCCCGTATTGGGTAACGGCACCAAAACTGCCGCCAACCCCGCGCCTTATGACGGCGACACCCCCACCGAAGCCCGCTCCACCATCCGGGAAACCACCCGGTTTGTGTTCACCAACCCCGACATGCTGCACGCCGGGATCTTGTCCAGCCACCCCAAATGGGTGCGGCTGCTACGCAACCTGAAATACGTGATCGTGGACGAATGCCACACTTACCGAGGTGTTTTCGGTGCGAACGTGGCCCTGGTGTTGCGGCGTCTTGACCGTCTTGCCAGGGCGTATGGGGCAGAACCGGTGTTCATCTTGGCGTCCGCCACCGCTGCTGATCCCGCGGCGCACGCTTGTAATCTCACCGGCCGTCCCGTCACCGCAGTGACAGACGACGGCGCCCCCACCGGTGAGAAAACCTTCGCCCTGTGGGAACCCGGGTTCATCGAAGGCGCGGCGGGGGAAAATGGTGCGCCCGTCCGGCACTCAGCCACAACGGAAGCGGCTGCCATGATGGCGGAGCTCGTCGCCACCGGTGCACGCACACTCACCTTCGTGCGTTCCCGGCGCGCAGCGGAAACCGTGGCTATGAGTGCCGCGGAAGACTTGGTGGCCAAAGGGCGAGCTGATTTCGCCTCCCGCATTGCCTCCTACCGCGCCGGGTATTTGGCGGAGGATCGCCGCGCGCTGGAAAAGGCACTGGATAACGGTGATCTTCTGGGCATGGCCACAACGAATGCGCTGGAGTTAGGCATTGACGTTGGCGGGCTCGACGCCGTGGTCATGGCAGGGTTCCCGGGCACGGTCGCGTCTTTCCGGCAGCAGGCGGGGCGCTCTGGCCGCCGGGGACAGTCCTCCTTGGTGGTGATGGTTGCCCGCGATGAGCCGATGGACACCTATTTGGTGCACCACCCCGAAGCGCTACTGGATAAGCCGGTGGAAAACAGTGTGTTCAATCCGCAGAATCCTTTCATTTTGCGGGGACATGTGTACTGCGCTGCAGTGGAGCGCCCGTTGACGGAGGAGGATGTGGCTGCGTTTGGGGCTGACGATGTGGTGGCGGAGCTGACATTCGCTGGGTTTTTGCGCCGCCGCCCGCGCGGGTGGTTTGCGGTGCCGCAGCTCACCGGCGACATCACCCCGGAAACAGCGCACGGGCTGGTCTCGCTGCGCGGTGGCACAGGCGAAGAAGTGATGATTGTGGATGCCACCGATGGGCGCCTGCTGGGCACTATCGACTCCGGCCGCGCTGCCGCGCAGGTGCATGACGGTGCGGTGTACATCCACCAGGGCGAGTACTTCATCATTGATGAGCTGGACTTGGACAATTACGTTGCACTTGCTCACCCGGAGATGCCGGACTATTCCACGATGGCGCGCTCCACCACCGACATTGCGGTGATCGGGGAACCACACGCGCGGGTCAATCCGTCGCCGGGTTTATGGGTGGCCAACGTTGATGTCAAGGTCACTGACCATGTCACGGGCTATGTTGTGAGGCTTTCCGACGGCACCGTGTCCGAACACATCCCCCTCGACCTCCCCGAGCAAACCCTTGTTACCCGCGCGGTGGCGTACACCATTGATCCGCTGATACTCGATGAAATCGGTATTTCCCCTGGTGATGTCCCCGGTGCGCTGCATGCCGCGGAGCACGCTGCCATTGGTCTCCTTCCTTTGTTAGCTACCTGTGACCGGTGGGATATCGGCGGTGTATCCACTGCACTGCACCCGGACACGATGCAACCCACCGTGTTTGTCTACGACGGCCACCCGGGCGGTGCGGGCTTCGCCGATGAGGGCTACGCGCGCTTTCACGAATGGATTGAGGCAACCTTTGAGGCGGTGAAATCCTGCAGGTGTGCATCGGGCTGTCCGTCGTGCGTGCAATCCCCCAAGTGCGGTAACGGCAACCAGCCTTTGGATAAGGCTGGGACGTTGAAACTGCTGGGCGCGTTGGTGACCATGACGGCGGGGCTCTCCTCACGCATTGCCCCCACCAAGCCCCAAACCCCACCGGGCGCCTAAATCGGCCCGGCCCGTGCTGTTGCCTCGGCGCGCCCAACTTTCGCTGTAACCACAGTGTCTACGTCGATCACCTGACAGCTCAACACACGCGCCTGGTTGAGTTCAGCAGTGATGCGGGCTGTCCCACATGGGTCATTTCCGGCGTAGAGCGCGGTAGCCGCCGCCACGGCGGAAAGATCCGCCGCGGCTTGGGCACGGTGGGAATTCACCACGGTGCTGACTATGCCGGCGACGACGACAGCCAGGCTTACCACCGCAGCCACGATGGTGGCGGAGACGATGGTGGCGTAGCCGTGATCGTCGATAAGCAATCTGTGCTTCACCGCACCTCCACCGGGTAGACCGCGGTGGCGTGCATATCCCGCACGACGGCGGGCACACGCGCGGTGACCGTGACCATGTCTGCGCTCTCGGTGACCGTAACATCAATGCTGTCCCGCGGCGGGGAATACTCCACCCCGATCGCGTGCGACCGCGCAGCAGCACCAGCCACATCCACCGCGGACACGTACGCCGCCATGGTGGAGATCCCCGCGATGATCGCCGCGGCGACCGTCACCAAAACTGCCAACGATAAAGCGGCTTCAATGGTGACGGAACCGCGATCGTCCATCACCTTAAGACGGCTTATTGCTAAGCGCATCGGTGATGATTCCTTCGATCGCATCAACCACACCATTGCCGTTGATCACCATGTAGAGCACTGCGGCGAGCGCCGCGGCTGCTAAAGATCCCATGGCGTATTCAATGGTGGACATCCCCGCGTCATTCCGTACCACCTGCATCCGTGCGGTGGCATGCGCATAAGCGCGGGTCAGTGCCCGGTCAATCGGCTGGCTAAAAACATCCTTCAGATTCGTCAGTGTTTTCATTGTTTTTCTCCTTAGTGGTTTATTTGTTGGTTGTTTTCATTCAGTGGTTGTGAGTGGTTTCTGTGTCACCCGCCGAGCATTCCTGCACCGAGCCCGATGACTACTGGGGCCAGGCCAAGAACAAAGAAGGCGGGAAGGAAGAACGCGGCAAGCGGAATGCTGATGAGCACTCCTGCGCGTTCGGCAGCCGCTGTCGCATCATCGGCGGCCGCTTCACGGAGTTCCGTGACAATGCGGCCGCACCCCTGCGCGACGGCAGTGCCCGAAGCGTGGGACAAGGTGACCAGCGAGGCAAGCTCTTCTAACCCTGGGGTCCCGTCCATGACGGCCCAGGCCCGGTCAGGTTCAACCCCGAGTGAAAGGTAGGCAACTACACGCCGCCACATGTCGGCTGTTGTGCCCTGCCGCGGTTGAGCGCCGCCATAACTGGCAGCAACCGCTTCCGCTGCTGTGGCGGCCGGTAGCCCGGCGCGGTAGCAGGCAGCGAAGAGCTCAATATCGCTGGCGATCCTATGCCGCATAGCGGGACCATCACGCGGGGTTTTGGGGTTGAGTCCTCGTTGGAGCAGCGGTATGGCCTTTTCCCGTGGTGCTGGGTCGTCCATGCCTAATCGTCCACGCGGCGGTGGTGTTGCCACGCTTACACCGGCACCAAGCAAGACAGCTGCGGCCAGGCTCAAAACAACTGTTCCACTCATGTGGCTGCCCTCCCGATGATCGTCTGGGATGTGATGAACCCGGCGCACACCAGCGCCGTTCCACCGACCAACAAGATCCCGCCTAACCCACCGCCGGTAAGCAGCGCAATGGGCCGTGCACCCATCGCTTCGCCCATGAGCACCCCAGCAAGGGGCAGAACCGAGAGGATCGCGGCTGTTGCTCGTGGCCCGGAAAGGGCAGCTTTGGTTGCGTTTCTGTGGCGCAGTGTGTGGTCGATGCGGGCGCGGGCGCTTGTCAGAAGATCCGCAGCCGGAATACCCAGTTGGGTCGATAGAGCCCACACATTGCCCACCTCGCGCAGTTCCGGCATGTCAGAGGAGGTCAACGCTTTGGCGCCTTGCCCACCTCCCTGACTCAAAGCTGCGACGCGGCGCAGCTCCTTTCTCAGTTCTGCTGGGGTGTGTGCCGGGAGTTGCTCCACCGCCCGGCTGCACGCTTCTGGCATTGGGGATCCGGCACGAACGGCGGCCACAACGTGGCCAAGGAACGTGGACGTGGTGGCCAAAGCAGCCTCTCGTGTTTTTCGTTCACGGAATTGGGCCACTGTGCGTAAAGCAACAACTCCGGCCATGCAGGCACTGATCAGCAGTGTTGAGCGGTCCGTAGCTAAGATCGCAGGGACCACGAGCACCATGGCGGCAGGTAAAGCAGCGGGATGCACGGGGCGCCGGGAATGCTCCATGATGCGCCCTGAAGGGTTGACGGGCCATACGCACACCGCGGCAGCAACGAGGATGAACGGGATCATGCCGCCACCCCCAATTCCGCGATGAGCTTGCCGTACCCCGCCTGCGGTCCGTGGTCGGAGTCCCACACCACTTCCGGCACCACAGGATTGCCTTGTAGCACCCCGATCTGGTGGACAATGCGCGAACCATCGGCCTGCCGCTTCATCACCACAACGACATCCACGGCAGCGGCGAGCTGTGAATGAAGCGCTGCCCTGTCCAGACCGCCAAGCGCTGCGAGGGCCTCCAATCGAGCAGGGACTTCCTCAATTGAGTTGGCGTGTACGGTCCCGGCACCCCCATCGTGGCCTGTATTCAACGCG
Organism: Corynebacterium tuscaniense; assembly: GCF_008693065.1. GTDB lineage: Bacteria > Actinomycetota > Actinomycetes > Mycobacteriales > Mycobacteriaceae > Corynebacterium > Corynebacterium tuscaniense. Next base: position 17,510 of record NZ_VXKH01000026.1, on the reverse strand, counting down.
GCGAGAAGGTCCACCACTTCAGGGCCGCGGATCTCCCCCACCACGATGCGATCCGGACGCATGCGTAGCGATTGTTGTAGCAAGTCAGACATGCTAATTTCGCCCGCACCTTCGGCATTCGCGCCACGTGAGGTCAGGTTCACCACGTGCGGGTGGGTGGGTACGAGTTCCACCGTGTCCTCAATCGCCACGATCCGCTCATGTGGCGCAACCTGCGCCAGCATCGCCGCGAGCAATGTTGTTTTGCCCGTTCCGGTTCCGCCGACAACAAGGAAAGCTTTTCGCTTATCGACGATTCCCCACAACACCCTCGCCCTTTCCTCATCCACCGCGCCCGAAGTTTCCAACTGCTCAAGCGTGGCAGTTTTGCTACGCAGCACTCTCAAGGAAATGCAGGTGCCCGCTGCGGAGGTGGGTGGCAGCACGGCATGGAAGCGCACGAGGGTGCCATCGTCCCGGGTCAGGTGTCCGTCCGCGAACGGTCGGGCGTCATCGAGCCGGCGCCCGCACGTCGTGGCCAGTCGTGTGGCTAAACGGCGCACATCCGCATCATCGGGCAGGGTGAGCCCGCTACGCTCCAATCCGGCACCACGATCAATGAAGATGTCATCAGGGCCGTTAACGCAGATGTCGGTGACGCCGTCGATAGCAAGCAACTGCTCAAGCGGGCCAATTCCTACCGTCTCATCGCGCAGTGCACGCATGATGTCCAGCACATCCAGGTCGCTGATCACCACCGCTTCCTCCCGGATGACAGCAGCGAGTTCAGCGGGGTCGACGTGGCCGTTTGTGGGCACCAAGCGTGGATCATCCGCCAGCCGGCGCTGCACCGCAGTGATGATTTTATTGCGATCCATCACGACACCGCCCCAATGATCGCTTCTGCCACGTTGGCTAAACCACGAGGCAAACGCGAAGGCAAGCCCAAAATTTCAGTGTCCTTAGTCAGGGAGCGAATGGTGGGAACCTCCGCAATCACCTCCGTTTTGGTCACGTGGCTGATATCTTCCGCAGTCATCCCTGACCATGCGCGATGGCGCAGAACCACGGACGCGGGAGTTGAGCTAGCCCGGCATTCAGCAGCAATAAGAGCAGCCGATGCAGCAGCTCTCACCTCAGCCGGGGTGACGATGAAGGTATGGTCACTACGCACCATGTGCCCACCGGGTGGTGTATCAACGAGGGTCACCCCTCCCGCGCCGAGTACTGCCACTGCCCGCTCCCATGCCGCAGGCTGCTGGGGGCCTTCATTCATCTGCGCTGGCAACGTAGAACGCGAGTGCGTCAGCACCGCAATCCCATCGGCGGTGCGAGGCAGCGCGCGGACAAAGATCCCACGGTCCACGTTGCCGTCCCCGATCTGGATATCACCCCACCGCGCACCAATGGAATCTTCTAGTCCCAGTAGAAGATCAAGCCCGCCGGAATAGCGGTGCCCATCCACCAACACCGGATCAAGCCCTTCACCAGAACCAGTTGCTACCTTGCCCGCCAATACACGGGCCACGGCCCCGGCCAAGGTTGATGTCCCGGCACCGCCTGCTGCACCGATGAAGGTGAGCACCACGCCAGCTCCCGGAAGATCCGCACCACCCGCCCTGTGGGGTGCCCGCTGTTCTAACTCCCCTAACGCTTTCAGCAAAGAAGCCGCCTCCGCCGGAAGCATGAACGAGGCCCGCACCACAGCTAATGTTTCAGCAGTCTCAGCAGCGCCAACATCGGTATTCCCACAGATCCGAAACACTCCCGGATGCGCCTTAGCATCGGCTTCGCTGGAGGGGGTGAGGGCGGTTAAAAAGGTGTCGTCGATAAGCACGGCGAAGCCCCGCGTGATGTGGAGTGCTATCTCCGCTGGGTCCCGAACATCAATGACTCCACGGCCAGTGACAGCGGCAAGGTGCATCGCTTCCGGGTGAAGGAGCGCATCGCCGACGGCGACGACGATGGGCGCTGTTTCATTTCGCATGACCCCACCATGAACCACTTTTTAGGCCTGCTCAAGGGGCGTTTTTGCAGGCTGTGGATAACCCCTATTTATGTAGATGCCTCATCAAAAAATTGTGGATAACCTCCACTCATCCAGCCTCATTGCACACTGAAGTGGACATTGACCCCCTCAACCGGGCAATGAGAAGCAAGCCGAACAAACGGCACAAAGGTGGGTTAAACGACAACACCCACCATTCGAGCAGGAGTCCAGAGAATAGGGGACGGCCCGCGCTATCGGGGGGGTGCGCGGGCCGTCGGGTAACCCGGTCACGGGGGGGTTGGACCGGGGCCGGCCACACTGTATATCGGGGCCGTGCGCTCACTATTGTTACACACGATTACAAGAATAGACAAGATTTTGATAGAAGTTTATCCAAACGTTATTCAAATCGCGGACGCTCCCCCTGTAAACACGCTTTAAACTGCAAAAACGTTACTGGCGCAAGAGCGCGCTAAACTGTCAACATGTCGCCCACGACCACGGCTGCGTTCTTTGACTTAGACAAAACCATCATCGCCACGTCCTCCGCCTTCGCGTTCGGCCGTGGTTTTCTTGAAAGTGGCCTGATCACCCGGCAAGAAGCTCTGGAGCTGTACTTAACCAAGGCTTCGTACATGTTTGTGGGCCAGTCCAGCAACAAGATGGATGCTACGCGGGACCGTCTGGCGGAGATGGTCGAAGGCTGGGATATTGAGGAAATTTCCCAGATTGTCTCAGACACCATGGGCTCCGTAGTCACACCGGCTATTTATTCCGAGGCGCGTGAGCTCATTGATCACCACCGCGATATGGGGCATGACCTGGTTATTGTTTCGGCCTCGGCCCGAATTCTGGTGGAACCAATTGCACATGAGCTCGGCATTGACACAATCGTGGCCACCGAGGCCGAAGTTGTGGACGGCAAACTCACTGGCACCATTACGCGCTACCTCAAAGGCCAAGCCAAAGCTGATGCAATGCGAGAGCTGGCTGAGGAGCGCGGCTACAACTTGTCGGATTGTTATGCCTACTCGGATTCCGCAACCGATATTCCAATGCTGGAGGTTGTGGGCCACCCCGTTGCTGTGAATCCGGAACGCGGCCTGCGCAAGCATGCTGCGGAACAGGGGTGGGAAATCCTTAGTTTCAAGCAGCCGGAACCGCTTGTGCCCTCCCCTGGTGCCCGCGAGATCGGCATCGGCGCTGGCATTGCCGCCGGTGTCACCGCACTCGCTGCGGTGGGGGTATGGCTGGCTCAGCGCGGACGCGACGCTTCCTAATCCACCCGAACTTGCCCGCTTCGTGGCTGCTAGGATGAGGGACCTGTGCTTATTTCAAGCATCTTTCAGGCAATGTCACGGTACTTTCGGTACTTTGAAAGGTGCGTCCAACGCGAATTCACATGAATTCGTGCCGCCACCGCGGCCCACCGAAGGAAGGTTTTTAGAACGTGAGCAACAAAGGCATGTACACCAGTGGCCCGACTAGCTTTAGCGCAAAGGTGGACTCGATTCCTCTGCGGGATACAGACGTGACCCAGCCGGGCGCGGACTCGCTGGGCACGTTGGTGTCCAATGCCACTGAGCAGGTGTCTAGCCTGGTGCGCAATGAGATTGAGCTGGCCAAGACTGAGGTTGTCGGCGAGGCCAAGAAGGCTGCTGTTGGTAGTGGCCTTCTTATCGCAGCCGGTGTGATCGCGCTGTTTTCCTCCTTCTTCTTTTTCTTCTTCCTGGCCAAGTTGATTGCTATTTGGACCAATGAGGCATGGGGCTTCGGCCTGGTTTTCCTACTCATGCTCATTACTGCTGGGCTGCTGGCCCTGGTTGGTGTGAAACGTTTCAAGGGCGTGAAGAAGCCGGAGAAGACTATTGAGTCTGTTGGGGAGCTGAAGAATTTGGTTCCTGGTAAGGCACAGAAGAACCTTTCTAAGGACACCTCGGAGCTCTTCACCTCCCGTAACACGGGTGAGCCTGCTTACGGTTCTAACTAGTCCTCGGTGAAGTAGACGCATTCACCGCACGCGCTCGTGAGGTAATCACGAGCGCGTTCGTGGTATGTAAGGGGGTGTACTGCCATATGAAGGTGACTCGTTTGTTGCCCCGGTTGAAACCGCGGGTGCCGCGGCAGCCGGTATCGCCCAACACGGTTGCCGTGGAGGGCCCTTTTGAGCACACGATGCTGCACACTCGGGGGATTCGTTTGCACGCTGCGGTGGCCGGCAACCCAGCTGACCCGTTGGTGCTGCTCATTCATGGCACCTTCGGGGCGTGGATGGATTTTCGGCATGTCATTGCGCCGTTAGCGGAGGCAGGTTTCCATGTTGCGGCGGTGGATATGCGTGGTTATGGCATGTCAGATAAGCCGCCGAGGCAAGCAGGCAGTGATGTGCTGTTGGCCCTCGGCGATATTGACGGGATGATCACTGCGCTTGGGCACGACACAGCTCATCTTGTTGGTCATGACACGGGTGGGGCGATGGCGTGGGTCTATGCCGCTGCCTATCCGCAGCGAGTGACTTCGTTGACTTCGGTTTCCGCCGCTCACCCGCATGATCTGCGTGCGCACATGGTTCGTCGGCCGTGGGAGCTCGCGTACATGACGGTGCGCGTGCTCGTGGGGGTGTTGCCACGTGGCGTCATTCGCGCTTGTCGGCGCTTCACTCCCACTATTTGGCGCCGCGAACTCACCGTCAACACCGCATCTTCATTCACCGGCACTCCTGAGTTTGAGGAGGCATTGGCGCTACGTATCCGTGCCGCCACGATTGGCAATGCGCTGCGTGGCATCGTGCGTAATTCGCGCCTGCTCACCCCGAAGCTCATCGCTTTGCCGTCCCCGCACGCGAAGTACACGTTGGACGGTCCGGTGCAGGCTCCGGTTCTGTTGCTGCACCCGCCCCAGAAAGTGTGGGAGCGGATCATCGCGTATTCAATCCGCCGCGCGCCGCACGCTCAGCAGCTCAGCATTCCGGGGGCGAAGAATGTGCCTCACATTGAAAAACCCGGCGCGTTCGTGGCAGCACTCAGCTCATTCTTCGCGCACCTGTAACAGGTACGCGATCTAGCCCATGCAGTTTTGCGTATCGACGATCTCCGTCAGCCTTCCAACCTCCCCCACCACCGCGTTGACCTGCTCAAGGGTGAGAGCGTAGCCGGTGTTGCTGCCATCTACTGCGGTACCAAAAATTACGCCAACCACCTTGCCGTCCGGTGTGACCAGGGGGCCTCCGGAATTGCCTTGACGTACCTGTCCGCGCAGGATGTATGCCTCTCTTTCGGTGCGCCCATTGGCGTAGATATTTGGTCCGGAGATGGTGACCTTGTCGCGCACACGCGCTGGTGTGGCAGTAAACGGACCAGAGGCTGGGAAGCCCAGCAGCACTGCACCATCACCGCTGCGTGCCTGGTGTTTCGCTGAGTCCAAAGGCGCAATGCCGAGTGAGGGAACATGCAAAACAGCAAGGTCTACTTCGGGGTTATACAAAACAACGTCTGCTTCCTTCACGCCCAGGACGGTGTCCACCTCCACGGCGTTGGTGCCGGCAACCACGTGCGCGTTAGTAATGACGTAATCGGGGGCTGCGACGTAGCCGGAACCGGAAAGACGACGGTGGCAGCTTTCCGCATCCCCTAACACGTGAACCACGCTTGGGCGCAGAGCTTCAATCACAGCCGGATCAACATCGGCAGGATCAGGGTCCGCAACTTCTACCCCCTTGGCTTCGAAGGGGGAGACCATGGGTGGTAGGCCTGTGACGTCGATAAGCGCTGCGATCTGCTCCGGCACCTGCTTGCCCCACGTTGGCGCGGCGCTATCCATCGCACTGAGAATGCGCGATTCCCGCACTGCGGTACCCACGGGGCCACCGACATTTGCGGCGACCGGGAGAGAAACGAGCCAGATCACCATCGCAGCAACGATGGCTTGGAAGGCCGCACCGAGCCCTGAATCCCACCTTTGTGAAGACTTAGTGCGCATGCGATCCCGCAAAGTAGCGCCCACTGTGGCGCCCCCGATGTTGCCCACGCCGACGAAGAGCACCACTGTGGCCAGAACGAGCAAAACACGTATCCCGGGCACCTCCGACAGCCCGACGAGAGCAGACGCGACGCCAAGCCCCACGACAAGACCCGCAACGATGCCGAGCGCACCCAACGCTGCTGACAGCGCACCACTACGCCACCCGCTGATGAGCGCGGCGAGAAGCAAGACAACAACGAGGATATCCACGAGGAGAAAACCAGAAACCATCTAGAAGCCGTGCCCTTCCCCATTACGGGATCTACCAAGAGCTTGACGCAAATCCACCGCGTCCTTGTGCTCCCACGGCTCTTCCCATCCCGCCTCACGGATCATCACTGAGATCAGCGAAGCTGTAAACCCCCACACCACGTAACCATCCAACTCAAAGGCTGGTCCTGACCAGCCCAGACGCGACACACGGAAGCGGTTGTCCGGGTTGATGAAGTGGGACAGGGGCACAAAGAAAACATCATCGTTTTCTGCCGGGCTCGCCGACCAGACGGGGCCGGGCTCCGGGGCGTAGGCCAACACCGGGTTCACCGGATTGCCCGACGGGCCCACCGCGATGGACTCCACCACCGCCAGGGGTGTCACACCCGCCGGGTCCAGCCCGGTTTCCTCCTGTGCCTCACGCAGCGCCGCACCAACAGGGCCAGTATCCCCCGGATCAACGCGTCCACCAGGAAACGCCATCTGGCCGGAATGATTCCGCAACGTCGGGGTGCGGTGAGTGATCAGGAGTTGGGCATCCTCCGGCAGTGTGAGTGCATCCGCCGTACCGGTAAAACACATGAGAACCGCCGCATGCTTAGGCTTACGGGACGCAAAGCGCATGTGGCCCTGCATCTTGTGCACCAGTTTCGCACTGCCCGGCTTTCCCAGAACATCTGTGAGCCCGCGCAACCACTGCGGCGAATGGTCAGGATTCAGCTGAACACCCATCACAGCACCCCCTCAACGGCAGCCGCGATTTCCTCAACACTGGTAAAGGGCTTAGCAAACATACCAATGCGCTGCTCACCCCGGAACACCATGAGGATCGGCACAACTTGTGGCAGGTTCTGCTCCGCTGCGAACACACCAGAACTGTCCTGGTAGGACGGCAGATCCACACCGAGCTCATTCAACAGTGACGCACCAGCCGCAGCCTTCTGGTCCGCATGCACTCCTACAACAGTCAACTCCGGGTGCGCTGCCGCATACTCCTCCAACAGTGGTAGTTCCTCCCTGCACGGCGCACACCACCATGCCCACAGACTCACCACCGTCACATCATTGGAGCCAGGTTTCTGCTCCGCTGCTTCATTGCCACCCAAGCACGGCAGCTCCACCCCGCCAATCGCACGCACGAGGCAATCCGGCCGCGAACCGGGCGCAACGTTATCGGCTTCTTCCGGCGCGACTGTCTGCTGGTTCGCCGTTGGAACCGTTGGGTCCGGGGCTGCGTTGGGCCCCGGGGCGACGCTGAAAAGCTTCATCGCACCGAGGATGACCAGCACCGTGGCAACGACGATAGCTCCCACGCCAAACAGGAGATTCCGTGTCATTGCCCCTCCCCTTCGCCGGAAGCCAAATCCAGGATGTGCTCACGTTCCGGACCAGTGACCAAAGCCGCAGCCTCATCCCACTCGATCGGGCCGGCACCGAAACTCGGGCACTCATACGCGATCGGGCACGCCCCGCACGCCGGTTTGCGCGCATGGCACACCCGCCGACCATGGAAAATGATGCGGTGAGAGAACATTGTCCACTCACTTTTCTCAATGATCGCGCCAATCGCATGCTCAATGGCCACCGGATCGTTTTCCTCTGTCAGCGCAAGCCGGTGCACAAGCCGCTGAAAATGCGTATCCACGGTCAACCCTGGATGATCAAAGGCATTGCCGCGCACAACATGCGCTGTTTTTCGCCCAACTCCAGGAAGTTTCACAAGGTCATCGAGGGCTTCAGGGACCTCGCCGCCATGCTTATCGACGAGCATTTCCCCCAACCCCTTCAAATGCCCCGCCTTCGCCCGATAAAACCCCACGGGGCGAATGATCTCCCCAATCTCATCCACATTCGCGGTGGCATAGGCTTCCGCCGTGGGGTAGCGCCGGAACAGTTCAGGGGTGACTTGGTTAACGCGCACATCTGTCGTCTGGGCGCTCAACACCGTGGCCACAAGCAGTTCGAGGGGGTTAGTGAAGTCCAGCTCCGCATGCGCGTCCGGGTAGACCTGCGCCAGCATCCGGTTTATGCGCCGGCCGCGGCGGGTGCGCCCCAGTTCCGTTTCTTTCCCTTTCGCTGCCGGATGAGTTCCCGGGCGCCGGGTCCGGCGCACAAAGTGCGGGGGTGGAGAAACGGCGTCAGACATGCCGTTAACTATAGCTGTGAGGTTGAGGCGGTAGCCCTGAGTCACCGATGAATAAGTCCGCCTTATTATGGGAGGCATGGTTACTTTTCTTGCGGCCCTCTTTGCGCCGCTGTTCCTTGCGCTCTTCATCGTGCTGATGGAACGGCTGGAAACCGCAGTGGTGAACCCCCAAGACTAAATCCAGCCACCCTAACCTGTATCTACTTTTCTGGGGAAAATTTTTAGGAAAGTCCCAGAAACACGCACGAAAGCACGTGTACACGATTCTGGACGTGCTACTCTAGTGATTATTGTGACTTGGGGCGCGAACTAGGTCATGGGTGACCAACTCCACAGCGCTCTGCAGTCGCTCACTTATGACCCAGCGCCAACGCAACCAAGGAGGAGAAGCGATGGAAAGTGTACAGGACACACTGGCGCGCGCCGGCATCTTCCAGGGCGTCGACCCTGATGCGGTAGTCAACCTCATCAGCGACATGCAAGCGGAAACATTCCCCCGCGGTACCACCATTTTTGATGAGGGTGAACCCGGGAACACCCTGTACATCATCGTCGACGGCAAAGTGAAGCTTGCCCGTCACGCACCTGATGGTCGCGAAAACCTTCTGTCCGTCATGGGCCCCTCTGACATGTTCGGGGAACTGTCCATCTTTGATCCCGGCCCACGCACGTCTTCCGCCGTGTGCGTAACCGAGGTAACCACCGCCACAATGGACTCGGAGATGCTCAAGAAGTGGATCGCTGACCACCCGGAGATCTCCCAACAGCTCCTCCGTGTACTAGCCCGTCGCCTGCGCCGCACCAATGCCTCACTGGCAGACCTCATCTTCACCGACGTGCCAGGCCGCGTTGCCAAGACCCTACTTCAGCTGGCTAACCGCTTCGGCGTCCAGGAGGGTGGTGCCCTGCGCGTCAACCACGACCTGACCCAGGAAGAGATCGCCCAACTCGTTGGTGCGTCCCGCGAAACCGTGAACAAGGCCCTGGCCACCTTCGCCCAGCGCGGCTGGATCCGCCTCGAAGGCAAGTCCGTGGTCATCGTTGACACGGAGCACCTCGCACGCCGCGCACGCTAGCGCTGCACAGGCGACGCGCTCGGCCCGAGGGCCCTGCCCTCAACTCCCGGAAACACTACAGCCACCCGGCAAAAGCCCAGGAGATGATACAGACTCTCCAGAGTTGGTATCACGAGCCTGGGGCAGCGGGTGGCTGAATTTCAGTTCGGGCGGGTGCGGCCTACTTCTTGCCTACTTCTTACCGTCAAGATAACGCAGAGCCACGCGCGTGGACTGCTCAGCAGCACCGCGCAAAACCGGATCTACGTCGTCATACATGGCGTCCACCAATTCCGTGATGGACAGGTCATTTCCGTGTTCCTCACGGACCTTGCGGATCTGATCCAGGCGGTACTCGCGGCGGTCAATGTACTTGCGGGCAAACTCGGCCAGATTTTCCCCATCAGGACCGTGACCCGGCAGCAGCGGGATACCCGCACCATCTTCCTCAAGTCTGGACAAGGACTCAAGGTAATCACCCAAGTCACCGTCCGTCTCCGAGATCATAGTGGTGTGACGGCCAGCGATCGTGTCACCTGTGACAATGCCTTCGAGCACTGAATCTGGGCTGTTCGGATCACCGGAGTAGATGTAGAAGCACACGCAGTCGGCCGTGTGTCCTGGGGTGTGCACCACCTTGATCTGCGGGGTGACGCCGTCAACCTTGATGATCTCACCGTCTTCCAAAGGTTCTTCACCGTCGGAGCAGTATTGCTCATCAAAAGCACGAATTGGGGCTCCTGTGAGCTGGCGGAAGCGCGCAGCACCGTCCGCATGGTCATGGTGCCGGTGCGTCAGAAGGATGAGTGCAACCTTGTCGGCCTTAGACTGCACAACATTAAGGTGTCCCTCATCTTCCGGGCCGGGATCAATCACGATGGAGAACTCATCCTCCGGGTCGCGAATCACCCAAGTATTAGTACCCTCCAACGCGGCATAGCTGGGGTTCGGTGCCAAGACCACACCAGCGGAGGGAGTCACTGGACGCAGCTGGCTATAAGCAGGATGCTTCATGTACTCCACCCTACCGCTTCACCCATTGAAGCGACGAAGATCTGCGGCTAGCGAACCTCAACAACCAGTTCAACCTCAACCGGAGCATTCAAGGGAAGCGCAGCAACACCAACGGCGGAGCGAACATGAGCACCGCTTTCGCCGAAGATCTCCCCTATCAATTCGGAAGCACCGTTGATCACGGCTGGCTGCCCATAGAAGTCAGGGGCGGATGCCACATAGCCCACAACCTTGAGCACACGCACAACACGGTCCAGGCCAACCTCGGCATGAACAGCTGCCAGCGCGTTGAGCACGGCGGTGCGCGCAAAGCCATAAGCTTCTTCGTCAGTTACCTCCGCACCGACCTTGCCAGTTGCTGGCAGGGCACCATCGACGAACGGCAACTGGCCTGATGTCCACACCTGATTGTCTACTTTTGTGGCCGGCACATAGGCCGCAACAGGTGCAGCAACAGCAGGGAGAGTAAGGCCCAATTCCTCGATACGTTCAAGCGCTCCCATGGTTTAGAGCTCCCGCTTCATGTAAGCAACCATGTTCTCCGGGTTCGGGCCAGGAGTAACAGTGACAAGCTCCCAACCTTCTTCACCCCACGTATCCAGGATCTGCTTGGTGGCATGAGACAACAGTGGCACAGTGACGTATTCCCATTTCTTCATGGCCACCACACTACCGGTGCGCTCCGCCCCATATCCGAATCGAACGGCTGATCCCATTGTTCACCGGAAATGTCACGCCCCTCCACTAACTTGACATTTGTCAGAACAAGGATCGGCCTGAGGAATGGCGAACATGAGCTATCAGTCGGGATACGCGGTAGTGGACTTGGAGACCACGGGGTTTTCCCACCGTGATCGAATCATTGAAATTGGAGTGGTGCTGCTGGACTCCCATCTTGTGTTTGAGAGCACTTGGGAGACCCTCATCCAGCCGCTGCGCGACATCGCGAATTCGGAGATTCACCAGATCACAGCAACGGATGTGGTGGATGCGCCTACTTTCGCGGACGTCGCAAAGCATTTGGGCGCTGTTCTCAATGGACACACCCTAGTTGCGCACAATGCGTCCTTCGAGCAGCGCTTCCTTGCGCACGAGTTCGAACGAGCTGGCGTTGCAGCAGGCCTGCCTTATCAATGGATCGACACGATGCACCTGGCCAGCCATTATCTCGGGGTGAAGAAGTTAGCGGACGCCCTCAGCAGAACCGGAATCCACAATGATTTCCCCCACTCCGCCTTGGGCGATGCGCAGGCAACAGCCAAGCTTTTCACCTACTTCGCCACACAGCACGAAGCCCCCATCGCAGGTTTCCCAGCTGCGCTTTTCACTACTCCCCCAGCATCCCCGATTAATCTCTGCCCGCGCGGCAGCGTAGGGGGCGGGGGCGCGTGGGTACAAAAGCTTTTTCAGGTGCTCCCGACGAGCGGGCACAAGAACGAGGAGCGTACCGCAGGCGTGATCGCGCTGGCGCAGACGCTGCTGGGCAAATAACTGGGGCGCCTACAGGCCGATGACCTCCCGGCCAGATTTGAGGTGCTCCGCCCAGTTGGTTACCTCAGGGTTCTTGCGTAGAACGGCGCGGCGCTGACGTTCGGTCAGACCACCCCACACGCCGAATTCAACCTTGTTGTCCAGCGCGTCAGCGCGGCATTCCAACAGCACAGGGCATCCGCGGCAGATGGCGGCAGCTTTGCGCTGCTCCGCGCCACGGACAAAGAGTGCGTCTGGGTCGCCCTGACGGCACACTGCCTGGGTAACCCATTCCCCACGCTCGAAGGTGTCCACCGAGTCATTCGGTTGCTGTTGCTGCTTGGAGTAACCAGTGGTAGAAGACGGCTTGACCGGACGTACTAGCTTTGTCCGCTCCTTAAGAGGCGCGGTGGCAACTCCAAGAGTGCGGTTACTGATCGTCGTGGTCACAGCTGTCTCCTTCCCAAACGTCTTAAAGACTCAAATAGTTTTCAATACGTAGAAATCTATGCGACGTTGTTTTGTAAGTCTAATCACGCGATTTTAAAACTGTCGATTAGATCACACGCACGGGGGTAGGTGAAGATTCCGCTTCACATACTCACGCCGTAGTGTATGAGGGGTGTCATCACTAGGTTCGCTAGGAAAAGTTTTCGTCGGTGCCGTGGCCGCGGGTCTCGTCACCGTGCTCGGCCTTGCCCCCGTTGTGGGGATCAGCGGTACTGCGGTCAACCGTGTGAATTCGACGATGCAATCCAACCTCGCGGAGCTCACAGACGGATCTGCCCCCGGGGTAACCACCATCACCGATAAGAACGGCGACCCGATGGCCTGGATTTTCACCCAGCGCCGCTACGAGGTCGCTCCGGATGAGATCAGCCAGGCTGCCAAGGATGCGCTCGTTGCTATTGAGGACAGGCGCTTCTACGAGCACGAGGGCGTGGATATGCAAGGCTTTGCACGCGCAATCGTGGCCAATGTCCTCGCAGGTGGGGTGGCTGAGGGTGCATCCACGATCAACCAGCAATACGTGAAAAATTACCTGCTGCTTGTCGCCGCTGAGAATCCGGAGGAGCAAAGCGCCGCCGTCGAACAGTCCCTCCCCCGCAAGCTGCGCGAAATGCGCATGGCCTCTGATTTGGACAAGAAGCTGCCTAAAGAAGAGATCCTGGCGCGCTACTTAAATTTAGTGTCTTTTGGCAACCACGCTTTTGGCATTGAGGCCGCCGCCCGTACCTACTTTGATACTTCGGCGGCTGAGCTGACGGTTCCGCAGGCAGCAATGCTGGTGGGCATGCTGCAGTCCTCCGAGATGCTCAACCCGTACACCAACCCGGAGGGCGCCACGGAGCGCCGCAACACAGTACTGCAGGCCATGGTGGGCTCGGGCTACCTCGCCCAGGCGGAGGCTGACCGTTTCGCGGGGGAGCCACTGGGGGTTTTGGATCAGCCTGCACTCCTCCCCCGCGGCTGCATCGCCGCTGGTGATGCTGGTTTCCTGTGTGATTACGCACTGCGCTATCTGAGCAGCAAGGGCTTGCCCATGGAAGAACTCGAGCGGGGCGGCTACACCATCACCACCACTCTCGACCCGCAGGTCCAAGCCATCGCCCGTGAGGCCGCGGCCGGGGCAGTCAACCCCAGCCAGCAGGGTGTGGCCGAGGTGATTAATGTGGTTGAACCCGGTGAGGATTCTCGCCGGATCTTGGCTATGACCTCCTCCCGTGGCTACGGCCTCAACCAAGAAGTGGGTGAGACCGTCTTGCCTCAAACTTCCACCATGGTGGGCAATGGTGCTGGCTCGGTGTTCAAGATCTTCACCGCTGCCGCCGCATTGGAGAAGGGCTATAACCTTGAGTCTGAACTTGATGTTCCTACCCGTGCTGTGGTGTACGGCATGGGTGAAGGTGGCGCCCGGAACTGCCCAGCGGGTGCTTACTGTGTTGAAAACGCCGGCTCGTACGCCCCCAAGCTGACGTTGCGGGATGCGTTGGCGCAGTCGCCGAACACATCCTTTGTGGAGCTTATTGAGGACGTGGGCGTCGAAGAAACCGTGGACATGGCTGTGCGCCTTGGCCTGCGCTCCTATGAGGACGCCGGCACTTTCGATGGTGAGAGTTCCATCGCGGATTATTTCCGCCAACACAACCTGGGTTCTTTCACCCTTGGCCCCACCCCAGTGAATCCGCTGGAGCTGTCCAATGTGGGGGCAACGCTGGCGTCTAAGGGAATGTGGTGTGAGCCGAGCCCAGTGGAGAAGGTTGTAGACCGCCAAGGGGAAGAAGTGTTCATCGAACGCCCCCAGTGCCAGCAGGCGGTATCTGAAGACCTCGCCGCAGGTCTCGCTGGCGGCATGGCTGAGGACGCTGTTTCCGGCACAGCCAAGGATGCCGCCGGGGCAAATGGCTGGAGCGGGCCGGTGGCCGCGAAGACGGGTACGACAGAATCACACCAGTCATCCGCTTTCCTTGGCTTCAACAATGGATTCGCTGCTGCCACATACATCTATAACGACGGCACTCAAACCACCCCGCTGTGTACTGGCCCGGTACGCCAGTGCTCCAGCGGGACCTTGTTCGGTGGCCATGAGGCGGCTCATTCCTGGTTCGCCATGGCTACCCGCGCCGGCGTGCAAGATGCCGGTCTGCCTGCTCCGAGTGCCCTATTTGACCCCTCCGCACGCAAGGAATTGCTCAAGCGCGCCGTGGGTATGCACAAGGATGAGGCCCGCGCCATGCTGGAAGACGCTGGCTTCCGAGTCCGCGAAACCATGACCTCAGGCACAGGTAAACCCCGCGATGAAGTGGTGAATACCCGCTCTGTTTCGGACCCGGGACCGAACTCAACCATCACTCTGGTTCTGGCGGATGGCTCCCCCTCCCGCGAGGATTCCCGCCGCGACCGGACGGATGAGGAAGATGCCCCCACCTTCAACCGCGAGGAGTTTGAGCAGGAGTTGGACCGTTTCGCGGACAGCCTCGCAGACCTCTTCGGCTAAAAGTGCTTAGGCCAGGCGCTCCCGCACTGCCGTGGACAGGCGCTTTCCGTCCGCGCGGCCAGCTGCCTTCTCCGTAGCCAGCTTCATCACCTGCCCCATCTCCTTCATGGAGGTGGCGCCGGTTTCGGCCACTGCGGCGTCGATAAGCTGAGCAACCTCTTCATCGCTGAGCTGTTCTGGCTGGTAATCCTCGAGCACGGCGACCTCGGAGAGCTCCGTCTCCGCAAGATCCTCGCGGTTGTTTTGCGTGTAGATCTCAGCGGATTCGCGGCGCTTCTTAATTTCACGCGCGATGATCTTCAGCACCTCATCATCCGTGAGCTCGTGCTTCGTGCCTTCCGTCTCCTCAGTCTGAATCGCGGCGAGCAGCATACGAATCGCACCAACGCGGGTCTTATCCTTCGCTTTCATTGCTTCTTTGAGGTCGGCGGAGATCTTCAATTTCAGTTCACTCATGGTCCCGAGAGTAGTCTTGGGCGAATGAGGAAGCGACTGGCACAAGTAGCCCGCGTGGGCGCAGGACTCGCAGGTCTCGGCGCGGCAGTATTCGCGTTCGGCGTGAGTGAACTAACAAAATTCCAGCTCAAAACGTACGAGCTACCCATTCTTCCGCCCGGCACGTTGCCGCGCAATCCGCTTATCGACGCCTCACAGCCCCCCGCCTTCACCCTCCTCCACCTCTCCGACCTCCACATGATCCCGGGGCAAAAAACCAAGGTGGAGTGGGTCAGCGCCCTCGATGCGCTGAACCCGGATCTGGTGGTGAACACCGGTGACAACCTGTCCGATGAGCGCGCCGTCCCCGACGTACTCAATGCCCTTGGCCCACTCCTAGACCGCCCCGGCGTCTTCGTCTTTGGCACCAATGACTACTGGGCCCCACGCATGGTCAATCCTTTGCAGTACCTGCTGGACCAAAAACGTGAACCCTCCTATGTGGATCTGCCGTGGAAGGGGATGCGCGCCGCCTTCATCGAACACGGCTGGCACGACGCCACCCACGCCCGCTTAGAATTCAAGGCCGGTGGCCTAAAACTTGCCGTCACCGGCACCGATGACGCCCACCACGACTTCGACGACTACGACTCCGTCGCCGGTGCCCCCAACCCTGCCGCTGATCTAGCCATCGGCGTCACCCACGCCCCCTACCGCCGTGTCCTCGACCGCTTTGAGGCCGATGGCTACGACCTGACCCTCGCCGGCCACACCCACGGCGGACAAATCTGCCTGCCCGGCGGCCACGCCCTAGTCACCAACGCCGACATTGACCGGGGGCGTGCCTCGGGCCTCCACCGCTACGGCACAATGTGGCTGGAAGTATCCAACGGCCTAGGTACCTCCAAGTTCGCCCCAGTGCGACTGTTTTGTCGCCCATCCGCCAGCCTCATCCGGATCACCGAACGCCCGGAATAGCTTTTCCTCAACCGCCCCAAAACATTCCCAGCTGGCGTTTTGGCAGTATCCCCACCGTGGACTAGAGTATCCCGAGTACCACACCACGGCCCCGGCCATGGTTCTGATACACCGGGATATGGCGCAGCTTGGTAGCGCGCTTCGTTCGGGACGAAGAGGTCGCAGGTTCAAATCCTGTTATCCCGACCACACAAGCCCCCTCGTTGAGGGGGCTTACTTCTTCCTTGTCCGTCTGGGGGTTAAGGGTCAAGAACAATGAAGGGCACCGCTGGGAGTAGCGGCGCCCTTCATCTGCCCCTGTCCCTGAAAGGAAACAGCTGTCAGTTCGTCTCATGCTACGAACTGACACACTCTTTTTACCATCCCTCCGGCCAATTAGTCACACTTCCCGCCTTTTCTGGGATTCGCCACAATCTCCTTAGGTAGTGAAAAGTTTCATTGGCGGCCTAAGCGTGAGCGCCACGAGTGGTTGCCCTTGGGTGAGGGTGATTCGCGTTGGTCTTTCACCTGGTTTTCTGCGTCATACCCGTAGTCATCCACGTAGTCATCCGCATCATCCTCGGGGTAATCATCGGAGTAGTCATCGTAGAACTCCTCATAGTCCCCGCCAAGGCTTCCGCCCACCGCGCGTGTGGTCATGGCTACGGCGGCGGCACCCAACAGGGCGAGGAAGGCACTCATTACCAGGCCAGACCACATGGCGATGGCGGAGCCTTGGTTGCCAGCGGAGGAGATAGCCGCCGTTGACCAGTGCATGGGCAGTGCGGAGGAGATGGTGCGCCACGGCAAGCCAACGTTGCCGGTAGCGGCGGTGGACCACACCCAGCCGACGATGGCCATCTGCAGGAGACCAAAGATACCGGCAACGGCGGTGCCGCCGGTGCGGCCGAAGGAGGAGCGAACGATCCAGGTGAAGCCGGCGGAGGCGAGGGTAACAAGTGCGAGAGCAAGACCGCTGACGGCCAGGGCAAGAACGCTGAGGTTCGTCCCCAGAATGCCCACGAGAATGAGACCAGCGGCGGTAATGAACGCTGTGCCCACACCGAGGGTGAGCCAGCGGTTTCGGCCACGCACGGCGTAGGCGGCCAGGGCGAGTGCTACACCAGCGACGACGGCCAGTGCGCTCACCAGCATCGCGGCCAGTGGGGCGAGTGCGGAAGTCGGGCCGTCGGTGTCGGCGCCATCACCGTTGGTTACTGGCGCGGGTGCCGG
>NZ_VXKH01000025.1 GCF_008693065.1 Corynebacterium tuscaniense | reverse complement strand
AGGAACGCCGCCAGAAGGCGCTGGGTGAGCCGCTGGAGGTGCGTGTTCAGGTGGTGGATCTGCCGGAGCCGGCCGCGTCGGTAGCTGAGCGGGTTGTGAGGGAGGCGCTCAGCAACGTGGTGCGTCACGCGGGGGCGAGCTTGGCGGTGGTCACCGTGGATAAGCTGGGAACCCAGGCCACGGTCGACATCTACGACAATGGCCGTGGCATCACCGGGCCGTTCGGCTACGGGTTGCAGGGCCTTCAGGCACGCGTCGCGGAGGCCGGTGGCGAGCTCACGGTCGAAGGAAATGTTCTCGCCGCGACCCTTCCCATCAAGGAGAACTAATGCTCAACGTCATGCTTATCGACGACCACCCTGTCGTCCGCGCCGGCCTCCGCGCCGTCTTGAACTCCTTTGGTGACATCACCGTGGTTGCTGAAGCCGCCGATGGCGCAGCGAAAGTCCCCGAGGGCGTGGACGTGGTGGTCAGCGACATCCAGATGCCCAATGTGGATGGCATTGAGCTGACCCACCGCCTCGTCGCCGCTGATGGCCCACCGGTGCTCATCCTGACCACCTATGACACCCAGGCCGATGTCGTGGCCGCAGTGGAAGCAGGCGCCATGGGCTACCTGCTCAAAGACGCACCGGAGGATGAACTCCACGACGCCGTGGTCCGCGCCGCCCACCGCGAGCGCGCTCTCTCCCCGCAGGTAGCCAACGTCCTCGCCGAACGAGTCATGCGCCCTGACGAGGCGCTTTCCCCACGCGAGATCGAACTCCTCCGCCAGGTGCAAACCGGGGCGTCCAACAAGGAAATTGCCGCCGCCCTATTCATTTCCCAGGCCACGGTGAAAACGCACCTGATCCACATCTACTCCAAACTCGGAGTGGACAACCGCACCGCCGCAGTGGAGGTGGCACGGCAAAGGCGGATTATTTAACTACAGCAACGAGGTCGCCGCCCTCCACCTTCGTCGGCTGGCTAAACGCCACCTTCTCCACAACACCATCCACCGGTGCGGAGATGGTAGCTTCCATCTTCATCGCTTCGATGGTGGCCACCTGGTCACCGGCCTTGACCTCATCGCCTACCTTGGCCGTCACGTTGACCACACCGGCGAATGGAGCGGCAACGTGGTTCGGGTTGGAAGGATCGGCCTTCTCGGCTTCGGCGACGGTGGATTCGGCGTTCTCGTCCCGAATAGTCATTGGCCGCACCTGACCGTTGACGGTGAGGATGACCTGGCGCATGCCCTTCTCATCCGGCTCACTGACCGCATCCAGGCGGACGACGAGGGGCGACTGATTCGCATCAATGTCCCCGTAGTAGACCATGATCTCCTTGCCCTCTTCGAGGCCGTAGAAGAACGCTTTGTCCCCGAGCTGATCCGTGACGCCGTAGAGTCGGCGGTGTTCCATGAGCTCGTCGTATTGCTTGGGAAAGAGCAGCTTGTCCAAGGCAACGCGACGCACCCCTGACGCTTCATCACCATCGGCGATGAGGTCCGCCTCGAGGTCCGCCGGCACCTCGACGGTATGGTCCACCGGTGCGCGGTCTGCCAGGGCTTTCTCACGCAAGGCGGGCCATCCGCCGGGAGGGGTGCCCAATTCGCCTTGGAGGAAACCGATGACGGATTCCGGGATGTCGTACTTGCGCGGGTTAGCGGCAAATTCTTCCGGGGTGACACCTGCACCCACGAGGTAGAGGGCAAGATCCCCCACCACCTTGGAGGACGGCGTCACCTTGGTGGGGCGGCCGAGGATCTCATTGACGCCAGCGTAGTAGTCCTCCACCAGTTCGAAGCGGTCCGCCAAGCCCAAGGCCTTGGCCTGCGTACGCAGGTTGGACAGCTGTCCGCCGGGGATCTCGTGGCGGTAGACGCGGCCGGTGGGGCCAGGGATGCCGGACTCAAACGGCGCGTAGACGGCGCGGACGGCCTCCCAGTACGGCTCCATATCAGAAACCGCCTTAAGCGACAGGCCGGTATCCCGTTCCGTGTTGGCATAGGCAGCAACGAGGGCGGACATGGACGGCTGAGATGTCGTGCCCGCCAACGGCGCGGAGGCCACGTCCACCACGTCAGCGCCCGCGGCAGCAGCGGCGAAATAGGTGGCTAGCTGCCCGCCGGCGGTGTCATGGGTATGCACGTGAACGGGCAGGTCAAAGCGGGAACGCAGCGCCTCAACCAGCTTTGCGGCGGCGGCCGGACGCAGCAAACCAGCCATGTCCTTAATGGCCAGAACGTGCGCGCCGGTGTTCACGATCTCCTCGGCCAAACGCAGGTAGTAGTCCAGCGTGTACAGGTCCTCAGCCGGGTCGAGCAGGTTGCCGGAGTACGCCATGGCTACCTCGGCGACGGTGGTGCCGGTGTCCAGGACAGCGTCGATGGCGGGGCGCATCTGGGAGACATCATTGAGTGCGTCGAAAATGCGGAAGATGTCCACGCCCGACGCGGCGGCTTCCTTCACAAACGCGCGCGTGACGGACTCCGGATACGGGATGTATCCCACGGTGTTGCGGCCGCGCAGGAGCATCTGGATATTCACGTTGGGCATGGCCTCGCGCAGCGCGTCCAGCCTCATCCATGGGGACTCATGCAGGAAGCGCATGGCCACGTCATAGGTCGCGCCACCCCACGCTTCCACGGAGGTGAGCTGCGGGGTCAGATGCCCCACGTGCTTCGCGGCGGCAACCAGCGTGTTCGTGCGAATGCGGGTGGCCAGCAAGGACTGGTGCGCATCGCGGAAGGTGGTCTCCGTAACCCCCAGCGCGGTCTGGTTGCGTAGCTCCTCCGCCCATTTGACTGGCCCGAGTTCCAGCAGGTCATCGCGGGAACCACGGGGCAGTTCACCGTAGTCAAGGGCAGGGAGCTTCTTCGAGGGCTGCAGGATCGTCGGCCGCTTTCCATTCGGCTGGTTCACGGTCACATTAGCCAGATAGGTGAGGATCTTGCCGGCATCATCAGCGGCCGGTGGTGCCTCCAACAGGCCCGGATGCTCAGCAATAAAGCCGGTGTCAATGCGCTTGTGGCGGAAGTCCGGTTCGCTGAGGAGGGCGCGGAGGAAACCAATATTCGTCGATACGCCATCGACCGTAAACTCGTTGAGGGCGCGCAGGGCACGATCGACGGCGACCTGGAAATCGCGCCCGCGACACGTCATTTTGACCAGCAGCGAATCGAAATTCGGCGTGATCTCTGTGCCCACCGCGACGGAACCGTCCAAGCGCACACCCGCGCCACCCGGCGAGCGGTAACCTGTGATCGTGCCGGAATCTGGGCGGAAACCATTCGTGGGGTCCTCCGTGGTGATACGGCATTGCAAAGCCGCGCCGGACACCGTGATTTCCTCCTGGCGCACATTCAGATCCGCCAGGGTCGCCCCCGCGGCGATGTACATCTGGTTTTTCACAATGTCGATGCCGGTGACTTCCTCCGTCACCGTGTGCTCCACCTGCACGCGCGGGTTCATCTCAATGAACACGTGGTTACCGCGCTCATCCACGAGAAACTCAACGGTACCCGCGCCCTCATAGTTGATCTCTTTGCAGAAATTCACCGCGTCCTGGCAAATGCGCTGACGCTGCTCGTCGGTGATGTGCTGCGCGGGCGCGATCTCCACAACCTTCTGGTGACGGCGCTGCACGGAACAATCGCGCTCAAACAGGTGCACCACGTTGCCGTGCGAATCCGCCAGAATCTGCACCTCAATGTGCTGCGGATTGATCACCGCGCTCTCAATGTACACATCCGGGTCGCCGAGTGCCGCCTCCGCTTCGCGCGAAGCTTCCGCCGCGAGGGTTTCAAGGTCCTCTCGCTTTTCGACGAACCTCATCCCCCTTCCGCCACCCCCCGCCACGGCCTTGACAAACACGGGGAACTCAAAGTCATCAGCGAATCGTGCCAGTTCTTTCGGGTCCGCTGATGGCTCCGAATCCTTCAGGGTGGGCAACCCGGCGCGCTCGGCGGCGCGGACTGCGGCGGCCTTGTCACCCGTCAGGTCCAGAGTTTCTGGGGAAGGTCCGATGAACTTAATGCCCTCTTCGGCACAGCGGCGTGCCAGCTGCGTGCGTTCGGAGAGGAAACCGTAGCCGGGGTACACCGCATCGGCACCGGACTGTTTGGCAGCGCGGATGATTTCCTCAATGTCCAGGTACGCCTTGACGGGTTGGCCCGCCACGCCGATCTGCACGGCTTCGTCCGCGAATGGGCGGTGGAAGCAATGGCGGTCCTCCCGCGGATACACCGCGACGGTTTTCGCACCGGTTTCAAAGGCAGCGCGAAATGCGCGCACCGCGATCTCGCCACGGTTAGCAACGAGGATTTTGGAAAACGTGGGCAGGTTCTCCCTGCCAATTCCGTTAGTGGATGTAGTCATGGCAGCTCCTCGGGGAGTTCGGGATTAATTCAAGTCTGTTTTGTGCACCAAGCGGCGTGCGGCCTCGGTGATGGAACCTGACAGGGACGGGTACACGGCCATAGAGTTGGCCAACTCCTCAACAGTGAGGTTGTTGGTCACTGCGATGGTGAGGGACAAGATCAGCTCCGATGCTGTCGGCGCAACAATCACTCCACCGAGCACCTGGCCGGAGCCCTTACGGGAGAAGATCTTCACAAAACCAGAGGTCAGGGAACGCATCTTGGCGCGCGGGTTGGTGGCCAGGTCGAGTTTGATGATGTCGGCGTCATACTCACCGTTCTTTATCTGAGCCTCAGTAATACCCACCGCGGCGATCTCCGGGCGGGTGAACACAGCGTTGCCCACGGTGCGGATGCGCAGCGGCTCCACACCCTCGCCCAGCGCGTGATACATGGCAATGCGGCCCTGCATCGCAGCCACAGATGCCAGAGGCATGAGGTCCGTGCAGTCACCCGCAGCATAAATGCCGGACACGTTGGTGCGGGAGACGCGGTCCACATGAATATGACCAGACGGAGTGATGTCCACGCCTTGGGATTCGAGCATAAGCTCCTTGGTGTTCGGGATAGAACCAATGGACATCAAACAATGGGAGCCAGCGATCTCACGACCATCGCTCGTGCGCACGATCACGCCGTCGCCGGTGTTTTCCACGCTTTCAACGCGTGCGTCCTTCACCAGCGTCACATCACGGTTAGACAGGACCTGCTCCAGCACGTCTGCCGCATCCGCGTCATCGTGCGGGAGGATACGGTCGGCGGAACCAACCATGGTGACTTTCACACCAAGCTCAGCGTAAGCGGAGACGAACTCCGCACCTGTCACACCAGAGCCGACCACGACGAGGTGCTCCGGCTCCTCAATCAGGTCATACATCTGCTGCCAGTTCAGAATGCGGCGGCCATCCGGCTTCGCATCCGGCAACACACGCGGGGAAGCGCCGGTGGAAATGAGCACGATGTCACAGTCAAAGGTCTCCATCGTGCCGTCCGGCAACTCCGCCTTCACGCGGTGGGTGGTGTGACCTTCCTGGCGGGAAGCGAATCGGCCCTTGCCGTTGACCACACGCACACCGGCGCGCTCCAACTGCTGGCGGATGTCACGGGACTGTTCCGACGCCAGCGCCACAACACGGTTATTCAGCGCCGGGATGGACAAGTTCACATCCCCCAGGCCGTGCTTCAGGCCCATGGCGTCTGCACGACGAAGGTCCGTTTTCACGTTCGTGCCAGCGATGAAGCCTTTCGACGGCACCACATCACGCAGAATGCCCGAGCCACCAACGCCAAGCTGCTCAATGAGAGTGATGTCCGCACCGTACTGGCTGCCCACCAGCGCCGCCTCGTATCCTCCCGGGCCGCCGCCGATAATGACAATTTTCTTGGACACGCACGTCTCCTTACACAGCTTGCGTCAATCAGGTTTTTAAAGATTCCGTCCGCCCACTCTAGCGGTCAAGGAAAAAATGTGCGCATCATGTACCTAGCTGGCCTAGCTTGGCCAGCTAGGTCAGCTAGGTCAACGCAGCAGCCTGCGCATCCTGCATTCCCCCGAAGCGTTCCACCACGGAACCGAACAAGCGAACGCCGACGTCAATACAGCGCTCATCAATATCGATGTCCCCGCGGTGCAGGTCATACTTCTGGCCGGTACCAGACCAGCATCCCAAGCGCGCCATGGAACCCGGCACCTGCTCGAGGTACCAGGAGAAGTCCTCCCCACCACTGGACTGCGGTGCCTGAATCACCGCGTGCGGGTCAATCGCACGGGCAGCCTCCACGAGCGCGGAGGTGGCTACGTCATCGTTCATCACTGGCGGCACACCACGGATGTACGTCAACTCATGGCTACAGCCAGTCGGGGCCACAACGTCTGCCACAAGCTTTTCCATCAGTGGCTCCAACGTCCGCCACGTACCAATATCTTGGGTTCGGATCGTGCCACCGACCCGCCCGGTCTTCGGCACCGCATTTGGCGCAATGCCCGCCTCAATCTGGCCAAACACCAACACTGTGCCCGTGCGGGGATCCACACGGCGCGACAATAAGCCCGGCAACTGGGTGACCAAACTGCCCAGCGCGTACACCACATCATTAGTCAGGTGTGGGCGCGAGGTGTGCCCGCCAGGGCCATTCACAGCGATGCGCAACACATCAGCTGCTGAGGTGATCGCACCGACACGCACACCGATCTGCCCCACCCGGATTTTCGGTTCCGCATGCACCGCGTAGATGCACGCCACGCCGTCCAGGCCACCCCACTTGATTACATCCGGGGCGCCACCGTTCATGACCTCTTCAGCTGGCTGGAAGATGATGCGGATACCAAAGGGTAGATCGAGCGTAGACAACGCGCACGCCAGGGCCAGGCAGATCGTGGTGTGCACATCATGGCCACATGAATGAGACACACCAGGGACACGAGACGCGAAAGGAAGACCGGAAACCTCATCGACCCGCAACGCGTCAATGTCCGCGCGGAAAGCCAGCTTCTCATTATCTTCAGGGCCGATGTCTACGTACAGGCCTGTCTCCGGGAACAGGTGCGGCTCCAGTCCGTGGTCCCGCAGTGTCTGCGCAATGAACGCGGTGGTTTCCACCTCATGGTGCGACACTTCCGGGTTAGCGTGAAGGTGACGGCGCCACCCAATAATCTCATCGCGGTGAGCGGTAAACCACGAATCAATCTGGGCAGACAGTCCCACAGCGCACTCCCCTCTCAGGACTTTTAGGCACCAACATTAATGGGTGTGACTGTACCCCTAGACCAAGCTGTACAGTTAGTCGGGGCGCCGAGAAGGCTCCTCCGAAGAATCTCAATCCGCCGTGGAAGCGTTGAGCATCTCCGTCATCGACACTGGCTCAAAGTTTTCCCAGCAGATCTCCCCGAGTTCATTCACCGCCCCGGGCAGCAGCATTGCCGGCGGCACACGCAAAGCGTAGGCCAGGCGATACACCGTGGACAATGTGGGGTCAGAAGGACGCGCACCGGTGTGCTGGTTGCGCTCCAAGTTAGACACCACGGTGCGCGACAACCCGGCAACAGTGGCCAGGCGCATCTGGCTCAAACCGCGAAGCTCCCGGATCGCCCGGAGCCGCTCTGACATAGAAAAGCCGAGGCTGGCCCAGCGTGCGTCGCTGACCACCTCGTCGAAAGTTTCGCGCCCGCACGCATGGTCCCCGTACGGGTCAGGTGTTCCAGACATCATCCCCCCCTTAAGCGGTGCGCTCCCCAGAAGCAGCAGTAGATGGTTTCCCTTGCGAGACTAGCGCAGCTACGCAGGGGCTGTCCATTGGAAAAACACTACAAATGAATATTTCGTGGACCATACAAGCGGTCTCCCGCATCGCCGAGGCCGGGGACGATGTAGGCGTCCTCGTTCAAGGCCGGATCAATCGTGGCTGTGACAAGGCGCAATGGTGCGTCGAGTTCTGCAATCCGGTCCACGCCCTGTTGCGCACACACTACGGTGACCACGGTGATGTCATCCGCACCACGATCGGTGAGCAGCTCAATCGCGTGCACGAGGGAACCGCCGGTGGCCAGCATCGGATCAACCAGAAAGACCGGCTGTCCGGAGAGGTCCTCGGGCAGAGCTTCCAGGTACGGGACTGGCTCATGGGTCTCCTCATCGCGCGCCAACCCGATGAAGCCCACCTGGGCATCCGGGATCATGGCCAAAGATGGGTCCACCAGGCCAAGCCCGGCGCGGATGATGGGCACGATGATCGGCGGTTGCTTCAGGCGCACACCGTGTGCAGTGCCCACGGGGGTTTCACAGTCGAAGGTTTCTGTTTCCAGGTCCCGGGATGCTTCGTAGATGAGCATGGAGCCAAGGTCTGACAGGGCTGCGCGGAAGCTGGAATTGCTGGTTCGCTTGTCACGCAAGCGGGTGAGACGGGAAATTGCCAGCGGGTGTTCGATGACGGTGATCTGCATGAACACAATGCTAACCAGAAATTTTCGGTTCGGAGGGAACCGAATGGGGGGTTATGGCAGTCAAAGTAAGTATGGATACTTCATTTTCTGATCTTTTCTTCGACACAAGCACAGCCGCTGAGCACATCGCGCGTTTGCGGAGCGACGCGGACTCGACTCTTCCCATTACCCTTCCGCCATTGCCTGAGGTTGGGCCTCTTGCGGGGCTCTGCGCCGCCGTAAGCAGTGCTGTTGCATCCGTTAACGAACAAGCGTCGCTTCTGTCGAATGAGGCACATCGCACCGCCTCCAACATGGAGATCTTCACTGCGGGAGCTGTGCGTGTGGATAGCTCCTCGGCGCGCGCCTTTGAGGGGGTGCAGCCATGATCCCCCTGCCCATCGACATCGGATCTGTCGTCACCGCCGTCGCACAGGCTGTACCTCCGATGTTGCCTCAGGTCGACATTCCTTCATCGCCTGATTTCGCGTCGGCTGTGCCCCTTGCTGCCATCGTTGGTGCCGATCCCAATCGTTTGCTTCGCGCAGCACAATCGCTTTTCGACGACCGAGCGGCCATCACCAACATTCTCGACGACGCCACTCCCCTCATCCAGGCTGCTGGCGTGGACATCCTGGACATTGGCCAACGCTTCCTGGCCCAGGCCGCACCGCTGGTACCCGGCTTGTTTACCGGCCTCGGCGCGGTGGGCGTGATGACACGGCTGGTGGACCTGGCCACTGAAGCCTTCACCGCCGTCGCGGAGCGCTTAAACCAACTGGAAAATGAACTCCAGCCGCTCGTTTCACGCCTCGAAGGTCTGGTCACAGCCGCCGCTGCTCGTGAGCAGCTCGTTGCCACACCCGCCAATTACGCCGCCGAAACCGAACTCCGGCAGCTGGCGGGAATGGAGCAGGAGGAGGTGGTGGAGGAAGGGGCCCCGGAGGACGTCGATACGCAAGAAGGTGACAACGCCGTGGGACGCGCAGCCGTGGAAGCCGCGAAAGCCCAACTAGGCACCCCCTATGTGTGGGGAGGCAGCGCACTCGGCGGATTCGACTGCTCCGGGCTGACCTCATGGGCCTACAAACAAGCGGGCGTGGACATCCCGCGCACCGCAGAAAACCAAGCTGTTGGGCGGCAAGTGAGCTACGAGGAACTCCAACCCGGTGACCTTGTGGTATGGACCGGACACGTTGCCATGTACGCCGGCGACGGGCAAATGATCGAGGCCGGCTCACCCGTGCAGATGAGCTCCGTGCGCACTGACAATATCGGCATGCCCTTCAAAGGCTTCTGGCGACCAACGGGGTAGCGCGCGAAACGGTCTCCGCATTGAGTAATGTGACAGGGCATGAGTACGCGCGCGATTCTCCCTGTGAAAATCTCCTTGACTGAGGGTGATTTCTATACCCTCTGGGCCCCCACCTGGCGCCAAGGTGGCACAGAATGGCAAGCCTTCCTCGGTGACAAGGATGACGTCCTGGTGTTCAACAGCCCCGAGGCCCTGCTTGTCTACCTCGAGGACAACACCGACCACGACCTCACCGATCACCCCAAATGGCCCGCATTCCAGTCTGGCGGGGATGACCGAGTCGTGCCCGAAGAGAAGAACACCTACGACATCATCGGCCTGTCGTCCTACCTCGCCGGACGCCCCAGCCACGAAAATGTCTCCGCCGTCGCACGCGGCTTCCAGCTGGCCCGTTCCCTTGCGGAAGTTGCTGGGGCTAGCGACGCGCAGATCTTCTTCGCTTCCCACTCCATCCTGGGCAACATCAACCGCGGCTACGAGCACTACTCCGGCGACAACGGGCTGTCTGAATGGTCCGGCGTCGGCCGCACCGTGCTGGCCAACTGGGAAACAGTGGTCCACTCCCTCGACGAGGCCGTACGAGTCGTGGATGACTCCGAGCTGGACCCTAAGCGCATCAGCGCCGCTGCGGACTCCATCGCCACTGCAACCACCGCGCGCGAAGAAGCCCGCGCCGCCGCCGAAAAAGACGCCGAAGCCGCCCGCGATGCCGCCGACCCCTACGACATCTCCGCCTGGGCCGAAGCTGGCATCGACCCCGTGAAAATCACCGTCCAAGGCAAAGGCGTGTACACCATGCGCACCTACGTCGATGGCGCCCCCATCTTCCTGGGCAAGTACGGGGAGATTTTCACCTTCCCCACCGCCAAGCACATGGCTCGCTGGATTGTTGACAATGACGACCATGACCTTGCATCCGTGTCCACCTGGCCCGACATCATGAACCTAGCCAACTCCGGCGAACTCGACGTCACCGTCCACCCGGACAACTCCTACTCCTTCAACGGCATCGCCGCTGACATCGACAAAGGCGTTGACGCCGTGGACACTAAACAGATGGCCAAGGCCTACGAACTCATGGCCGACGCCGCCGACTGGGCCAACGATGACTCGCTCAACTCCTTCCTCCTAGCCAACCCTCGTATGCAGGACTACCTCGCCTACATGCTCGGCTCCACCGAAGCCGCCGGATACGTGCCCTCCGCCCCTTTCACCGACAAAGCCGAGGGATGGAAGAGCCTCGAGGAGATCCTGGTGAAGCGCTTCTCCAAGTTCTAGGTGGTTTGGGGGTTCGTTGCGGGGATGACTCTTAAGCCATCCCGGTGCCCAGCAAAGTACCCACCAAGTAGGTGACTGCCAGCGCCAGACCACCACCGACGACCAGCCTGACCACGGCTCGCACCGGCTTTGCTCCGCCGAGCTTGGCAGAAATCGCACCGGTGACAGCCAGTGCGATGAGCGTAATCAGCACTGTGACCACCACGCGAAGCACTTCCGGGGCGAGGAGCACAGCTGCCAGTGGCAGCAGCGCGCCCAGGAAGAAGGAGATGAAGGAGGCGATCGCGGCGGACCACGGGTTGACCAGATCTTTCTGGTCGATGCCGTAGTGAACTTCCAGATGAGCTCCGAGCGGGTCGGTCTTCGTGCGTTCACGGGCAACAGCGATAGCGGTTTGATCACTCAGGCCCGAGTTCTTGTAGGCCTGCACGAGGTGCTTGAACTCTGCGTCGGGATCGGCGTCGTGCAGTCCGCGTTCGTTTTCAATCGCGGCTTCCTCCGCATCACGCTGTGAGGAGACAGAAACATACTCACCCAGTGCCATGGACACGGCGCCACCCACAAGAGCAGCAACACCAGCGGTAGCGATCTCACGCATCGAGGACGTTGCGCCGGCCACACCCACCACCACCGCAGCAGTGGAAACAATGCCGTCGTTCGCACCAAGCACAGCGGCGCGCAAACGGTTGAGTTTTTCACTCATGCCGTGGATTTCTACTTCGACTTCCGGCGAGTTTTCAGGCGCCACGACACTGACCGAGCTTGGGTTCTGGGGTTTCTTTTCGCTCATGGCTCAATGTTTACCCCGCCCCAATTCAACCCCGCAAGCAAGGTAATACTAACTAACTGCAGGTCAGGGACGATTTTGAGGCGAGGCTTAGCTATCTGGGCGCGCCGCAAAGGAGCACTGTAAACGAGGCCTAAACTGGATCCACCATGTTTTCCTGTGACGTCCCCACCGGCCGGGCCAAGACCCGTCACAGGGCATGCGTGCAAACCGCCGCCATTGCCGCGCTCCTCCCTGGACTCCTCGCTGTACCTGTTGCCTTCGCAGACCCGGGCAGCGCCGAGGGCACCACCGACGCCCTCAACGCCACTGACACCGTGATCACACCACCGCCGCGCGAGCACGCCCCGAACACGGACAGGTGCCCGCAAGCGACGTGGCCGCCGGAGCCGGTGAGTACGTCGGAACGCGTTGCGCCGGGTTTGCCGACGCCGCCACCGCTGCCGGTGGTCTATGACGGGCCGTGTGGTGTCATTGCGCCACCTGGTTTCACGGTCAATGATGATGTGTTGGCCACAGCGTGGTTGGTAGCGGACATCGATACGGGGGATGTTATTGCGATGAAAGATCCGCATGGGAGGTACCGTCCAGCGTCGATAATTAAGGTGCTGCTGGCGCTGGTGGTTATTGAGGAGTTGCCGCTGGATAAGAAGGTGACGGTCAGTGAGGAATCAGCTGGCCAGGAGGGCTCCGCGGTGGGCTTGGGCGGCGGTGGGGAGTACACCGTCGATGATCTCCTGCACGGTCTGCTCATGGTGTCTGGCAATGATGCGGCGCATGCGCTTGCGCAGGCTCTGGGCGGGGATGAAAAGACCCTGGAGAAGGTCAACGCGAAAGCCGCTGAGCTGGGCATGAAAGACACGCGCGTGGCCAGCTATTCAGGCCTGGACGCGCCGGGGATGTCCACCTCCGCGTGGGATATGGGCCTGGCATATCGCGCGGCGTATGCAAACCCGGTGTTCACCCGGATCATTTCCACGGAGTCTTACCCTTTCCCGGGTTACACCACGAGGGAGGGCACGGTCTACGAAGGCTTTGATGTTTACAACGACAACATGCTTTACCTCAATGATCCGGATGGCATCGGCGGTAAAACGGGATTCACGGACGATGCGAAGCACACGTTCGTCGGGGCGCTAAACCGCGACGGACGCCGCATCATGGCCATCGTGTTGGATACAACCGTCGATCGCGCCCGCGCATGGGAGCAGACTCAACAGCTCATTCATGAGGGGTATACGGTCCCACGTTCACAAGCGGTCGCATCGCTTATCGACGCCGCCGCTTCCCCCTCAACTGACGCCACCCCAAACGATAATCCCACCTCAGCCGACGGTAGGTCGCTGCCGTGGGAAGGCATCGCGGTCTTTGCCACGGTGATCGCCCTGGCGGGCGTGGGTACGTGGCTTAACGCCGCGTCAAAAGTGAAAGTGCAGCAACGCCAGCAGCACCAATAGCCGCACCGACACCGATGTTGCGGCCAGTGTTGTCCGGCTGGGCAGCAGCGGCACGAATGTTGATCACAGCTGGTTCCGGAATCTTCGGCTCCTCCAGTGCCAGGGATTCCTCGGTGGTTGCGGTCCATGCAGACACGTAAAGCACCACGCGCCAGACAAGGTAGAGTACGACCATCAGGGAGATGATCGGGCCGAAGATCGCGCCAGCCGGGTTGCCCGTTGCGGAGCCGACGATGACGGTAGAGAACTGCTTAATCAGCTCAAAGATCACGGCACCCAGCAGGGCACCTTTGAGGCCAGACTTCTTCGGCACCTTTGTGCGCGGCATGAACACAACCATCCACCAGAAAACCAGGAAGTTGGCTGCAATACCGGCAGCGAGAGCAACCAAGAACACCACAAACCGGGCGCCGGGGAAGGTGTCGAGGCCGAAGTGGGCCATCGCCGTCGTCGTCAAGCTGGAAGAGCCCACTGCGGTAACGCCGAAAGCAACGATGAGGAGAACCAACAAACCGATAAGCGCGACGAGGTCCGCGAGCTTCTTCGTTACGAAGTTGCCACCGCCCTCATTCGCGTCCAGCGACCACATGGCACTGATGCCGGTACGCAAGTGATTCATCCAGCCAAGGCCTGACCACAGCGTGGTCAGCAAACCAATACCGGCCACCGCACCACGCTGAGCGATCGCGGACTCCACGATCTGATTCACCATCTCACCCGTGTCACCAGAAACAGACTGCGTGATCTGATCCTGAATCTGCTCCAACAAATCAGGACGCGCAGCCAACACAAAACCCATTGCCGCGAACAGCAACATGGTCAGCGGGAAAATCGACAGTACTGAGAAGTACGTAATACCGGCAGCGAACTGGTTGCCGCCTTGCGCACCAAACCGATCATTCATGCGCATGAGGTGAGCGATCGGAGGCGCTTTCTCCTTCACCTCGGCCACAACCCCCTCATCTTCCTGGCTCGGGTGGGCACGCTCAATACCCTGCTCGTCCGTAAAACCCTTACGGGGTGACGTGGATGTAGCCATGTGGTGGCGGTCCTTTCTAAATAGGTGTTCGCCCCACTTTAACGGCGTTTAGCGTTTCGGCGCGTAAAAGCCGACCTTCTCATACACATCAGCCAACAATGGATTAGCCAATTCACGTGCACGCTCCGCACCGCGAGACAGAATGTTTTCCAGTT
This sequence comes from Corynebacterium tuscaniense, assembly GCF_008693065.1. Taxonomy (GTDB): domain Bacteria; phylum Actinomycetota; class Actinomycetes; order Mycobacteriales; family Mycobacteriaceae; genus Corynebacterium; species Corynebacterium tuscaniense. The sequence continues at coordinate 12,116 of NZ_VXKH01000025.1, read as the reverse complement.
CAGCGCGGTCCGCAATCAGTTCGTCGTAGCGCGCGCGAAGCGGCGTCGTAAATGCTTCAAGCGCATCAGCCGTATCGCCCTTGAGCGCCCCGTAGCCCTGGCCCTCATACTTCTGCACGAGCGCATCGATCGCCTCGCCGGTGAGCGCCGACTGGATGGCCAGCAAGTTGGACACGCCGGGCTTATTCTCACGATCGAAAGCGACAACGCCGTCATTGTCCGTCACCGCGGACTTGATGCGCTTCGCCGAGGTCTTCGGATCGTCGAGCAGGTTGATCAAACCCTTCGGGTTCGCACCCGACTTACTCATCTTTGCCGTCGGCTCCTGCAGGTCATAGATCTTCGCCGAGCCCTCCGGAATGAACCCTTCCGGCACCACGAACGTCTTGCCAAAGCGCGCGTTGAAACGCTCTGCCAACGTGCGGGTGAGCTCCAAGTGCTGGCGCTGATCCTCCCCCACCGGCACGAGCTGCGGCGAGTACAGCAAAATATCCGCCGCCATGAGCATCGGGTACGTGAACAGACCCACCGAAGTCCTGTCCTGCCCCTGCTTCGCCGACTTATCCTTAAACTGCGTCATCCGGCTGGCCTCACCAAAGCCCGTCAGACACTGCAGCACCCACGTCAACTCCGCATGCGCCGGGACGTGCGACTGCACAAACAACGTGGACTTATCCGGATCAATCCCCAACGCAATGAGCTGTGCGACGCCTTTCAGCGTCCGCTCACGTAACTCCTCCGGATCCTGATCCACCGTGATCGCGTGCAAATCCGGAATGAAATAGAACGCCTCATAGTCATCCTGCAGGTCAATCCACTGCTTCAGGGCACCCAGGTAGTTACCCAAATGATACGAGTCGGCGGTCGGCTGGATTCCAGAAAGAACACGCTGTTTAGACATAGTGGCCAGTGTATCCCCCGGCCGTGACCGGGCGCACACTAAGATTGGGTCCAAAATCTTTTACGCCTATGGGATGACACATCGGGGGAAGCAGTGGGCAGCTGGAAAGAAATAGTGCCGTGGGTTATTACCGGCGTAGCAGTCTTCACATCCATTGGTTTCGCAATAGCTTTGGCAACCAGCACACCTGATGGTGCGAAAACCACGCTTGATTTCATTGCGCGCCTATTCGGTCCGGTCTGTGCAGCGGGTATAGCATGGGCCGGAGTTGATCACACGGTTCGAAATAGCCGTAAGCAAGACCAATCCAAAGAATGGTACGCCAATCTACGTTGGGCAGCTGACTTGTGCAAAGACAACAATCAAACGGAAATACAAATTGGCGTGGCAGTTTTAGATTCTCTAGATGGTCTGCCCTTCTTGCGAACAGAGAAGCAAAAGCTTATCGATGCACTCCTGGAAACCGTGGTGGATTCTTCGACGGAATAAGATAACATAGACAACACAATCACCAGCGAAATTGCAGACAAAAAGGAGGCGAGATGATGGAAACCGCTACAAACAAATCCCCACGTGAAGCAGCCCCGGCTTCAACCAAGATCAATAAAGGTCAAGTGGCCGCCGCGAAACTCATTATGAAACGTGACCGTGAGGGCAAGGGCAATGTGAAGATCACGCAGCGCATACGAGATCTCGCCGCAATCGAGCTTTAGCCTGATTCCCCTTGTCGGCCTACTCTGCCACAACGAGAACCGTTGCCATGGCGTAATCGCCGTCGTGACTCAATGACACACTGGCAACTGGCACGCCCAACGCGGCTACGTCCCCATGCAATTCAAGCGTGGGGCGCCCAAAAGCATCCTGCACTACTTCTATTTCTGCGAAGTTCAGTTCTGCCGGGTCGATGATTGGCGGTGCGCCATAGAGTTTTTGGGACCACGCTTTGATGTAGGCCTCTTTCGCGGCCCACCGCGCCGCAAGCGACGCTGCGCGGTCAGCCTTCGGGGCACATGCGCGCCATTCGCGGTCCGTGAATACGCGAAGAAATGTGGATCCTTCCTGGTCAAGCTGCGAAGCAAAGGACGGGACGTGGACAACATCTGTCCCGATAAACATTCCTGTACACATGGTTCCAACCTAAACCCCTTTACCGCTTTCCCCCTGTGAATCTTGGGGGCAATTCGTGACTTTCGGCTCAATAGGTTTACTATGCCTATATGTCTGATAGTTTCGATGGCGAAACTAGTTCGCCTTTTTCTTCCCCTCCCCTAACTACGTCGCAAAAGAATGAAGACTTATTACGGCGTCGCACCGAAGCTGCGGAACCGGTTGGCGCTGAACCGCTCAACAAGGTGCGCGCTGCGGGTCGACTTACTGCACGCGAGCGCCTTGATTACCTCCTCGATGAGGACTCATTTGTTGAAACTGATCAATTCGCACGCCACCGCACCCATGATTTTGGGATGCAGTCCAAGCGCCCGGTCACCGACGGCATCGTCACTGGATCGGGCACGATAGACGGCCGGGAAGTGTGTGTTTTCTCCCAGGACGGCACTGTTTTCGGTGGCGCACTGGGTGAGGTGTACGGCGAGAAGATGACCAAAATTCAGCAACTCGCCGTCACAACCGGGCGCCCGCTCATCGGCTTGTACGAGGGCGCGGGTGCACGCATCCAAGATGGCGTTGTCTCTCTGGATTGGATCGCGCAGACCTTTCGCCACAACATCGAGGCATCCGGTGTGGTGCCACAGATCTCCGTCATCATGGGCGCATGCGCTGGTGGCAATGCCTACTCCCCGGCATTGACGGATTTCGTGGTCATGGTCGATGAAAGTTCGAAGATGTTTGTCACCGGACCGGATGTAATCAAAACCGTCACCAGCGAAGAGATCAGCCAAGAAGAACTCGGTGGCGCCTGGATCCACATGCAGCAGGCCGGTAACTGCCATTACGTTGCAGACAATGACCAGGACGCCCTGGACTGGGTGGCCGAGCTTTTGGAATATCTGCCGTCCAACAACCGCCAGCGCACCGCTGTCCCACACCCTTTCGGCCATCATCCCGGCACCCCGGCGGAGGCGGACGAGGAGGCGTGCGCGGAACTCGATTCGCTCATTCCCAATTCCGCCAACTCACCGTATGAGGTGCGTGAGGTCATCGCGTGTGTCGCCGATGACGGCGAGTACTTGGAAGTCATGGAACAGCGCGCCGAAAACGTGGTCACTGCTTTTGGTCGTGTGGAAGGCCAAGCCGTGGGTTTTGTAGCTAACCAGCCCATGGTGTTAGCAGGCTGTTTGGATATTGATTCCGCCGAGAAGGCCGCGCGTTTCATCCGAACCTGCGATAGCTTCAATATCCCCATTGTCATGCTGGTGGATGTTCCGGGGTTCTTGCCCGGTTCTGCCCAAGAGCATGACGGCATTCTGCGCCGCGGGGCGAAACTCTTGTACGCATACGGCGAGGCCAGCGTGCCGAAGATCACTGTGACCATGCGCAAGGCATACGGGGGCGCGTATTGCGTGATGGGTTCGAAGGGTTTGGGCGCAGATGTGAACCTGGCATGGCCGACCGCACAGATCGCAGTGATGGGCGCTGCGGGTGCTGTGGGTTTTATCAACCGCAAGGACATCGCCGCAGCCAAAGAATCTGGGATGAGCGAGGAAGATCTGGCACAGCTCGTCGCAGGTTTCGAGCGCGAGTACGAGGACACGGTACTCAACCCATATAGAGCTGCGGAACGTGGCCTGGTGGATTCCGTGATTTTGCCCCGCGAAACTCGCACCGCCATTGCAGCGAACCTGCGCCTGTTCAAGGACAAAGTTGTCGCCCGACCGATGCGTAAGCACGGCAATATCCCGCTCTAATACCCAATTTTTGTTTCCAGATATTGTTTCCAGCCACTATTTCTAGACCTTTGAAGGAAAACATCATGATTATTGCCCCGATTCAGGCTCTCACCACTCCTGCACTGATCTTCCCCGGTCAAGGCAGCGCATGGCAGCAGGCTTTGTTTGATGCGGGGGTTACCTCTCCTGCTGCTCGTGAGCGGATGGAAAAACTGCTTGACAGTGCCGCATCAATCACGGGCCCTGTCGCGCGCCCCTTGGCATCCGTCGTGCCGGGAGTAGCACAGCGGATCCGGGACGCACTGAACAATGAGCCGCATGTCGCACCAGTTGATGCGTTTCCGGCTGTGAGCGTGCCGGCAATTCTGCTCGCGCAGATCGCTGCAGCTGAGCACCTCGCGGAGCTTGGCCTGGATCTGAACAACGTCCACTTCGGTGGGCATTCACAAGGTGTACTTGGCGCAGTAGCAATGGACCCTGAAGGCGACGGGCAGACTGTGGAGAACGCTCTTGCTTTTGCTTTCATCCTGGGTGCTGCCGCGACGAATGATTACGGTGCGACGGATGCACGCAGCCGTATGCTGTCGGTGCGTGGTCTCACGGTTGATCAGATCAATGACTTTGTGCCGGAGGATTCAGGCGCGGTGTTAAGCGTGATCAATGAGCGCCGTCACGTGGTGCTCTCCGGCACGCCGGAGGCGTTGGAGCGTGCGCAAAGTGCGATCGAGTCGCAGGCAAGTGATTACAACTCCCGCCTCGAGGTTGAATTCGGCGGATCTGAAATTCAGCCAACGTTTGATTACTTGGACGTGGCCTACCCGTTCCATGTTGCAAGCAATATGGCGGCGGTGGAGCAGGCTGCGCAGTGGGCGGAAGACTGTGGCATCACGTTCGCTGGCACAACCCCGCGTGAACTTGCGCAGACCATCCTCGTGGACACGTTTGATTTCACCAGCACCGTCCGTGACCTGTTGCGTCAAGGCGCAAGCCATGTGATCTCACTTGATAAGGGCACCACAAGCATCATTTCCACGCTTGTCAGTGGCGCCGGTGTGCCGGTGATTGATGCGTCCACCCCCACCAAACGCGATGCCTTGGCGCGTCCGGGTGAAAAGCTGTCGGCTGCGGCGGATTATTCGCAATATGCCCCACGCGTGATCACGCTGCCTGACGGCAAGTCCTACACGCAGACGCGATTTTCTGCGCTGACCGGCCTATCCCCCATCATCTTGGGCGGTATGACGCCGACGTCGGCCGATGGTGAGATTGTGGCGGCTGCCGCCAACGCCGGCTACTGGGCGGAGCTTGCCGGTGGTGGCATGTACTCCGAGGAGGAGTTTGGCAAGCACAAAGACAGTCTTGTTAGCTTCCTGCAGCCGGGCCGCACCGCACAGTTCAACACCATGTTCTTCGACCGCTTCTTGTGGAACTTGCAGTTTGGGCAGACCCGCATGGTGCCCAAAGCACGCGCTGCGGGCGCACCATTTAACGGTGTGTGTATTTCCGCTGGCATCCCCGAGGTTGAGGAGGCAACAGAGCTTCTTGCGCAGCTGCACCGTGATGGTTTCCCCTACATCGCGTTTAAGCCGGGCACGACGCAGCAGGTGCGCGACGCGCTGAAGATCGCAGAAGCCAATCCAGATGATTCGGTGATCCTCATGGTCGAAGACGGCCATGCGGGTGGGCATCACTCGTGGGTTGATCTGGAAGACATGCTGCTGGAAACCTATGCGGAGATCCGCGCGCATGACAACGCGGTGCTCACCGTCGGTGGCGGCGTCTACTCTCCTGCGCGCGCTGCGGAGTTGATCACCGGTACCTGGTCGGAAAAATTCGGCCTGGCAAAGATGCCGGTAGATGGTGTCTTTGTGGGCACGGTGGCGATGGCCACGAAGGAAGCCAAAGCCACGGACTCCGTCAAGCAGCTGCTGGTGGATACTCCAGGTTTGCCGCCGGAGCACAACGGGGGTTGGGTTGGCCGCGGTCAGGGTGTTAGCGGTGTGGCGTCGTCCCAGTCGCACCTGCTGGCTGATCTGCATGACCTGGATAACTCCTTTGCCAAGGCGTCACGCCTGATCACCTCGCTGGATATTGAGGAGTATGAGGCACACCGCGATGAGATCATCGAGGCTCTGTCGAAGACGTCGAAGCCCTACTTCGGCGATGTTGAGGACATGACGTATGCGCAGTGGGTGCAGCGTTTCGTGGACCTTGCAGCGCCGTTTGTGGATAGCAGTTGGGATAAGCGTTTCATCGCGTTGATGCAGCGCATCGAAGCACGCCTCAATGAGGTTGACCATGGGGAAATCCCCACGTTGTTCCCGGAAGGGGAAGGGGTGGATCCGCAAGACGGCGTCGAAAAGCTTCTCGCTCATTATCCGCAGGCCCGCACGGTGAAAGTGTCCCCGCGCGATGCGGCGTGGTGGATTGGGTTGCACTACGCCTACCCGAAGCCGATGCCGTGGGTGCCAGCCTTGGATGGGGATTTGAAGATGTGGTTTGGCAAGGACACCTTGTGGCAAGCGCAGGATGAGCGCTACACCGCGGACCAGGTGCGCATTATTCCGGGCCCGGTGGCTGTGGCGGGCATCACGAAGAAAAATGAGCCGGTCGCGGAGCTTCTGGACAGGTTTGAGGATACGACGACGCAGTCGCTTATCGACGGTGGCGTGACCCCCCTCCCCCGTTTCTCCCGCCTGCACGATGCTGAGGATGAGGCAGCCTACCTGCGGTCCTGCCCAACGTTGGTGTGGCATGGGCACCTGATGGCCAACCCGGCGTACTCGCTGGATGAGGATGCTTTTACCCTCACGTCCGAGGTGAATGCTGCGGGTGAGCGTGAATGGACCATTCGGATTCACGCTGATTCCGCATGGGACCACCTGCCGGACGATCAGCGCCCGTTCTACGTGCGTGAGGTGACCATCCCGGTGGACATTCCAGCGGGCGCGGGCACCGGTGCTTCACCTGTTGTCTCGCGCGAACGTCTTCCGAAGAGCGTGTTTGATCTGCTTGAAGGCCTCGCTGGCGTGGGTTCCGTGTCCGAGGCAGGCGACGCAATCATTGCCATGCCGGAGCTTGAAGCGCCGTCCGAGGACGCGCCGTTTGGCCTGGCCCGGTCTTCCTTCACCCTGCCACCATCGCTGCTTGCGGCACACTCGGCAGTCACCGGCGCTGCGTTGCCGGCAAGCGGCAACGCAGGAGAAGGTGGAAACACCGGACAAGTCCTTGGCACCCCCGATGTGCTCGTCGGCCCCTGCTGGCCGGCGATTTACACCGCACTTGGCTCGGGTCAACTCGCAGATGGTTACCCGGTGATCGAGGGCCTGCTCAACGCTGTCCACTTAGATCACGTCATTGACCTGCGCGTGCCATTGGACGAACTCGCTGATGGTCGCACCATTGATGTGGAGTCCAAGTGCACATCCATCGCAGAGTCCGCTTCCGGTCGCATTGTCACTGTTGAGCTTGAGTTGACCTCTGACGGTGAAACGGTGGCCACCCAGATGCAACGCTTTGCCATTCGTGGCAGGGCCACGGGCACGGCAACGCCGGTCGCAGCACCCGAATATGGTGGCGGGAAGTCCTCGCAGTTGGTGGAGGCAACACCGCGTTCCTTCGTGGACCGTGCGGTGGTGCATGCACCGGCAGATATGACCCCGTTTGCGCTGGTGTCGGGTGACTATAACCCGATCCATACCTCCTACAACGCCTCCGCGTTGGTGAACCTGCAGGCGCCACTGGTGCACGGCATGTGGCTATCCGCAACAGCCCAGCACCTCGCTGGCCGCCACGGCAAAGTTGTCGGATGGACCTACTCCATGTTTGGAATGGTGCAGCTGAACGATGAGGTGGAAATCACAGCTGAGCGCGTGGGCCGCAAGGGTATCCACCAGGCACTCGAGGTGACGTGCCGGATTAATGGTGATGTTGTTTCACGCGGCCAAGCACTGTTGGCGCAGCCGAAGACGGCGTATGTCTACCCAGGCCAAGGCATTCAGACTGAAAGAATGGGTAAGGGTGACCGGGATGCCTTTCCCGCCGCGCGTGATGTGTGGCGCCGGGCAGATCGCCACACGCGCACTAAGCACGGTTTTTCTATCCAACGCATTGTGGATGAGAACCCGGCGCGCCTTGACGTGCGCGGGCACGAATTCAAGCACCCCGAAGGCGTGCTGCATCTGACGCAGTTCACGCAGGTAGCACTCGCTGTTGTGGCGTATGCGCAGACTGAGCGTTTGCGTGAAGGCAACGCGCTTGCTTCGGATGCTTACTATGCGGGCCACTCGCTTGGTGAGTACACGGCGCTCGCATCTTTGGGCCACATTTTCGAGCTCGAAGCTGTGATTGACATTGTGTACTCGCGTGGTTCTGCCATGGGCTCTTTGGTGCCGCGTGATGCGGAGGGTAACTCTGATTACGGCATGGGTGCGCTGCGCCCGAACATGATCGGTGTCGGTCCGGAAGAAGTCGAAGCCTACGTCGCACAGGTAGCCGAGGACACCGGTGAGTTCCTGGAGATTGTGAATTACAACATCAAGGGCCAGCAGTACTCCATCGCCGGCACGAAGCGCGGGCTTGCTGCATTGCATGAGAAAGCGAACGCCATCAATCCGCGCGCTTATGTCACGGTGCCGGGTGTGGATGTCCCCTTCCACTCCCGCGTGTTGCGCGGCGGTGTCGCCGACTTCGCAGAGAAGCTGGATGAGCTGTTGCCCGAGCTTATCGACGTTGACACGTTGGTCCACCGCTACATCCCCAACCTGGTTGCCCGCCCCTTCGAACTGACTCAAGAGTTCATCGACTCCGTGTTGGCTGAGGTTCCTTCCGAGCGTCTGCGCGGCATGACACCGGAGAACACTGACCGCAACACCTTGGCACGCACCTTGTTGATTGAGCTTTTGGCATGGCAGTTTGCTTCCCCGGTGCGCTGGATTGAAACCCAGGACTTCCTCTTGCCGCGGGTGGAGCAGATCATTGAAGTTGGTCTTGCTTCCTCCCCGACCTTGACCAACCTAGCTAAGCGTGAAATGGACGTTGTGGGCATTCATGTCCCCGTGTTCAACGTGGAATCCAGCCAGGACGTGGTCATGCTTGAAGATGTGGTGGTCGCACCCGACCCGGAAGAGGTTGCACCCGCTGAAGACGCAGCACCGGAAACCGACACCGAAACTGCTGCAGCGCCCGCACCTGCTCCTTCCGCACCAGAAACCGCACCAGCGGTACCAGTGGCAGTGGCGGCGGCCCCTGCGGGCCCCGCCGAGGAGCTAGCTTTCCACGCGGCAGACGCAATCGAAGTGCTCTTTGCACTACAGAACAAGATCCGCCCGGAGCAGATCAATGATTCTGACACGATCGAAGAGTTGACCGGTGGCGTGTCGTCGCGCCGTAACCAGCTGCTGATGGACATGTCGGCGGAGCTTGGTGTACCGGCTATTGATGGCGCGGCCGAAGCTGATGTGGCAACCCTGTACCAACGTGTTAATACCGCAGCACCGGGATATAGCCCGTTTGGCACGGTGCTATCTGAGGCAGTGGGCACGCGCCTGCGCCAATTGCTTGGCGGAGCCGGCCTGAAACTAGCCTTTGTTGAGGATCATCTTGGCTCCGCGTGGGGGCTCCCGGCCTCGTGGACTCCACACGTGGAGGCTGAGATCTTGTTGGGCAGCCGTGCGGAGGATTCTGTCCGCGGTGGTTCCCTTGCCACCCTGCCTACGGCAGCGACCAAGGCAGAGGTCAGCGCGATGGTTGACCAAGCCGTGCAGAATGTTGCTGCGCGCCACGGTGTTGCAGTGTCCCAAGCATCGCAGGCGAATGCGTCGGGCGGTGGCGTGGTGGATTCCGCGGCACTGGATGCGTACAAGGAAGAGGTCACCGACACTCTCGTGGCCACAGCCCGCACACTGTTGAACAAGCTGGGTGTGGAAGAAGAGACGGCCGAAGTCCTCGCTCCTGACACAACCATCGTGGAGACAATCGAGGCAGAACTTGGTTCCGGCTGGGTCAAGCAGGTCACCCCGGTTTTCGACGAGCGCAAGGCGGTGTTGTTCGATGACCGTTGGGCACAAGCCCGTGAAGACCTCGCGCGCGTCGCCCTTGGTCAGTCTGACCTTGAACCGGCACGTTTTGCAGGCACCGGTGACACGATTGCGCAGCAAGCGCAGTGGTATGCGGAAAACACTGGCGCACAACGCGCGGAACTGTTGCGTGACATCGCCTCCGCTGCGCAGTCTCAGGCAGACGAACCGTATGCACGCGACATTGCGCTGGTGACGGGTGCAGCACCGGGATCTATTGCTACGGCACTCGTGGAGAAGCTGCTCGCTGGTGGTGCAACGGTGATCATGACTGCGTCCAATGTGAGCCAGTCCCGCAAGGAATTTGCGCGCACTCTTTATGCCGAGCACGCCTCCGTGAGTGCCAGCCTGTGGCTCGTGGCAGCCAATCTGTCCTCCTACCGCGATATTGATGCCTTGATCGCCTGGATTGGTTCGGAACAAAAGGAGACGGTGGGCAAGGATGTGAAGATCATCAAACCTGCCATGACACCGACTCTGGCGTTCCCCTTCGCAGCACCGGCAGTATCCGGCTCCTTGGCCGATGTCGGCGGTAATGCGGAAACGCAAGCACGTTTGCTGCTGTGGTCGGTGGAGCGCACCATCGCTGGTCTGTCGGATTTGGCGCAGCGCGGTGACCACTACCCCGCAACGCGCACTCATGTTGTGTTGCCGGGTTCACCGAACCGCGGCACCTTCGGTGGTGATGGTGCCTACGGCGAGGTCAAGGCTGCATTCGATGCGATTGTGAACAAGTGGTCCGCTGAGGCCGGTTGGCCAGACGGCGTGACCTTGGCCCAAGCACGCATTGGCTGGGTCGCGGGCACGCACCTGATGGGTGGAAACGACGGGCTTATTCCAGCTGCGGAAGAAGCCGGTATTCACGTGTGGAGCCCGGAGGAAATCTCCTCGCAGCTCATGGGGCTGGCCACCCTCGAATTCCGTGAGCAGGCAAAGCACGCCCCGCTTGATCTTGATCTCACGGGCGGGCTCGCTGATGCTGGAATTTCCATTACGGAGCTGGCACGGTCGGGGCGTGATGGGGCGGCACAGGGGGCGTCGATAAGCGAAGAAGGCGCTACTGTGCGCGCTTTGCCGAATGTGGCATCCCCGCAGCAACCCTCGCCGGCGCAAGTCGCGGATGTGCAGTGCTCCCTCGAAGACATGGTGGTCATTGTCGGTGTGGGCGAGGTGTCCAGCTGGGGCTCCGGCCGTACCCGCAAGGAAGCTGAATATAGCATTGAGCGCTCAGGCGATGTGGATCTGACTGCTGCTGGCGTGCTGGAACTGGCCTGGATGATGGGGTTAATCACGTGGTCTGAAGATCCGAACCCGGGCTGGTACGACGCGGACGGTACGGAGATTGCGGAGGAAGACATCTTCAACCGCTTCCGGGCTGAGGTCGTGGCACGCTGCGGTATCCGCACACTGACGGATAAATACTTCCTCACAGACCAAGGCTCCGTGGATGTGGAGCAGGTCTACCTGGACCGCGACATCACGTTCACAGTGGCCTCGGAGGAAGAAGCGCGCGACCACGAAACCGCAGATCCGGACAAAACGGTGGTCCGCCAGTCCGATGGCGAGTGGACGGTGACACGTCTGGCTGGTGCACGTGCGTTTGTGCCGAAGAAGGCAACGCTCACGCGAACGGTAGCCGGCCAAATTCCGGATGACTTCGACCCCACCAAGTGGGGCATTCCGGCGCAAATGGTCGACGGCATGGACCGGATCGCCGCATGGAATCTTGTCACCGCTGTCGATGCCTTTATTACTGCGGGGTTCACACCAGGCGAGCTCATGCAGGCAGTGCACCCCTCCTTGGTGGCCACCACCCAAGGCACCGGTATCGGTGGCATGGAATCGCTGCACAAGGTCTTCGTCTCCCGCTTCATCGGGGAGGAGCGCCAAAGCGACATCCTGCAAGAAGCTCTGCCGAACGTGGTGGCGGCGCACACCATGCAGTCTTTGGTGGGTGGCTATGGTTCCATGATTCACCCGGTTGGCGCATGTGCGACGGCAGCGGTGAGTGTGGAAGAGGCCGTGGACAAGATCGCGCTGGGCAAGGCGGACTTTGTCATCGCCGGTGGTATTGATGATGTGCAGGTGGAGTCCCTCCAGGGCTTCGGTGACATGAACGCCACGGCAGAAACAGCCAAGATGACAGCCCAAGGCATTGATGATCGCTTCATCTCCCGCGCCAACGACCGGCGCCGCGGCGGATTCCTGGAGGCGGAAGGCGGCGGCACCTTGCTGCTGGCACGCGGTTCACTCGCGGCAGAGCTGGGCTTGCCGGTGCACGCCGTGGTGGCG
>NZ_VXKH01000024.1 GCF_008693065.1 Corynebacterium tuscaniense | reverse complement strand
GGCAACCCGTGGCGCCCAGTCCGCGTCCGGGGCGGGCAGCCACACGAAGTTGGCCTGGGAGCGCTGCGCCCCAATGTGGTCAGCAACCTCATCGCGCACATCCACGGTGTCTTCCACTCGTGCCAAGAGCTCGTCGGCGTGTTTCAGGGAGGCCAGGGCTCCTGCCTGCGCCACGGAGTTGACCTGGAACGGCACACCCACCTTGTTCATGGCGGTGATGAGTTCCGCGTTGCCGAAGGCGTAGCCCACGCGCACACCGGCCAGGCCATATGCCTTGGAGAATGTCCGCAGGCACACCACATTCGGGTACTCCCTCCAGATCTCCTGACCGTTTACAGCGTTCGGGTCCCGGACAAACTCGAAGTAGGCCTCATCCAACGCCACCGTCACGTGCGGGGGAACCTGCGCCATGAACGAGGCGAACTCATCCGCCGTCACCACAGCACCCGTCGGGTTATTCGGGCTGCAGATGAACACCAGGGAAGTGGTGTCATCGATGGCGGAGAGGATGGCGGGGAGGTCCAAACGCTCGTCGATAAGCAAGGGCACCGGACGAGGCTCCGCGCCGCAGATGCGCGCGAAGATGGGGTACGCCTCGAAGCTGCGCCACGGAAAGACAATGCTGTTTCCGGGCTGGGAGGTGGCTTGCGCGAGTTGCTGGCACAGCGCGGACGAGCCGCAGCCGAGCGCCACGTTGGCTGGCTCCACACCAAGGTGACGCGCAAGCGCATTGATCAGCGTGGACGCGCCCATATCAGGGTACCTATTGGCGCCGAGCGCAGCACGCGTCATCGCCTCTACCGCCGCGGGCAACGGCGCCCCTGCAACCTCGTTGGACGACAACTTCAGGGCATCCGGATCCGACGTTCCGGGGACATACGGCGGGATGGCAGCAAGGTCAGCACGGATCATGGTGCGCCAGTCTAGCGCGGCGGGGTTTTGGTTGCTTGCATGATTATGGGTAGTCTGTAATCCGGTCTGGAGATGTGCCAGAGTGGCCGATTGGGGCTCCCTGCTAAGGAGTTGACCTTTCACGAGGTCCGCAGGTTCAAATCCTGTCATCTCCGCCATGCGCCCGTAGCTCAACGGATAGAGCATCTGACTACGGATCAGAAGGTTGGGGGTTCGAATCCCTCCGGGCGCACCAAATTTTTTTGGGTGCGTACGCTGGCCGAGGATTATCCTCTCCGACCTGTCCGGATAAGTTGTCACCTCAAAAAGGGGGCGCGGCCATGACTGCGGTTGAACAGTTCGATGCACTGTATGAGCTTGAAAAGCAGGTTGAGAATCATCTTCGCAGCCATGATGCGGAGAAGGTTTCGTCTCTGCTCGATGAGGCCCAGCTCAATGACATCATCAGTCTGATCGAGCGCACCTCGCTCAAGCGTGGTGCCGTGATTTTCCGCCTCCTGCCGCCGGAGCGTGCCGGGCTGGTCTTCGATGCGCTTGACCCCTACCACCAGGCGGCGATGGTGCACGCGCTGGGTAGCGATGGTGTAGGGGCCTTCTTCGAAGATCTCGGCGCGGAAGACAGGGCCATGCTTATCGACGAGCTCCCGCCCGAAGTCGCCGCCCGCCTCATGCGCGAATTGGACGAGTCTGACCAGGAGCACACCAACGTTGTCCTGGGGTATGAGCGTGGCACCGTTGGTCGCGCGATGTCGCCGGAGATCGCTGAGATCTACACGGACATGACTGCCCATGAGGTCCGGGATCTGCTGCGCGAGCAACACGAAGAGCTGGAAACCCTGTACACCCTCCCGGTCATTGACCGTGGCCGGAACGTGCAAGGCGTTGTGAAGATGCGGGCGCTGTTTCTCGCAGACGATGATGTGAAGATGTCTGAGCTCCTGGTGGACACCCCCACCGTGTGTGTCACCGACAACGCGGAGGAAACCGCCCGCTGGTTCCTGCCGCTATCGCTATTGGCGGTGCCGGTGGTGGACACCAACGGCAAACTGGTGGGCATTTTCACCTTCGACGAAGCCCAAGACATTGTTGAGAGTGAGGACACGGAGGACTCCGCCCGCCAAGGTGGCGCGGAAGCGCTGAAAACCCCTTACCTGGCCACCCCACTCATCACGTTGGTCAAGTCCCGCATCGTTTGGCTGCTTGTCCTGGCTGTGTCGGCCACGTTGACAGTGCAGGTGCTGGACATCTTCGAAGGAAAACTCGAACAAGCCGTAGTGCTCTCCCTGTTCATCCCACTTCTCACCGGCACCGGCGGTAACACCGGCAACCAGGCCGCCACCACAGTGACAAGGGCACTCGCGCTTGGCGACGTACACAAGTCCGACATCCTCAAAGTCATGTGGCGCGAAGTCCGCGTGGGCCTCATGCTTGGCGCCGTTCTTGGCTTCCTGGGTTTCCTCGCCGCCTGGATCTTCTTCGGCATCGACATCGGCATCATCATCGGCACAACCCTGCTGTCCGTGTGCACCATGTCCGCCACCGTGGGTGGTGCCATGCCTATCGTGGCTAAGACTGTTGGCGCAGATCCGGCGGTGTTCTCCAACCCGTTCATCTCCACCTTCTGCGACGCCACCGGTTTGGTGATCTACTTCCTTATCGCCACATCCGTGCTCGGCCTCTAACCGCGGATTCAGCGCCCTTGTTCAGCACTCAGGTTTAGTACCCCGGCCACAGTCCTGAACAGGCAATTTTGCCTTCCTTGGGGCGTGGTGTAGCGTTGTACCTCGTTGCAAACGCTGACTCAGCAATTGGAATAGCAAAGCAGCGGATGCGCCCGTAGCTCAACGGATAGAGCATCTGACTACGGATCAGAAGGTTGGGGGTTCGAATCCCTCCGGGCGCACCAATCAGAAACCCGCACTGACGTGCGGGTTTTCTTGTTTAACCTGTACCGGCGGGGTAAGGGGTGGGTTAAGGGGGGTTAAACGACAAAAGGGGATGCGGACGGAATCTTGGAGGATTCTACTTATGAACCGTTCGTACACAGATCAGCAGCGTCGCAGAGTGGGTTGAGGAACAGAAGAGGATACGGAAGTGTGTCCAGAATCGGTGATGCCCCTCTTCACAACGCCAGGTAATCCAACTGAGGCCAGGACAAGGACGTCGCAGCCTGTTTTAGGGCATGCCGAAAGGCCAGCTGTTGCTGGCTTTCGACATGAGGTGTGAGGTGTCTCGCTTATCTTCCGTAGAGCAGTGTCATCGCTCCGTAGGGGTGGACAGTGTTGGCTACGAGGTGTCCACGGGGTGATCGCCATATGGGGACACCCCGGATGTTTTCTACTCTGCCCCGGTAGGCGTGTGCGGGGTCGTCATCGTTGGTGCGGTTGTGATAGCGGCACAGCATCGCCAGGTTATCCATATTGGTGTGCCCGCCTTTCGACCAGGCACGGATGTGGTGGACTTGACAGTTATCGGCAGCATGCCGGCACTCCGGTACCGGGCAGGTTGGCAGTGTGGCCCGTGCCAGGTCGCGTTGTTTACGGTTGGCGAACCGTTGCGTGTCATACAGGTTGACCGCACCTTCCTGCGGGTGGAATAACGCCACCTCCAGTTGCTCCCCTTGATGCTGCGCTAAGTACTCGGCTCCAGTCATGGTGGTGCCATCGGTTAGCCCCAGGATGGTGTCGTCGCCGTCACCGCCGATGATGGTGATGTAGTCCGGCAGTGGGACCAGGATCAGCGGGCGGGGCACAGCAGGTGCCACAGCTGGGGCAACAGAAGCCGGGGTTGTGGCTTCGTTGTCCTCAGAAGGGCGCAGGCCGAGCATCGTCATGAATGTTTCGTACATCTGTGGGCCAGCAGGACCGTCAGTCAAGGTGTGGCGTAGTGCGTACTCGATGGCTGCAGCGTCTTCTTCTCTAGCCGTGATGATGATAGGGCGCCTCTTTTTACGTGAGCGCCCAAACCCCAACGTTGGTTCCGCGGCGGGTTTGTCCACCTCCGGGACGATGGTCTTCGCCCGACGCTGAAGCGTTTTATAGTCCCCCGGGATGGAAAGCAGGGCAAGGCGCAGATCCCACTTCTGTCCGGGGTCTTTGACCCCAACGAGGCGGCTTTCGATGTAGACAAGCTGATCCAAGGACTTCTGCGTAGAGCGTGCCACCGTAATCGCGTCTGCTTGTTTGCGGGTGAACGTCGTTTTCCCGTAGTAGACCGCGTGGAGCTTGGTCCATTCGCGAACACGAGCAGGGCTGCAGCCAACCGCGTTAAGCACCTGGGCATCAAAGGATGCCAAGGTATCCATCGGGTTCGTTAAACCCGCCACGAGCGCTGCAAAAGGATTCATGCCGGCAACGCTAAACCGAAACCCGCAAACGCGCAGCAAACGGCCAAAACGGCCTGTGGATAACCCAAAACTATCCACAGGCCAGGCGCGCGAAACCACGCACCAGAACACGCGAAGAAGTCACAGATCCAGCACAAACAGCCCGGTTCCCTACAAACCGAAAAAAGTTAGGCCGCGCTCTGCCATGCCGGGCGGGCGGAAGCTTGGAAGATTCCACGATGAAAGGCTCATGCGCCAAAGTCTGGGTTTTGAGCCGGCGTGGGTTCTAGAACTGGGCTTTAGAACACGTCGATACGCCCGCCGAGCGATTCGGTTTGTTGGAGTGCTTTGACCCAGCCGGGTGCGCCGAGTTGGACGCGCATGACGGGGCGGGAGGAGATTTTGATGGGGGAGACGGATTCGATGCGGGCGCCGTGGCGGGCGCCCATGCGGGTGGAGGCGCGGTAGCCGGCGCCGGCTAGTTGTTCGATGGAGGGGGTGGGGGCGGCGAGGGATTCGCGGGCGCTCTGCAGCAGTTCCAGCATCTCGTCGAGGGTTTTCACAACGGCATCAGCGTTGGTTTCGCACATGGCGCGGACGAGTTCAGGTTCCGTGCTAGCAACGCGGGTGGCGCCGCGGAAAGAACCGGCGGCGAGGGATTGGGCAAGCGTGCCACCACGGTCGCCGACAATGGAGAGTGCTTCCGCCAGGACGTGTGGCAGGTGGGAGACGCGGGCAACGGCTTCATCGTGTTTGGCCACGGAGACGGGGACGGCTTCGGCGCCGCAGATGCGGGCGAGTTTGCACACGTTGTAGAAGAGATCGATCCAGTCGCGGGGGACGGAGTAGCCGGCGGCGTCGCATTCCACGGCGTAGTCATAGGTGATGGCCCAGGCGGCCCGTTTGAACAGGCCTTTTTTGGAGGCGCCCCAACCAGAGTCCTCGGTGCCCGACATGGGGTGGCCACCGACGTAGCGTGGTTGCATTCCGCGTTCCTGAATAAGTTCGTAGACCCCCTGTTTCACACTGACTACGTCGGTGACACCGCAGTTCGGCGCGTACATGGCAATGGCATCGAGGATGTCAGCCACGGCGTGCATGGGTACGGCGATGATGATCAAGGCGTTGGTGGAGGAGGCACGCGACAATACCGCGGTGAGGTCATTGTGCGCATCAAAACCTTCACGGGTGGCGGCGCGCACACCAGCCTTGGTGTGGGTGTAGCCGAAGACAGTGATGTTTTCGGCCGCGAGGTCGCGCATGATGGATCCGCCGATGAGCCCTAGGCCCACGATGCAGATGGGTGGGAGGGCGCGTTGGGCGCTGGAGATTGAGTCTGGGCGGAGTTGGTCGATCACTCTCCCAAGTTTTCCATAACGCGAGTAATCTCACTAGGCATGAGTGAGGCGGGCTTTGAGGATGGCTTTGCGGTGACGGTTGCGCGCTGTGATGGTGGTTGGCGTGTGGCGGAGTTTGAGGACTCTTTTGAGACGTTAAAGACCTCTGTCCAGGCGGTTCGGAGTCTGCGGAGTGAGGGGGCGGCGTTCGCGCTACTCAACGTGGAGGAGGAGTACCTCGTCATCGTTCGGCCTGGCCCGTCGCGTATCCGCGTGCTCATCTCGGATGTCACGATGGCTGTGGATGATGATTTCGCGGCCGATATTTGTGATCAGGCTGGCTTGGAGGTTCCGGATATTGCTCCGGATGAGCTGGATAATGTTGACAGTTGGGCTGATGGAGATTTTGCCATTTTGGAGGATATCGGTTTGTCGGAGGAGGTCCTTGCGGTGCTCGTGGATGATCCGATGTCAGACCCCTCCGCCATCATTGAGGCCATCGCGGAGGAGCTTGGCTTCGCCGATGCGTTGGATGACGTGCTCCGGTGAGTGAGCCCCAACGTCGCGCGGAAGAACGGATGCGCCGCGCTATTGAGGTCGCGCGTACAACGCCACCCGGTGATATCCCTGTCGGCGCAGTTGTCTACGGCCCGGATGGCCGCGAGGTAGCTGCGGGGACGAATCGACGCGAGTGTGATCGGGATCCGGTGGGGCATGCGGAGATCGTCGCTATGCGTGCTGCGGCGGAGGCGTTAGGCACGTGGCGGTTGGATGGGTGTGAGCTCGTGGTCACGCTTGAGCCGTGCACGATGTGTGCGGGTGCTGTGCTGGGTGCGCGTGTGAGCTCGCTTGTTTTCGGTGCGTATGAGCCAAAAACGGGGGCAGTCGGTTCGCTTATCGACGTATTGCGGGACCCCACCCACCTCCACACCGTCGAAGTGCGCGGCGGTGTCCTGGAGGCGGAAACCGCTGGTTTGTTGGCGGGATTTTTTGAGCGTTTACGCTGATCAGGGCCTTTCTGTGTGGATTGACACTGAATTGTTACACATTGGGCAGGTGATCGTCCCTACCATGGGACCCACTGTTACAAACGAGATTTAGAAGGAGAGATCATGGCTGATTTTGAAGCTACCGCTGACCAGCTCAAGGGCAAGGGTAAGGAAGCTCTGGGCAACTTGACCGACGATAAGGGCTTGGAGAACGAGGGTAAGTTCGACCAGCTTGCTGGTGAGGCCCGTGAGAAGGTGTCCGAGGCTGGAGAGGCTGTGAAGGACAAGTTCAACGAAGTTGCTGCCAAGATTCAGGACAAGCGCGAAGAGAATTAAGCTTCTTCCGTTAACGCGACCGGAGGGCCGAAGAAATTTGGTTCCCCGGTCGCGTTGCCGTTAGTCTGTGTGGCGGTAGCGTGTCCGAGCGGCCGAAGGTACTCGCCTCGAAAGCGAGTGAGGGTAAAACCTCCGCGGGTTCAAATCCCGCCGCTACCGCCAGTTTCAAGAAGTTCGTGGTTTGGGTAAAATTCGGTGGATAATCGCCGTTTTTACCACTAGACCACGAACTTTTTTCATGTGAAGGGAGCCCCTTGTGGCGACGATCCTCTACCGGCTGGGTAAGTGGTCCTTCCTGAACAAGTGGAAGGTCCTTGTCGCCTGGGTGATTCTGTTTGCGGCTGGTATGGCGGGCGCGTTGAGTTTGATGAAGCCGCTGTCGTCGGATTTTGCTATTTCGGGAACTCCGGCGATTGATGCGCTGGTGTCGTTGCAGAAGAATTTCCCGGATCAGTCTGATCCGGTGCAGGCGCCTGGGGTGAATCTGGTGTTTGCTGCGCCGGAGGGGCAGCGCCTGGATGAGCCGCAGAATATGCAGGCGATTGATGCCACGGTGGGCTATATCCGCGACAACTTGGATGGGCTCACGGGTACGCAACGTTTTGGTAATCCGGTTGAGGTGAACCGGCAGCTCACGGATGAGATTGTGTCCCAGATGACGCAGATGGGTATGCCGGAGGAGCGCGCTGAGGCGGATGCGCATAATGTGCGTTTGCTTTCGGATGATGGCCGGATTGGTTACACCACTTTTGAATTCGGTGCGGCTACTTCCTTGCAGGTCACTGATGAGGAACGTGAGGTGGTTGATGAGGCGCTGCGTATTGGCCGTTACGCGGGCTTGCAGGTGGAGGCCGGGGGGCCTGGTTTTGGTGACCCGATTGAGATTAAGGCCACCTCTGAGGTGGTGGGTATCGCGGTGGCCTTTGTGGTCATGATTGTCACCTTTGGTTCCCTGGTTGCTGCCGGTATGCCGGTGATTACTGCGGTGCTGGGTGTGGGGCTGGGTACCTTCCTCACCCTTTTGGCTACCCGGTGGGTGGAGCTCAATGAGGTCACGCCGACCATGGCGGTGATGATTGGCCTGGCTGTTGGTATTGACTACGCCTTGTTCATTCTCTCCCGCTACCGCGCGGAGCGCCGCCGCTTGCCCGGCCCGGAAGCCGCCGGTTTGGCGGTGGGTACGGCTGGATCCTCGGTGGTGTTTGCTGGTGCTACGGTGTTCACCGCGTTGGTGGCGTTGGTGCTCGCCCGTATTGAGTTCCTTACCTGGATGGGTTTGTCCGCCGCTGTCACGGTGGTCATTGCGGTGCTCGTGGCCATCACGTTGCTGCCGGCGCTGATGGGCCTCTTGGGGGATAAGATGTTTGCCGGCAAGGTCCCTGGTCTCGCTGGCCATCCTGGCCCAGGAAAGCGTCCGGCAAAGGACCTGAACGCTCGCTCCCTTGGCCGCAGTTGGATCAACACCATCAAGCGTGCTCCGGCATTGGTCATGGTGGCTGTGGTTCTTATTCTTGGTGGTTTGAGTGTCCCGGTTTTGGGGATGGAGATGTCGTTGCCGTCGGATGCGAACGGGGATAAAGACACCACCCAGCGCAAATCTGCTGACCTTATGGCGGAGGGTTTCGGCCCGGGCGTGAACTCGCCGTTCCTGCTCATTGTGGATGGCCACGGCGCTAACCCGGAGTCGGAGGCCCTGAAGCCGTACATGGATTCCATACCGGATGAGGCGGTGGACAGTGACCAGAAGAAGGCGGCGCTGGCGTCCTTCATCTATACGATGGAGCGCGCCGGCAGCGTCAACGGCATCATCCATGCCCAGCTTGTGGGTGTCAGTGATGACATGATGGCTGCGCAGATCCTGGCCACTCCGGCGACTGGTCCGGATGATCAGTACACCGTCGATATGGCGCATGCCCTGCGTGAAACGGACGCGGAGATTGAGGACGCAATTGGGGCGGATATCGGGCTCACAGGTTTCACCGCCGTGCAGATGGACATCACCGAAGAGCTTGCCGGCGCCATGCCGCTCTACCTGGCCATCGTGGTGGGCCTAGCCATCGTGTTGCTGGTCCTCGTCTTCCGCTCCCTGCTCGTGCCTCTTGTTGCCGGTCTGGGCTTCCTGCTCTCCGTGGGCGCGGCCTTCGGCGTCACGGTTCAGGTTTTCCAGAACGGTGTCACCGGCCTGGTCAACACACCCGGCCCGATTCTGTCTTTCCTTCCGATCCTGCTCATCGGTGTCACCTTTGGCCTGGCCATGGACTATCAGGTGTTCTTGGTTACGAGGATGAGGGAGGAGTACACGCGGCGCAGACAAGCAAGTGATGGTGCTGATGCGATCCTCGCGGCCGTGGAACATTCCACCGTCGAAGGTTTCGTCCGTGGCGCGCGCGTGGTCACGGCCGCGGCGATCATCATGATCTCTGTTTTCGTCGCCTTCATCGATCAGCCGTTGCCGTTCATCCAGATCTTCGGCTTCGCGCTCGGCGCCGCCGTGCTTTTCGACGCATTCTTTGTCCGCATGGCCCTCGTCCCCGCCACCATGTTCCTGCTTGGCACCACCGCCTGGTGGATGCCCGCGTGGCTCGACCGCATCCTGCCCAACCTGGATGTTGAGGGCGAAGCGCTCGAGCGCCAGTTTGAATCCCAAGGAGTTCCCGCATGACCGACACCACGTTTGACGTGCGCACAACGCTTTTCAGCGCGCCAGGCCGCCACGGCCGCACCGGCACCATCCACACTCCGCACGGTGTTATTCACACTCCCGCGTTCATTCCGGTGGCGACGAAGGCCACGGTGAAAATGTTGACTCCGGGACAGATCCACTCCACCGGTGCGCAGGCCATTTTGTCTAATGCGTATCACCTCTATCTTCAGCCTGGCCCCGACATTGTTGATGAGGCTGGCGGGCTGGCCACCTTTGAAAATTGGCATGGCCCCACCTACACCGATTCTGGTGGTTTTCAGGTGATGAGCTTGGGCGTTGGTTTCAAAAAGGTCCTGGCTATGGATGTTGCTGGGCTGACTGATGAGGACATTCGCGCCGCCAACAAAGAGCGCATGGCGCGTGTGGACGATGACGGGGTGGACTTCAAATCCTTCATCGACGGCTCCACCCACCGCTTCACCCCGGAAGTGTCCATGCAGATCCAGCACCAGCTGGGTGCGGACATCATGTTTGCTTTCGACGAACTCACCACTCTCGTGGACACCCGCGCCTACCAGGAAGAATCTGTTGAACGCACCCACCAGTGGGCACGCCGGTGTCTGCTGGAACACGACCGCCTCACCCATGCCCGGCCGGACAAACCACTTCAATCCCTGTGGGGTGTGGTGCAGGGGGCGCAGTATGAGGATCTGCGTAGACAAGCAACGCGGGGTCTGCTTGCTCTTGATGAGGAAGCTCGTGCTGCAGGTCGCCGCGGCTTCGGTGGCTTCGGCATTGGCGGTGCCCTGGAAAAGGAGAACCTGGGCACGATCGTCGGCTGGGTCACTGATGAACTGCCTGCGGATAAGCCCCGCCACCTACTGGGTATCTCTGAGCCCGATGACCTGTTCACCGCCATTGAGGCCGGTGCTGACACCTTCGACTGTGTCGCCCCCACCCGCCTCGGCCGCCGCGGCGGCGTGTACACCCTCGATGGCCGGATGAATCTCATGGCCGCGCGTTTCCGCCGCGATTTCACTGGTGTGGACGAGGAGTTCGGCGGCTACGTCTCAGAGAATTACTCCCGCGCCTACATCCACCACCTGCTGCGTGCGAAAGAATTCCTCGCCGGCACGCTGTGCACCATCCACAACGTGGAGTTCATGGTGCGGCTGGTGGACAACATTCGTGCCGCCATCGACGCCGGGGATTATGAGGCCTACCGGGACGAGTTCCTTGGGCGCTACTACGCGGGGCAACGAAAGTAGGGGACCATGCCGCGTGGCCTGAACCGGTTGATCTACACGGACGATTCCGGTGACCCAAAGACCGGGTTAGCAGTGTTTGCCTGGATTGAGGTAGCCCCGTGGGACTGGGCTGAGGTACTTGGCGCCTGGTTAACACATCGCAAGCGAATGGATCAGAAATACTCGGTTCCGGTGTCAAAGGAGCTTCATATGACGGAGTTCGTTTTAGGAAGAGGTCGCATTGCAAAACAAATCCCTGAGGAATTTGTTTCAGTAGACGGAGTCAGCGAGTGGAAAGAGTTTTGTGTGACTGTAGCGCTTGAAGGCTTGAAAACCATTAGTTCTTGCCATGGGCTGAAGGTGGGATCGATTTTCCGGCGGGGGGAGCCTAACAATCTTCATGCAACTAAGGATGCGCTCTACGCTGACTGGCTACTCGAAGTGGAAGCCTCATTAGAGAAAACTGGTGAACTGGCAATGGTATTCATGGACGGTGATGGCACCGAGAAAATATTTCGTAGGGCGCACCGTGAACTACCACGGCAAAGTCGACATGTGATCGAGGATCCTATCTTTTTGGATTCTAAGACTTCGCAATTAGTGCAGATGGCCGATCATATTGCATGGAGCGCTAATGCTTCTTTAATGAGAGTTCCGAAACATGAATTCGCCCACAATTGGTACCGCGATTATCTCGCGCCACGTGACCCTTTGCGTGCACCACGGGAACTATAGATATAGCTAGACCCCCTTAATCCATACGTGCGGAGGGGGTCTGCACCTTGGAGTATACAGACTCCAGAACGTGCTATGCAAAGTCAGTCGGCACCCTGTGCACCATCCACAACGTGGAGTTCATGGTGCGGCTGGTGGACAACATTAGCGCCGCCGTCGACGCCGGGGATTATGAGGCCTACCGGGATGAGTTCCTTGGGCGCTATTACGCGGGTGCTAAACGTCCTCGGGTGTAGATGTGCACTACAGGAGATGGGCCGGTAGTGATCACGGACCGTGGGCGCGTTTCTTATGAGCTGTTGTGAGCAGAGCTCTATGCGGAAACCGTGGGGGACAAGACCAATTGGGTGAGCCGCCTTCACATCGAAGAGTAGGTCGAATTCGAACCGGTCCGTATAGCGAGTCAGAATCGCCTGCAGCCCGCGTGGTTCGTAGCGCGGCAGCGCGCGCATTTGATTTACGCAGGTACGGCACTCGCGCGTTCCTCAGCTCGGCGTACGGCGGCGATGGTGGGGTAGGTGATTGGCAGCAGGACAACTTCCATGAGGGTCTTCCACAGGAAGCCGACCACGACGTAGTTAATAAATGTGCCAACGGAATCAACCCCGATGACGCCAGCGGCGATGGAGCAGAACAGTAGTGTGTCGGCGAATTCGCCGACGATGGTGGAGCCGATGAGGCGTGCCCAGAGGCGGGCGCTGCCGAAGCGGTCCTTCATTTTTTGTAGTACCCACGCGTTGAGAAGCTGCCCTACGACGTAACCGGTCAGTGATGCCAGGATGATGCGCGGCAGTAGACCCAAGACAGCGGCGAAGGTGTCCTGCATGTCGTAGAAGTTTGCGGGGGGAAGCCAGATGGCGATGTAGAAGGACGCTACTGCCAGCAGGGCGATACCAAAGCCGGTGAATATGGCGCGGCGAGCTGCTTTGAATCCGTAGACCTCCGCAATTACGTCACCGATGACGTAGGAGATGGGGAATAGGAAAAATGCGCCATCGGTGACGAGGGGTCCTAGTTCGACGCCTTTTTGGGCGGTGATGTTGGATATGAGGAAGACTGCGCAGAATACTGCGAGCAGGTATGGGTACGGGGAGCGTGCGACGGTGTGGGAAATGGGGTTGGGCATGCGCAATATCATTGCATACTTCGGTAAGAAGTGAGTTTGAAGCGTCCTGGGTTTAGTTCCGGTTCTTTTACGACCCTGTGTTGATGGGTTGGGTGAGATGGTACTCGGTTTCTACTTCCTGTGGGGTGGCATAATCCAATGCTTCATGAAGCCGCGTGGTGTTCCACCAATGCACCCACCGTAAGGTGGCCAGTTCGACTTCTCCGACCGATGTCCACGGACCTTGAGCATGAATCAGTTCCGCCTTGTAGAGACCGTTAACGGTCTCGGCTAGAGCATTGTCATAAGAATCGCCGACTGTTCCGACACTTGGCCGGATTCCGAATTCAGCTAGAGCGGTGGAATACTTCAGTGACACATACTGGCTGCCCCGATCACTATGGTGAATCAGCTGGTTTCCATGGATTTGTCCTGCAGTGGTTAACGCGTGCTCCAAGGCCTGCATCGGCAGCGCATCGGTACGCATCGTCGAGCGTGTAGCAACACCGACTATTTTTCGGCTGTAGACATCCACGACAAACGCGGTGTAGACGAATCCTGACAGGGTGCGAACATAGGTAATATCGGCAACCCACAGCCTGCCCGGGTGCTGTTGCCCGGAAGTTTCGCTGCACAAGATCCGGACGATGATCCCGCACTTTAGGGCTGGTCGTGGTGACCGGGGTGCGTCCACGTCGTCGACCAGACACACCTGCAAGTTTCATCAGACGTGCGGTCTTGTCGCGGCCGATATGAAAGCCTTCACGGTTCATCGCGTGCCACATTTTGCGGATACCGTAGACCGAGAAGTTCTCCGCATGTACACGCTGTATTTCTGGGATGAGCAGGCTATCGCTTAAGGCCCTTGCACTGGGCACGCGTGTGGTGGCTTTGCGGTAGCCGCGTGAGGTGATGAATCCACGATCTGCTTGTTTTAGGACTCGGCAGATGGCCTCGACCCCAAACTGATCTTTATACGCGTCGATATAGGAGATCATTTGGTCGTGGGTCGGTCGAGTTCCGCTGCGAAAAAAGCCGAAGCAGTCTTAAGAATCCCGTTTGCTCGTTTCAGCTCGCGGTTTTCGCGGCGCAGACGCTTGAGCTCTTCTTCCATTGTCTCGCCACCTGAAGCGTCAGAGTCATCACGTACTGAAGCACTGTCACGGTATCAAGCCCGCAACGTATGGTGGGAGACACCAAGGAGCTCACCGACTTCCTCGTACGCGCGTTGCCGTGAGCAGGACTCCAAGCGGACCATTTCAATGATCTGATGGACCGCCTTCTCCTTAAACTCAACGGAATACTTTCTAGGCATAGTCCAAATCCTTCCTTAGCAGAGATACGAACTAAACCCAGGACGCTTCAGGATGTTGGCATATTGGTCCTTGATCAATATTAATGAGCGCTCATTAAAAGTGAGCGCCATCGGGGCTTTGCTGAGTGGCCTGTTGTACGCCGAGAAGCATTAATGCTTGACGTGTGCGTGGCGCAATATCATTGCGGGCATGCAGTATTCATGTCCCGCTGGCCGTTTTGCTCCGAGTCCGAGTGGGGATCTTCATTTTGGCAATCTTCGTACGGCGGTTCTTGCGTGGTTGTTTGCGCGCCAGTCGGGTCGGGCTTTTTTCGTGCGGGTGGAGGATGTGGATTCGGAGCGTTCGAGTATGGAGTCGGCGCGCCGTCAGTTGGAGGATCTTGCGGCGTTGGGGCTTGAGTGGGATGAGCCGGTGATGTATCAGCATGAGCGTGGTGTGGCGTATGCGGAGGCGTTGGCAAGGTTGGATACGTATGAGTGTTTTTGCTCTCGTCGTGATATTCGGGAGGCCGCGTCTGCACCGCATGTTCAGCGGGGGATGTATCCAGGTACGTGCCGGGAGCTTTCAGAAGAGCAGCGTGCTTTTCGACGTTCCCAGCTCGCCGCCCAGGGGCGCCTTCCTGCGATTCGGCTGCGCGCACATGCCACGGAGTGGACTGTCACGGACTATTACAAGGGGGAGTTCACCGGCCCGGTCGATGACGTGATTTTGAAGCGTGGCGGGAACGCGAATCAAGCGCAGGCAGGGGATTGGGCGTACAACTTGGCTGTCGTGGTTGATGATGGTTTCCAGAATGTGGATCAGATTGTGCGCGGTGATGATCTTTTGGGCTCCGCACCAGCGCAGGCGTATCTCGCACATGAGCTTGGTCTGCCACAACCACAGTACGTTCATGTTCCTCTGGTGGTGAACGCGAAAGGGGAGCGGTTAGCCAAGCGTGATGGTGCAGTCACGCTGCGGGAGATGATGGCAGACAACCCTGGTGCGACTGTGGCCGACGTGGTTGGCCAGATTGCTGCCTCGTTGGGCATAGGGGGTGCTTGCAGTGTAAACGAGTTGTTGGAAAAATTTGATCCAGACAAACTGCCCCCTGAGAATTACATGTGGATTTAACGTGAAAACATTAGATTTCTGTATGTGCAGACAATATGGAAACTGATTTTTCTGCACATTGCATTAAAGGCAATGGATTCGGTTTCTGCGGGTCAGCGGAATGTCTTGCTCATCCATTTATTTACCCATAAATAGTGCTTTGTAATGGGAATATAATGTTCATTACTGACATTCGTGTAATTCCTGCGATCCGGCATAGATTCCTTAAAATTATCTAAACAACAAATTGTTGAAGAATCTACTATGCGGGGGTGTCAATCTAAATCACAGCCAATTGACAAGATTGGCGAGTGGGTTTAGCGTTTGTTGTGCAGCCTAGATGTCATCTGGGTTCTACACAGTTTGTTTCCATGGCCAGTTCATCAATGGAGCGTCGTCGAGATACGTCAACGCGCATGGCCACCAACCTGAGTGAGGTTTAGATGAATACTTTCCAACGGTGCCTGGTTGCCTCTGTCGCAACCACCGTCGTAGCTATGGGCGGAGTTCTGCCTGCCGCAATCGCGCAGGAGAACCCGGCCGACGGCGCCACCAACACGCAGCAGCAGGCAGCCACCTACAGCTTGACCATTCATAAGCGCATTGGCGCTGCCGAAAAAGTTGAGGGCTATGACGGCTCCGCACTTGAGGCAGACAAGATTCCAGGCGCAGATGCACCTGCAGGCTTCGAGTTTAAAATTACCCAGGTCATCCCTGCTAAGGGTGATGCCATGAATGATGCTTCCCAGGCAAAGCCTGTCGATGGTGGAAAAACTGCCGAGGGCAAGACTGACGAAAACGGCAAGATCAAGTTCGACAACTTGCCGGCTGGCGTGTACCTAGTACACGAAGTTTCGGTTCCGAACGACAAGTATGTCCCGGGCCCGGACTTCCTGGTTTCTGTTCCGGCAACGGCCGAGGATGGCAAGACCTCCATCAATGATGTGGTTGTGTACCCGAAGAACACCGAAGCTGGCGTGACCAAGGAAGTGAAGGACGCTGATGCCCACGGTGGTCACACCTACGACTACACCATTACTGCTTCCATCCCGGCACCGGCTTCCGACAAGGACAAGCTTGTTTCCTACCGCGTAGAGGACAACCTGGACGGCAAGCTGGAGGCTCCGAAGAAGGAAGACATCACCGTTGAACTGACCGGCACCGGTGAGACTCTGACCGATGCGGACTACGATGTGGAAATCACCGCGGGTAGCCCTCACAAGGTCAATGTCAAGTTCAAGGACACCGCAATGGCCAAGCTTGAGGCAGCTCGCAAGGATGGCCAGTCCGTCAAGGTGGGCATCAAGGCCAAGGCACCGGCAGATGTTGAGGTAATCCCGAACAAATCGACGCTTTACTTCAACAACGGTGTTGGCACAGGTGAGCACAAGCGTGACTCCAACGAGGTAAAGACCTACTGGGGCAAGCTGAACATCAAGAAGACCGATTCTGCTGATGGTTCGGGCCTGAAGGACGCAGAGTTCCAGCTCGTTCGTTGTGAGGGAGATAAGGATAAAGGCTACAAGGCCACCGGTAAAGCACTCACCGTGAACGGCCAGTCGAAGTGGACCACGAATGAGAAGGGTGAGATCCTCATCACCGGCATCCACGCATCCGACTTTGCTGATGGCAAGGAACTGAGCCCGATTGTGCAGTACTGCGCACAGGAGACGAAGGCCCCGAAGGGCTTCCAGCTGGATAACACGCTGATCCCGTTCATCCTGACCAAGGAAGCAGGAGACGCACAGCGTGACGGCGACACCAACGGTGCTTACACCTACGGCATCAACATGGAAAACCACAAGACCTTGCTGCCGAACACCGGTGGCATTGGTATCGGTCTGCTGGTTGTCCTGGGCATGCTCGTGATTGGTGGCGGTACCTACGTTGCACGCCGCAACACCTCTGCTGCCTAAAACCTCTGCTGAGCTAGCAGCTCCTGACGGTGATACTTCGACGAGGTAGAGCCGTCGAGAAGCCCACGCGGGGAGGCTCCTTTACCAAAAATCCCCGCCACTTTTTCAATACGCATTACTAAAGGTCAAGGTATGTCCGTGCTGTCAACAGATCAGCCGCCACAGGTGATGAAATCTCATCGTGTGGCGAAGATTATGGCCCCCGTGGTCATCGTTCTGATCGGCGTTGCGATTGTTCTGTACCCCGTAGTAGCCACTGTTGTGAACAACATGCAGCAGCAAAAGATCGCTGAGGAATACGTAGAGCAGTTCCAAGACGTTGATCCTGTTGAGCTGAAAGCGGCCGTGGATAAAGCGCACGCGTACAACGCGGAGCACGCTGGGCAGCCGGTGCTTGACCCGTGGTTGGCGCGCATTAGTCCTGATAATGAGGGCTATAACGAGTACTTGGAGCAATTAAGTGGCGCGACCGCAATGTCACGTGTCACCATCCCGAGTATTGATGTAAAACTTCCGCTCTATCACGGGACTGCGGAATCCACCCTTCAGAAAGGGTTGGGCCATCTTTATGGGTCCGCACTTCCGGTTGGCGGCAAAGGTATGAGAACAGTCATTACCGGACACACCGGGCTCACGAATGCGACGCTTTTTGATGACCTGGATCAGGTGGAAAAAGGCGACGCCATCTATGTGGAGACCTTCGGTGAAACGCTCAAATATGAGGTCTTCGACACCGAAATTGTCTTGCCGACGGAAGTGACCGGTTTGACCCCGGTAGAGGGCGAAGACCTCGTGACATTGATTACGTGCACTCCTTACGGGGTGAACACACACCGTTTGCTGGTGCACGCGAAGCGAGTGCCCCTTGACGCAATGGATAAAGAGGCGATCGATAAATCCGGTCGCACAATTCAGTGGTGGATGATTGCCTTGAGCCTGTTTGGGCTCGTGGTTATCGGCGCATTGACCTACTGGGTGATGAGGGAGATTAGGAAGGCCCGTAGCTATGTTTAATAAACGCTGCGCAGCGGTTATGTGCGCTGCAGCTATCACGATGATGGGCGGCAGCCCCGCCGCATTTGCCGACGACCGCGTTGCCACGGGCGCTAACTCCCAGTGCGCCCCGGTGAACGACATTGATTTTTCAAAGCTGTCAAACTTGCAGGTCCGGAAAACCGCTCCGAACAAGTTTGATGCTGTGGAGCCGGGTCAATTGCCTTTCGGCCCGGTTTCCGGAATGGTCTTCCGCTTGCAGCGGGTGAACGCAGACTTCTCCACGGTTGAAGCACGCAAAAAGGCCTCGCAACTCACTGTTGAGGAGGCAAAAGCACTTGGCCTGGGGGAAGCGGTCGAGGCTGAAACGAACAGCAGCGGCATCGCATTCTTCAAAGGCCTGAAACCCGGCATCTACCTCCTCACGGAAACGGTGCCTGAGGACGGCAAGTACAACTACCGCCAGTCCCGCCCGATGCTGGTCATGCTCCCGCTGGTTGGTGACCCAAAGAGCTGTGAATTCACATACGACTCGGTGATTGTGACGAAGCCGGAGCCGCAGACACCTCCGCCAACCACCCCTCCGACGGTGCCGCCGACCACACCACCGACGAAGCCCCCAACAGTGCCGCCGGGCACACCAACGCCTTCGACAACGCCGACAACTCCTGTACCGCCGGGTGAGGAGGTACCCCCGTCCAAACGCATTTGGCTGCCAGAAACCGGTGCCAGCGTACTGGGGATTCTCGCCTTAGGCCTTGTGCTGATCGGCGTGGGCGTAACAGTTCTACGCAAGCCAAACAGGGCACAGCAAGATACCGAAAGTCAAAGGAGCTAGGACGATGACTCAACGTTCACACACCCGCGTGCGGGGACTTCTATGGTCAATTTCGACAGTCGGTGTCCTACTCATTGGTGGTGTCGCGCCGGCTGCGTTATCCCAAAACGTGACAGCAACCGACGCCGTCGAGGCACCAGCCTCTCAGGCAGTGGCAACATCACAGCCAAGTGCTGCTCCAAGTGCGCCCGCGGCAACAGGGAATAACTCTGCTAAGAAGGCGGATACGCAGGACGGCGACATCATTGGTCCCAACCTTGGGACTTTGGGCACCCAAGATGAAGTTGCTGATGCGCTGAAGTCTGCACCTTCTGGCAAGTTCATCCTGGTTCCGAAAGGGAAGAATGCCCAGGGCGACTTTTACACGTTGGCGGTGAAGGAATCTGCGGCCTCGCTTGGTCAGGGTAAGTACATCCGCCTCGTCCGCAAGGACTCCGGTGCCCCGGTAGGTGTGCTTGAGGCACGTATTAACGAGACACGGGTTGGTCTTTCGAAGAATGAAGATCAGCAGGACCGGCAGATCCTCAGCCTTGAGCGTCCGGCCACCGTCGCCGATCCAAACATCATCGAGGTGGACATTGAGGTCGCGCCAGGCACCGACACCACCGAACAATCATGGAGCCTCGAAACCTCGAACGAGAAGCTGGAAAACGCTCAGAAGAATTCCCAGATGATGCTTCGGAGTCAAGACCGAGAAGCCACAGCATCAGTAGATTTCTCGGGCATGACCAAAATTGACGAGTTCGAAGGTGGCGCTGCTGACATCAACAACTTTTCTATCGGCAAAAATCCTACGTTCAAGCTGACAGAAATTGTCCCAGAGGAAGATGACGGCAAGGTAGCGGTTATTCGTTTCACGTTCCAAGTCGACGGTTTGTCCCCTTTTCATGGGCCTTTTGAAAATCTCAAATTTAACCCGCGGAAGTGGTTCACCCTCCAAAGCGGTAACGATAGTGCCTCATTGGAAGCCCTGCCATACTTGTGGCTCAACGACAATAAAGATGGGAACCCAGAAAAGTCATTGACGGAACAGAAATGGGCCCTCACCCCGTTAGTTGGCCATAGCGTAGATACAAAAAGCAAAGGTGGCCCCTATGATGAGTGGAAGTCAACCTGGGGTTTGACCTCGGGGAATAAGCAGCAGATTAAGAGCGGCGACACCTTGACCGTTCGGTACAAGCTGACACGCGATAACTACGAAGTTGAACCAGATTCAGGGCTGTCTGGAACTCCAACGGCCAACACCTACTGGGTTAATACGAAAACACAGTTCACTCGATATGACTTTTCCGATGATTTCAAAACCATCAAGGTTGGCCGACAATTCCCTACTGGAAGGGATTACGGTGATATCGCGGTAACACCGGATGGTAAGTACCTTTATGCTGTCGAATATAGAGCAACTGGTAGCCACGTGATGGACAAATTCGATGCTCGTACGGGTGCTCTTGTTGGTCGCGGTACATTTAACCTCCCATACGGGGATGCCGCCGCAGGTGGTACAAAGCAGCTGAATGCCTTGACCTTCGACTACGACGGTAAGTTGATTTTCTCAACGCCAAAAGAGAACAACATTTGGAAAATGGATCCTTCCTGTGTGAAAGATCCTGCATTGAAATCCACATGTGAACTTGGTAAAGGCAAAGACATTGAAAAACTGGACCTAAAATGGCCTACAGTGCCAGGTGGTTTGTTAGGTGGCAGACAAATACAGTTAACTTCGGCAGGTGACTTCTTTGTCGGGCCTGACGGTAGTTTGTTTGGTGCTGGCACTACAGATGCTTTCGATTCTACGGGTCCATCCATGCTTGTCCACTGGCCGGCTAAGGAGCCTGGTAATCCAGCGGCCGGGCGGTCTAATGAGGGAATCGTGATAGGGAAGCTTCCTCGTCCAACCTATGGCATGGGGCGCTTTGGTGATTTCATTCTTTCGACACAAACCGACGGAACGAATGATCCAAGCGCAAACTCGGGCCTTGTGTGGTCCCACCTCATTCCGGACGGAAAAGGAGGTTATACGATCGAAGGCGAGCCTCTGAAAGCCACAGTGGAAAGCACCGTGTACGGTATTTTTAAACCCGGTGAATCCCTATGGGGAGCTACAGCGATTTATGATGCGGGACCGTATAATGAGGTCATTCTGAAGATCGAGAAAGAGGTTGTCGGGAAGCGCCTTGACTCAAATGACCAGTTTGAACTTGGGGCGTTTCTAGAGAAATCACCATTTACAAACTCTCGCTCCTATTTGATGCCTCCTGTTTTCGCTACAACCCCGGAGACTGGTCTCCAAAAAGAAGTGTCTTACAACTTTGTTAAACCTGGGCTGGAGTACGGAGTTTTTGAAGGCTTCCGCACCAAAACGCCTGGGAGCGAGCGTAAGAACATGTCGAAGGAGAATGCGGAGAAGTACAGGGCTTCTCTGAAATGTGTTGAAGGTGATAACTGGGATAAGGGCGACAAGGTAGTGCCAACGGCAGCACTGTCTGGTCTGACCGATAGGTCTGACCGTGAGAGCAAGCTGACAATTCCAACCACCCCTGGGTTGAAGGCTGTGACGTGTAGGTTTATCAACTCGACTAAAGAACCGTTGCCCTCTTTGGCCCTGTTCAAGATGGCGGACAAAGATGGCCGGGGTAACTACGAGAAGCTAGATGGAGCGCAATTCGCCCTGTACGAAAAGGACGAAAAGGCTCCTAACGGCCGAGGTAACAAGGTTCAGGACATTACCCCCAACCCTGAGAAGGGATACTCCGTCGACGAGCTTGAATTTGACAAGCGCTACATCCTGGTGGAGACGACGGCTCCTGCTGGCTACCACCTCATCACAGAACCCATCGAGTTCATGTTTGTTCGTGGTGCGGACGGAAAGGCTCAGCTGAAGCTGTTGAGCCAACCGACGACTGGGGGCGTGGTTCTTGCCCCAGATGACCCACATGCGCAGAAGGTAACGGATTCAGATAATGAAAACGGTGCTGCCATTACCGTTGTCAACGTTGAAGAACCCGTTCTCCCAGAAACAGGAGGCCCTGGCCTATACCGCCAAGGAGCACTCGGTTTGATGGTCCTGGCATTGGGAGGCCTGGTCATGGCCTACGTTTCGCAGGGCTCTAGGAGGCGCTTGCTCACATAGGTCTGCATAAAGGCAGCACCCACCGATGAAGGCTGTTTACCGGTTTAGATTCCGGTAAACAGCCTTCAAACCATTCTGGGGAAGCCCAGGGTCGGCTAAGGGTTGGGCGCGAAGAGAATGTATCCCCCAGGCCGCGTAGGGCTGAGGGATTTTACGGAGGATGTGGTGTACGAAGTCGACAGGACTTGCACCATCGGACGCTGGATACGACTCAATCACGAGATTCGCGGCGTCACGTCGGTGCTGAGGCGTGTACTTCATGCGCGTTGACGGGTGGAACTATGCTACTGGGGCCCGTCAAGTGTGGCTGCTAACGTTACTTCTGGTTCACAATCACACCCCACCACCTGTGGTGGGGTGTGGGCGTGGCTTCCTCGTCGGTGCGCGGTAAGGCCCGCGCGTGACGTGGGTCGTTCCGCGCGCCCTTTTCAGGCGAGCGGACAACCCTACGACGCAAAGGGAGGTAGACAATGGGTAAGCACTCATTGGATACACCCGGACGCAAAAGAAAAGACCTTGACGCCACGAAGCTTAGATGGCTCGATGTGGCAATCAAGGTCATAACACTTGCGACCGTAACAGTGAAGCTCATTGCAGTGATGCTTCACATGGGTCTTTAAGGCCCGAGGGTCTCAACGAGTAGCCGCTCGTTGGGGCCCTTTTATTGTACAGCCACAACTCAAAGATGAACTGTGCTGTCACGTTTTAGGCTAATGCGCGCGCGACAGTTTCGCAATACTCCCACACTGAGCCCGGAGCCTCTCTTCTTTGCTGCGGGAGGAAACTGGGGTTAAGGGTTAAGCCTGTTCGTGGGGCTGGATACAAAAGTGCCCCCAGACCTGCACATTCAGGGCTGGGGGATTTGCGGAGGATGTGGGATTTGAACCCACGAGGGTCGTGAAACCCGCACGCGTTCCAGGCGTGTGACATAGGCCGCTAGTCGAATCCTCCAACGACGCATTTTCTCGTTCCACGGGCGTACCCGCGGAACGCGTCGGGGTATTACTTTAGCGGATGGGGCGGAGGGGGCAAAATTGGTGGTTGGGGTGGGCGTCGATAAGCGGGAAGGGTGATTTTTGAAGACGGTGCCAGGAACTACTACACTCAGGCGCAGGATCTCACGCGGTGCTTATCTTGTGAACTCCCCCAGGGCGGGAACGCAGCAAGGGTCAACGAGCTCTGGCAGGTGCGTGAGGTCCCCTTATTTTTCCCACAGGGGGTAGGGGAGTGGGCGGGGCGCATGTACTCTGGGCGGAGTAAATGAATCCACTCCAAAAGGAAGTGATCCCATGTCCTTGCTTGATTTGGATACCGCTGCGCGCGAAGAGCTCACCGCGAAGGTGCGGGAGGAATATGAGGCGCTTAAAGCCCGCAACCTCAACCTCGATTTGACGCGCGGTAAGCCCTCGACGGAGCAGCTAGACCTGAGTAATGATCTGCTGGAGCTGCCCGGCAAGGACACGTATGTGGATGCCACGGGCGCGGATGTGCGTAATTACGGCAACCTGCAGGGCATCAAGGACATCCGTGACATCTGGGGTGAGCTCATTGGTGTGCCGGCGGAGAACCTGTACGCGGGCGATGCTTCCTCGCTGAACATCATGTTCGACCTGATCAGCTGGTCGTATGCCTTTGGTAACAATGACTCGCAGCGCCCGTGGAGCGCGGAGGAGACCGTGAAGTGGATCTGCCCAGTGCCGGGGTATGACCGCCACTTTGCTATCACCGAGCAGTTCGGGTTTGAGATGATCACGGTGCCCATGCTGGAGGACGGCCCGGATGCGGATGCCGTGGCGGAGCTGGTCAAGGACCCGGCGGTCAAAGGCATGTGGGTTGTGCCCATGTTTGCTAATCCGACGGGTGCCACCGTAACTGAGGAGGTTGCGCGCAAACTCGCCTCGATGGAGACGGCGGCACCGGACTTCCGCATCGTGTGGGATAACGCCTACGCCGTTCACACCTTCACGGAGGATTTCCCGCCGATTATTAACGTCCTTTCGGCCGCCGCCGAAGCCGGCAACCCGAACCGCTTCTGGGTGATGAGCTCCACATCCAAGATCACCCACGCTGGTTCCGGCGTGGCCTTCTTCGCCGCATCCAAGGAGGACCTGGACTGGTACTCCTCCGTAGCTGGTATTCGTGGCATTGGCCCGAACAAGATCAACCAACTGGCCCACGCGAAATTTTTTGGCAGCGCAGATGGTGTGCGTGCGCACATGCAGAAGCACGCGCAGATCCTCCGGCCGAAGTTCGAGGCCGTCCTGGAGATCCTGGAGCGCCGCCTGGGCGAGTACAACGTTGCACGTTGGACCACTCCGACCGGAGGCTACTTCATCTCCCTCGACGTTGTTGACGGCACCGCCACCCGCGTATGGGAACTCGCCCGCGAGGCCGGCATCACACTAACCAAGGCTGGCTCCGCCTTCCCGAAGGGGGAGGACCCGAACGATCGCAACATTCGCCTTGCGCCCTCGCTTCCGCCTATCGGCGAAGTCCGCACTGCCATGGACGGTGTAGCCACCTGTGTCCTGCTCGCCGCACTGGAGAAGCTTGAGGCCTAATGGAACCTGAAGAAAGGCTTGCTTGGCTCACCAGTGTGCTGGGCCCGCTCGACGTTGCAGATGCCGGTGGTGGTTTCCTCATCGGCGTGTCTACCGATGTCCCTGCTGCCGTGAGCGTGGGCTTTAGCGATGTGGACAGTGGCCTGATGGTGGACGGTCCGGACGCTGACTCTGAACAGTCGACAGACGTGCGCTGTGAGATCATTTGTGCCGCGTCAGGCGCCAGCCCTGAACAGCGCGCCATCGCGGTAGCAAGAGCATGGCACGCACTAGTGGACACCAAGACACCCGCCCAGCCGGAGACACTCCTGCCGGGGCTAGTAGATGACCCGGCACTGGCCATCCACCACGGCCTGTTGCGTGAACCGCAGATCTTCGAACGCGGCACCCCAATGATCACGGAACCGGGCCGGATGACGCTACTGCTGGAGCTGGTGCTGCTCACCGATGAGGAGTACTCCATCGCCACTGAGCAGGGCCTTGACGTGCTAGAGCGCCGCTTACGCCGCCGCAGCACGGACCTGGGGGACTGGAACCGCGACTAGGCCATCCGACGCTACTAGCTGATCCCTCGTTCAGACAGGTACATGAGGATCGCGCGGACGCGGCGGTTCTCCTCATCCGGTGTGAGCCCGAGTTTGGCAAAGATGCTGGACACATGCTTGGCCACCGCAGCACCGGAGAAATAGAGCTTCCCGGCGATCTCGGCATTGGACAGGCCTTCGGCCATGAGCTCGAGCACCTCGCGCTCGCGTGGAGTAAGCGTGCTCAGCCAGCGTGAGCTGGCGGCCATGAGCTCACTGGCGACATCGGGGTCGATGACCACGCCACCGGCTGCGACAGTCTCACAGGCCTGGACGAAGTCTTTCACTTCAGCGACGCGGTCTTTGAGCAGGTAGCCGGTACCGCCATCGCCGCCGGAGAATAGTTCGCGCGCATAAGCAGGCGCAACATATTGGGACAGGACGAGCACGTTGACCCGGCCCTGCTCGCGCAGCGCGAGGGCTGCTTGGAGTCCATCGTCGCGCATTTTGGGTGGCATGCGGACATCCGTGATCACCAGGTCAGGAGAGTGTTGTGCCACAGCGCCGGGTAAGGCATCTGCATCACCGACCTGCTCGACGACCTCGTGGCCGCGCCGAGTCAGCAGGCCCGCAACCCCTTCACGCAGTAAGGCGGAGTCATCAGCGATCACGATCTTCATGGTGCAAGTCCACTTTCTCCTCGGTACAGCAGCAACGGTATGCGCGCTGTGACGGTGGTAGGTCCACCGTGGGGTGAATGCACTTCCATTGACCCGCCGAATGCAGCGATGCGTTCGCGCATGCCATCGAGCCCACCACCGTGGACAATGCGGGCGTCACCGTCCCCAGAGTCAGTGACTGCGATATTGAGGGTGTGATCGCAGGTGATCAGCACACTGACGGGGGCGCCAGGGGCGTGCTTCGCGGCATTGGTCAGGGCCTCGGAGGTGAAGAAATATGCGGCGGCGAGGACGGAATCGTCGATAAGCGGAAGCGCGTGCGGGGCACGGACGGTGACGTGCGGACCGTATTTTGCGGCGGCAGTTTCGACGGCTTCGACGAGTCCGCGATCGGTGAGCTCGCGCGGGTGAATGCCGTGCACAGTGCGACGGAGGGCGTCGAGGCCGTTTTTGAGGTCGCGGGCAGCGGCGTCGAGAAGCGGTGAATCGGTCTCAAGCTGTGCCTCGCCGAGCTTCATCGCTGCCGCCACGAAGTACTGCTGCGCGCCATCGTGCAGGTCGCGCTCAATGCGCAGGCGTTCGATCTCGTATGCTTCCGCAATCTTGCGCCGGGACGCCGTGAGCTGGTGAATTGCTCGCGCGGCCTCAGCCTCGTGGTTCTTCTTCCGCCACATGCACACGAGGGTAGCGGGGTAGTGCTAGCACTACCCGTATTTGGGAGCCTGCGCCATGGCGGCCGCACGCGGCGAGCGGTGAAATAGAACCATGCTTGAACTGAACGACATCACCAAATCATTCACCCAGCAACGGGTCCTCGAAGGCATCAGTCTGAACATCGAGCCCGGCGAATCCGTCGCGATCATGGGCCCGTCCGGCTCCGGCAAATCGACATTGCTCCACTGCATGTCCGGCGTGCTCGTCCCCGATCACGGCGAGGTCCGCTTCAACGGACGCGACATTGCATCGCTTAACGACGCCACCCGCTCCCAACTCCGCCTCGACCACTTCGGCTTCATCTTCCAGGACGGCCAGCTCCTTCCTGAGCTGACCGCGAAGGAGAACGTGGCACTGCCGCAGATCATGCGTGGCGAGTCCCGTTCGAAGGCCCACGCGGAAGCCACTGACATGCTCACCCGTCTGGGCCTGGGGGATTTTGTGAATCGCTTCCCGGGGCAGCTCTCCGGCGGGCAGGGCCAGCGTGTAGCGATTGCGCGTGCCCTGGCCGGGCCGCCGTCGGTGGTCTTTGCCGACGAGCCGACCGCCGCTCTCGACC
>NZ_VXKH01000023.1 GCF_008693065.1 Corynebacterium tuscaniense | reverse complement strand
GACCACGCCGAACTGGCTGGCCGCGCCGATCGCGGCTACGACCGTCAGCGGCACGGAGATTGCCAGCGCGCACGGCGATGCTGCGACCAGGACTACCAATGCCCGGGTAATCCACGTCTCAGGGTCGCCGAGCAGCGAGCCAATCACGCCGACCAGCATCGCCAGGATCATCACCCCGGGCACTAGGGGTTGGGCAATCCGGTCGGCGATCCGGGCGCGGTCGCCCTTTTCCGCCTGCGCCTGCTCGACCAGGTCCACGAGTGTGGTCAGCGAGTTGTCCGTTCCAGCTGCGGTCGTCTCGACCTCCAGCACGCCGGCGGAGTTGATTGCTCCCGCGGGCACCTCGTCGCCGGGTGCAACCTCTTCCGGAATGGATTCTCCGGTGATCGCTGAGGTGTCAAGGCTGGAGCGCCCAGACCGAATGATGCCGTCTGTGGCGATTCGTTCCCCGGGGCGAACAAGCATCAGCTCGCCAGCCACGAGGTCCTTCGCTGCGACCTCGACCGTCGTACCGTCGCGCAGCACCGTCGCGGTCTGCGGTACCAACTTCAACAGTGCCCGCAGGCCGCCCTGTGCCCGGTCCATTGCCTTGTCTTCCAGCGCCTCGGCGATCGAGTACAGGAACGCTAGCGCCGCGGCCTCTCCGACGTAACCGAGGATTACCGCGCCGACCGCGCTGATCGTCATCAGCAAACCAATGCCGAGCTTGCGCTTCGTGACAAGGTTTCGGATCGCGTCGGGCGCGAACGTATACGCCCCTAGCAGCAGGCCGACCCAGAACAGTACTGTCGCGGGTGTCTCTACCCCGGACCAGTCCAGCGCCAGGCCTATGCCGAGGGCTACGCCGGAGAAGATCGGCAGTAGCAACTCGGGGTCCTTCCACCATGGCCGATCGAGTTCTTCGATCTCTGTGGCGGGTTCGTGTGCGCATCCACACGCCGAGCTCATGCGTCCGCTCCCTTCTCGCCGCAGCCGGGCACCGAGCATTCAGGGTCGATGCACGGGGCGTTTTCGTCGACAGCCAACGTCGCGTTTACCAGCGCGTTGAGCGCTGCCGCGAGGTGCGGATCGGCGATTTCGTAGCGTGTCTTGCGGCCCTCCGGCTCGGCGACGACGATGCCGCAGTCGCGCAGGCAGGTCAGGTGGTTCGAGACGTTCGAGCGGGTCAGGTCCAGGTCGCGCGAAAGCACGGCCGGGTAGCTCGGGCCGTCGAGTAGTGTCATCAGGATTCTGGAGCGCGTCGGATCCGCCATGGCCCGGCCGAGCCGGTTCATGACGTCGAGGCGTGAAGCAATGGTCAGCATGTGCTGAATAATACATCGTGTGCTGAACTATTCAAAATGTGCTGAACTGACAGTTACGCGAAGGTCCTGCGACCTGCAAGAATTAGTCGATGGGATAGCAGATGACTGATCCTTTGTGGTTCGGCTGCCACCCAACGCGGGAGCGACGTGGGCGGCGAGGTTCTCGAGAAAGCAACTTTGCAACTACATACCGTGGAGTTCAAATTTAACGTTTAGCGTTATTGATGCGTCGCGTTATGGGGGTAGCGTGAGTATGATCCAGTCGTTCGCTAGTAAGCGCACTGAGCGTCTTCGGTGGACGGCAGCTGGTCCAGAGGAGGTCGAGATCGTTGACTATCACTGACAAGCTTCCACCAGTGCACCCTGGTGAAATTCTCATGGGGGACTTCCTCAAGGAGATGGGGGTTATCCAGCACAAACTCGCTGTTTCCATCGGCGTTCCACCGCGCCGGATCAACGAGATTATTCACGGGAAGCGGGCTGTTACCGCCGACACTGCACTCCGTTTAGAGAAATATTTTGGGATGAGCCCGCAATTCTGGCTCGGGTTACAAACCCAGTACGACTTGGATGTGGCCGAGGACAAAATCCTCGCCGAGATTGAGCAGATTCAGCCGGTCCAAGCTGCCTCGGCATAGCTGTGGTAGTTCAATCCAAGCCATGATGAGATTCGTCTTTGGAGCCTGCGCTTTTTAACGAGCTTCGGTGCTTCGTGGGTGCTTAGTTCGGTTACTTGTCACGCCGAGGCGATATGGCGATAGGGTTGGCACGCACGTACCCCACAGCGATGATCGTCAGGGCAGCCACCGCGCCAAGCATGGTTTCGGCGGTGCGGGCGAGCAGCATTGGGACGACGGGAGCGGCGTCCACAACTTGCACCATCAGCAGTGCGGTCGGGGTGATGAAGCTGGCAGCGATGGTGTAGTTGCGGGTCACGTACATCTCGGTCAGGTACTGAAGGATGACTATCCACACGACGATCTGCCAGCCCTGCAGCGAGTGTGACAACAGGAAGCCGGTGATGGCGATGCCTGTCAGGGTGCCTAGGACGCGTTCGATGGCGCGGAAGTACTGCATCTTGAACCGGGAGTTCACCAGGGGAGCGGCGGCGGCGACCATGGCCCAGTAGGAGTGGGAGAGGGAATCGATGAGCGCCACGGAAATCAGCCCCAAGGTGCCGGCGAGCAGCGGGGCGAAGAAAAACCGGTTGGCTTCCAGCACAAGGCGCTGGCGTGGTACTCGGCCGGCGTCAGGGGCGCGGGTGGGGACCTCATCTTCTTTCGCATCTCCGCCGGGACCTTCACCGATGAGGTGGGAAACTTGCCCTAGTAGGAGACTCACCAGAGCCGCGCCACCCGCGATGGCGCAGGCGAGCAGGGGATGAACGGGGTTGCTCAAGGAACCGACAGCAGCGATGGAGAAGATGATAAACACGGACCCTGTTGGCTTCATATCTGTAGCTAGTGCAATCGTCGCCCAAATCGACGATGCAAAAGCCGTTACGATCATCAGGATCCACGGGCTGACACCGAACCATGCGATGGTCGCGCCGAGAGTAACCATGAGGGTGAGCGCTACGCCAGAGAGGATGTGGTGCTTCAGACGGGTCTTGCGCGTGGTGTGGCGACCGTACACGCCGGTGAAGGCGCCGAAGTTTGCGTAAATTGCAAGATCGAGTCGACCGAGCGCTAACAGCGTGAACATCGGTATGGCCACGCCGAGTGCGGTTCGGAAAGCCGGAATGTGGTCGCGTTGTGCAGGCCTCATGGTGAAGAGTGGACTGAAATGACGCAACCGTGGCCTCCATGCCTATTGATTGTTGTGACAGCGACACTGTAGCGGGTCGTGCTCGTGGGGCATTAAGGAAGGTCGGGGCGTCGCCTCAAGGATTTGAGTTCTGAGCGCCTCTTTTTCGCTTCACGACGGCGCCTCATCGCGCCCTGCGTCGGTTTCGTTTTGCGTCGCGGGGGAGGAGGCGGGGCGAGCGCTCCTCTCAGCAGGGCAGCCATGCGGTCACGAGCCTCCGCGCGGTTGCGGGCTTGGGACCGCTGTGTGGACACGGAGACGGTGAGTACAGTGCCGTTGAGGCGGCGGCGGAGGTTGTGGAGGACGCGGCGACGGTGTGCGTCGGAAAGCGATGCGCACGTTGCGATGTCGAGGGAGAGCTGAACTTTACTGTCCGTCGTGTTCACACCCTGGCCGCCCGGACCCGATGACCTGGAGAAGCGTTCCGTCAGGTCGGCGGCGGCGATGATGACACCGTCGGGGATCCCCGGGCCGGGAGCGATGGTCAGGTCTTTCATGCCGTCCACTGTACTTTTGGCACAGTAGAAAGGGAGCGGGGCAGGTACGATTGCAGACCTATCCGTTCTGTAGCGAACCGTGTAGAGGAAGGTTTGAGCGATATGACATCACAATTCGATCCGTCCGAGGTCCGTGTAGGCGACTCCGAACGGACGGCCGCGCTTGACCAACTCGGGCAGCATTTTGCCAACGGCTACTTGAACGTTGAGGAATTTGAGGAGCGCACAGCACGAGCAGCAGTCGCACGGACCCGCGCGGATGTAGCAAAACTGTTTGGGGATTTGCCGGATGCGGAAGATGGCCAGAAGGCTCAGATCAGCACAGGCGAACTCGATGACATGCTGGAGCGAAAAAGGAAGCTGGATCGTGCGCTCGGCCTTATTTGGTCGGTCACGATAGCGGTGTTTTTTGTAGGGCTTTTCGCGTTCGATTGGGATTATTTCTGGGTGGTATTTCCCATTGCCGGCTTGGCAACGTGGGGGCTGTACGAGTTCTACGGGATTAGTGGTGAAGAAGACGAAGTCCTCGACAAGATCATCGAGGACGAAGGATTGTCTCGCGCTGAGCGCTTGCGCATTGAGCACAAACGCCGCAAGGAACTGGGGAAGTAATTAGACGGGCAACCCGCGAACACGTCTGCGGTGACGGTTGAATATCGCCACAGCGGTTCCGGCGCAAAGCAAGCCGGTGACAACCCACACGGACTTCAAGCCAAACACCACGTAGCAGCGACCGCCAAGCAGTGCGCCACATGCGAGGGAGAACCAGAGCGCAAAATTGATCAGCCAGGCGCTGTGAGGCCCGCCGAAGAACGCACCAACGAAGCGTTGAGACATCTTCACCAGGGTGCCAGTCGTATAAGTGAGGGAAATGGTGACTTCACCATCACGTTCAAAGGTGGAGTTCATTGCGCCAACGGTGAAAGCGAGGAAGTAAACCGATAGTCGCTCGTGCCCAAGTGCCAGGAATAGTGAGGAAACACCAGACATTGCGCAGATGAACAGCAGCACGGCTTCCCGCGTTCTGGTGGGGGGTAGGTGCCGGTGGCCAAGCTGACTAATCAAAGCGCCGACGGCCACACCTACGAGGAATGTGATCATGACGCTGCCGGCGATGGACACCACATCCCATTTGCCTGCGTTGACTGCCGCGGTCAGGCGCGTGGTGTTGCCCGACATGAATGACAGAAAGTATCCGCCCAGGTACAAGAAGCCGATCGTGTCTACGAAGCCGGTGATTGAGGACAAATAAATTGCGAGTGCGTGTTCGCCTCTGCGATATTTGCTCATCATTCCCCCCTTTTTATTCCTTTAGTGTTTGATTCTTATTTCGCACATATTAATCATTACGAGTCGTTTCCGCCAAGACTACCGCCGACTTTGGAT
This sequence comes from Corynebacterium tuscaniense, assembly GCF_008693065.1. Taxonomy (GTDB): domain Bacteria; phylum Actinomycetota; class Actinomycetes; order Mycobacteriales; family Mycobacteriaceae; genus Corynebacterium; species Corynebacterium tuscaniense. The sequence continues at coordinate 22,140 of NZ_VXKH01000023.1, read as the reverse complement.
GCGCAGAATCAGGGGAGGGGACGTGCCAGATAAGTCGCTAAAAAGACGAGTTGAACGGGTGTGTGCGACGCGTATTCCCAGCTAAGGTTCCTTCCCGTTGCTCGTGTTGGTGTGCCCGTTTAACTTGCTTTGGTAGCTAATCTCGTTGGTCTGAATGTAATTTGTTTCCGGTTTGGTGTGGGGGTGGGCGGTGGCTTGGTGGATGTTGGGGGCGCCGATAAGCTTCGAAGCCGTTTAAAACGGCGGTGAGCTGCGGGAAGGGCCAATTAAGGGGTGAGCCACCGAAAAAATCTATGGAAGCTGAAAATTTTTCATCCGATACTTCGTAATTCTTCGCGTCCGCATACTATATTCCTCTACAAAGTAATTTGGATCACGTCCTTGTGGTGAGTGTGCTGTTGCACATGATGGCAAGGTGTTGGCAGGAAAGAGGTAATCGTTTGAGCACCGCAGTCATCCCTGAGGGCGACAACGCTTCCCAGGATTCAACTGTTGAGGCTGGGGATATGAATCGCCTGGAACGCCTCCTCATGTGGCGGCCTTTCTCCACGACGGCGCGAACACTTATCATCCTGGCTCTCGTAGTCCCCTTGCTGTTCTCGGGCTTGTTCATGTGGGCCATGTGGGATCCGACTGGGTCCGTGCCGCAGACGCGCCTCGCCGTGGTCAATGAAGACAAGGGGGTGGACCGTGGTGAGGGCGCCGGGCTGGAGAAATTCGGCGACGACGTGGCAAAAGGCTTGACCTCCCGTGACTACCTTGACTTCACGCAGGTCTCCGCGGAGGAGGCCCGTGATGGCCTGCTGAAGGGCAAGTACCTGTTCACGGTGACGATTCCGGAGGATTTCTCTGAAAACGTTGTGACCGTGATCGATCCGGAGCCGAAGCAGGCAGAGATCCTCATTGACTACAACGATTACAACGGCACGAACGGTGCCGTCCTGACCTCGGGCCTTGTTCCGAAGATTCAGACTGAAGTTGCTTCGCAGGTGGCCAAGACCTACGCGGAGCAGGTTCTGTCCGGCATTAATCAGCTGGGTGACGGCATTCGCGCTGCAGCTGACGGTTCGAAGCAGCTTGATGCCGGCGTGGGGCAGCTCAAAGACGGCGCCGGCCGCGCGATCGACGGCATCAATCAGCTTGACGACGGCGCGAATCAGCTCCACGACGGCACCACCCGCCTTGTTTCCGGCACCGGTGAACTCAATGATGGCGCATACCAACTCAAGGACGGTCTGAACCAGCTCAGTGACGGTACTGACCGCCTGGCAGACGGTGCTCGTCAGATCGACGAAGGCGTGAACAAGCTTACCGGCATGCTCATCCCCGTGCTGGAGGGAGTAGAAGGGGCCGCTGGGCAGCTGCGCCCGGTCATTGATACGCTGCGCTCCGTCGGCATGCATGAGCAGGCGGACAAGATTGAAAGCTCCCTCGGTCGTATCATGCCTGGTAGTGATACCAACGTGGTGAATGACCTCCGGCGCCTGAGCGCGGGTACCGGTGAGCTTCATGCCAACTTGTCTGACCCGAACATGCCGTACCGCAATGGTCTGAACCGTCTGGTGGATGGTGCTAGTCGCCTCGCCGAAGGTACGGACACGTTGAAGGATGGCGCGAATCAGCTTAACGACGGCACGGGGCGCCTCGTCGACGGCACCGGCCAGCTCGCCGATGGTGGTGCGCAGCTCGGTGACGGCATCGGCCGTCTGAAGGACGGTTCGGAGGAACTGTCCACCAAACTGGGCGACGGTGCGAAGCAAGCACCCGCAGTGAAGTCCCTTGATGCCTCCTCCGAACAGATCGCTGTGCCGATCCTGTTCCAGGAAGCAAACCTTCACCCGACGCAGGTTGTTGTTGACCCGGCTGACCCGACCGTGAAGAAGCCGTCCAGCGGTTTCTCCATCCTCGGCCTTATTGTGATCAACTTCCTGCTCATGGCGGTTGTCTCGATTCTATTGCCGCACGCGATTGGACGCCGCCACAAGGCGTCTGGCCCGGTTGGCCCGGTGATGAGCGCGTGGGTCCGCATGTTCGGTATCAACGTGGGTCTGACTGCGCTGCTCGCCTTCGTGTCTGCCTCCCTGGGTTGGCGCCCGAGTAGTTGGATCGTGGCCATCCTCGCACTGCTGATCATCGATGCGGCAGGCACATCCATCTTCCAGTTCTTCCGCATCCTCTTCGGACGCGTCATCGGTGCTCTGTTCAACGTCGGATTCTTTGCCATGGGTCTGTTTGTGGCCGGTGCCGTGTGGCCGCTGTCCACCCTGCCGGGACCGCTCGCAGCCCTGAACCCACTGCACCCGATGAGCCATGCACGCAACCTGTTCGTTCGCTCTGTCGATGGCATTTACGACGGCACGTTCTGGCTCGCCTTCACCGTCCTCGTTGTCGCGGGACTGGTGGCGGTAGGGGCGTCCATCGTGATCTACGACGCTCGCCGCAAGGCCCTGCACATCCAGGACCCGAACGAGAACGAGCGTCAGCGCAAAGAATACGAACGTGAGATCCGCGAAGGTGAAGAGCCACTGGAGTCGGTGTTTTCCCGCAGCTAATCACTGGAGCGCTTAGCTGGAGCTGGAAGTAAGCCGTGGTTTTCGTTCATCGGAGCCACGGTTTTCTTGTGCGCTGATGATGGGTGTTTAGGCGACCAGCAGCCAGATCGCCACACAGTGGATCACGGCGGCGACGATGGTCAGCGTGTGGAAGTGCTCGTGGTAGCCGTAATAGCGCGCTTGACGGCCTGGCCATTTGAAGCCGTAAATAGCGGCGCCGAGGGTGTACAGCACACCGCCCGCGAACAGAAGCCACAGCACCGCCGCGTTGCCGGAGCGCAAGAGCGTGGGAATGAGCGGAATAACAATCCACCCCAACCCGACGTAGATGACGGGGGAAAGCCACCGTGGGTGGTTGATCCAGAACAGCTTCAACGCCATGTTGGCCAGCGCACCACCCCACGCCACGGTAAGCGTGATAGCTGCCATCTTCGGGGGCAGCGCGATGAGGCACAGCGGGGTGTACGTGGAGGCGATGAAAACGGCGATCATGGCGTGATCCGCACGCCGCCAGGATTCGACACCACGCTGCGTACGCCAGGGGAAACGGTGGTAGGTTGCCGACACCGTGAACAGGGCAGTCAAACCGAGCCCGTAGATGGTTACGCCTAGCGCTTCCCACCATGGGCGCGTCATCCAGGAGAAAGTGATCAGGACAGTCGCCGCGATCGTCGCTACCTGCGCCGCGAAAAGGTGCGCCCAGCCGCGCACGAGTGGGCGTTCACCACGGTCGGCGACCCACCGGGTCTCCTGGACTTGGTCTTTGCTGGTGACGGTCATGTGGACCATTTTAGGACGCGGACGGCAGTTCCGAGTTCGGCACCGTCGCCTGGCGGTGACACATTCTGGGGTGGCAGATCAAAGTTCGCAGCCTTGAGATCGCACAGGGCGCTGCCGATATCCACCACAATATTGCGTGAACTTGTCGCGCATCAGCAGATACGCGCATCAGCAGATAAGCGTGGCGTCCTGCGCGCTATCTACCAGACGGACGCGATGCGCACAGCTACATGCGCCAAAGGATCCGGGAACGGCTTGCGCATCCACTTCAGCAGGCGATCTGGCAGGCTCACCGCGTGGTGCTGGACGTACTTGATCCACGGCTGCTTGGAGTAGAGCACCTTGATGGTCTCATCTGCGATGTCGCCGGGGGTGAGGTTGACACCCATGTTCTTCACGGACTGCGCATTCACATTAGCCACTTGGGTGGCGGCCCACAGTGGCATCATGTCGTGGACGCGGATATCGTCCTTGCCCCATTCCACGGACAGAGCCTCGGTGATGCCGTTGACGTAGAACTTCGTGGCGGAGTAGGTAGAAATTTCAGGCTGGCCAAAGATGGCAGATGCCGAGGACATGGAGATCAACACCGCGCCCTTCGTCGCCTTCAGGTAGGGGTATGCCGCCTGTGCGCCGAAGGTGACGCCAAGGCAGTTAATGTCCAGGATCTTACGGATCTTGTCCTCTGGCTGATCAACTAGCAGGCCATCGATGATGATGCCGGCGTTGTTGAACAGGAAGTCCAGGCGGCCACCGGTCTGTGCGGTGAATTCTGCCAGTGCCTTATCCCAGTTAGCGCGGTCCGCTACATCGAGGTGGCCGGAGATGAGCTGGCCTTCCGGAATATCATCCGTGCCCCACGTGGTGTCCTGCACGTCGTAGGAGCCAACGGTCCACCCAAGGTTGAGCAGGCGCTGCGCCGTTGCCTTACCAATGCCGGAGGCGCCACCGGTGATGAATGCAGCTGGGCGCTGCTTCGCATCCGCCACAAAGTCAGCGGGCTTGACATACGGGACCTCACTGAGGTCTTCATGAAAGGGCTTTGCAAATGGGTTCCACATGCGTTCAACCCTAAAACTAAAAAACGGGCTGTGTGGGCGGAATCACAAAATAATTGCGATTGCCCATCGGGCCGCTCAGCGCGCGCAGCCCGATGGAGAGGAGTTAGCCCAGGAACGCCTTGTCCGACAGCGTTGCGCCCTTGATGTTGGCAAACTCCTGCAGCAAGTCGCGCACCGTGAGCGTCTTCTTCAGGGCCTCATCGGCCTCGTAGACGATTCGCCCTTCGTGCATCATGACCAGCCGGTTTCCCACGCGGAGCGCCTGCTCCATGTTGTGGGTGACCATGAGGGTGGTCAGGCCACCGTCTTCGACGAGGCGCTGGGTCAGCTCGGTCACCAGGGCGGCGCGGCCGGGGTCGAGGGCGGCGGTGTGCTCGTCGAGAAGCATGACTTTGGGTTGAGTGAACCCGGCCATGAGCAGCGACAGTGCCTGGCGCTGACCGCCGGAGAGAAGCCCAACTTTGTGCGTGAGGCGATCCTCCAGGCCGAGTTCGAGTGTGGCCAGCTGCTCTTTGAAGAAGGTGCGGCGCTTCTCCGTGAGTGCAGGGCCCAGGCCGCGACCTTTGCCCCGTAGATACGCGAGCGACAGGTTCTCCTCGATAGTCAGGTTCGGCGCAGTGCCGGCGAGCGGGTCCTGGAACACACGCGCGATCGATGCAGCGCGCTGGTGCTCCTTCATGCGCGTGACATCCTTGCTGTCCACGCGCACCGTGCCGCTGTCCGGGCGCAGGCGGCCCGACACGAGGTTGAGCAGCGTCGACTTACCCGCACCGTTGGAGCCGATGATGGACACGAAATCGCCCTCAGCGAGTGTCAGGTCCACCCCGTCCAGCGCCACGCGCTCATTGACGGTTCCCGGGAAGAAGGTCTTGTGTATGTGATTAATCTCAAGCATGAGTAGCCTTCTTTTCGCTTATCGACGTCTTCTTCCCCGCCTTACCCACACCCTTACCCATCGCCTGAAGCTTGGGCAGCAGCAGTGCCAGCACAACGAGGACGGCGGAGACGAGCTTCATGTCATTCGGGTTCAGGCCGACCTGGAGCGCCGCGAAGATGATGAGGCGGTAGAGCACCGCGCCAACCACGACGGCGAGAATGGCCTGCAGCAGGCGGGACTGGCCGATGACGGCCTGGCCAACGATGACAGACGCAAGACCCACGACGATGAGGCCGATACCCATGGAGATATCGGCGAAGCCCTGGTACTGCGCTACGAGAGCGCCGGCAGTACCAACGAGGCCGTTGGACAGAGCCAACGCCAGAATCTTCGTGTTGTCGGTGTTCACACCGAAGGATGTGATCATCGGGTCATTGTCGCCTGTTGCGCGGATGGCCAGACCGAGGTCCGTTTTGAGGAACCAGTACACAATCAAAGCCAGGACGACGACGATGGCGGCCAGCAGCCCAACACCACCCCATGTGCCCATGATCTTGGCGTCACGCAGGGTAGTGAACACCGTGTCTTGGCGCAGCAGTGGCAGGTTCGCCCCACCCATGATGCGCAGGTTGATGGACCACAGGCCGATTTGAGTGAGGATACCGGCCAGCAGGCCGTCGATACCGCCCTTGGTGTGCAGCAAACCGGTGATGATGCCGGCAGCGAAACCAACGACAAAACCCATCGCCGTGGCTGCAAATGGATTCCAGCCAGCAACGATGAGCACTGCGGCTGTACCGCCACCGGTAGTGAAACTTCCGTCGACGGTCAGGTCGGCGAAATTGAGGACCCTGAAGGTGAGGTAGACACCAAGTGCCATAACCCCATAAAGGATGCCTAGTTCAAGTGCGCCGATCATACAGTCTCAGCCTGGTCCTTAATCTCCTGCGGAATGGTGACACCCTGGGCCTTTGCAGCGTCCTCGTTAATGACGTAGCTGTACTTCACAGCCTTCTCAACAGGCATCTTGGCCGGGTCTTCGCCGTCACGCAGGATGCGGATGGCCATCTCGCCGGTCTGCTTGCCCAGCTCCTTGTAGTCAATGCCGATGGTGGCCACTGCGCCGCCTTCTACGGTGCCGGCCTCAGCGCCGATCACCGGGATCTGCTTTGCTTCAGCAGCCTGGACGAGGGAGGAGATGCCGGAGACAACCATGTTGTCCGTGGGCACGTAGAACGCATCCACATCGCCGATCGCTTCAACAGCCTGCGGGATCTCGTTGACGGAAGTCACGGTCTGGGTGACAATCTCCCAACCGCGCTTCTTAGCCTCTTCCTGAGCGGCCTTCACCTGGATTTCAGAGTTGACCTCACCTGAGGAGTACACGATGCCGACCTTCTGGGTCTCCGGCACCAGCTGGGAGATGAGGTTGAACTGTTCATCCAGCGGCGTCTCGTCCGACGTGCCGGTGACGTTGCTGCCCGGTGCGTCCATGGAGTCCACGAGCTGCGCTTCCACCGGGTCAGTCACAGCGGTGAACAGTACCGGTGCGTCCGCGATGTTCTGCACAACTGCCTGCGCAGCTGGGGTTGCCACTGCCAGGACAGCGTCCAGGTTGGAGTTAGCAAACTGTTGGGAGATAGTCAGTGCGGTGGACTGCTCGCCGTTAGCGTTTTGCTCATCCCACGTGACCTCGATGCCGGCATCTTCGAAGGCTTCTTTGAAGCCTGCGGTTGCAGCGTCGAGAGCGGGGTGCTGGACCAGTTGGTTGATGCCAATGGTGTAGGAGCCGTCCTTGCCACCAGCATTATCGCTGGAGCCGCTGGAATCGTTGGAGCAGCCGGCCAAAGCCAGGGTTGCCGCCGCAACAGTGGCGGTCACGGCACGGGAAAATGTGCGTTTGAACATGAGTGAGCCTTCCGGTTCGTGGTCTACCGCCTTCATCGCGGAATGACGTAGACCCTAGCCCAGAACCGGTGTGGCTCATGCGCGAATCAAAGAATTTTATACACTTTTGTGGAAAAATCAGGTTCTAGGAGTTATCGCTCCACGTCCGCGTCTGAGCAAAAAAGAACGCCACCACGACGCCCACTGCCAACACGCTGGCGGGCAGAAGAAGCGAGTGGCTCATCGCCACCGCGAGAGGTTCTCGTGCGACCTGCGCCGACATCAGCGCTGCGATCGCTGCCGAACCAATCACCGCACCTACTTGCCGCAGGGTGTTGTAAATACTTGAACCCGCCCCGGCCAAGGCTGGATTGAGGTTTCGCGTGGCAATCATGGAGAGTGGCCCCCACATCATGGAATTGCCCAGGCCATAGAACACGGAAATCAGCAGCATCCAGTTCGGAGCAATGCTCGGGTGGGTGATCGCCGCAGCCGCCCCAATGCTTGCTGCCGTTACTGCGATTCCGCAGATGGCAATTGGCTTCGGGTCCTTTGTGTTCGTGAGCTTGCCTACATGCGATGACAATGCCCCCGACACCACCCCCGACGGCAAGATCAACAACGCCGCCTGGGTTGGCGTGAGCCCTTGGACCTTTTGCACATAAATCATCCACGGGATGGCAAAGGTAGACACTGCGAAGCCGACGCAGGCGATGGTGAGGGAGGCGAGGGTGAAGTTGCGGTCGCGGAAAAGCGAAAGGGGAACGAGTTGATCGCGTGTGGTGCGTGATTGCCACACCATGAATACGCCGAGCATAAGCACGCCCGCGATGATCAGACCGAGCGCGCGGTAGTCCCAGCTCAGCGCCCTGCCTTCCTGGATGCCGAAGATCAGGCAGAACATGCCCGTTGCGGACATAGCGACGCCGAGCCAGTCCAGGCGGCGCGCAGTGAGCGGGAGAGTGGGCACGTGCTTGGCCGCGAGGAAGAGGCCGATGATGCCCACTGGCACATTAATAATGAAGATCCATTCCCAGCCACCAAGATCAACCACGAACCCACCGAGGAGAGGGCCGATGACCGTGGCCACGCCCGCGGTGGCGCCCCACACGCCCATGGCTGTGCCACGTTGCATCGGCGGGAACGTGCGGATCATCACTGACATTGTCTGTGGCGACAGCATCGCCCCGCCGAGGCCCTGGAACGCGCGCGCAATGATGAGCAGTTCCACCGTGCCTGCCAGGCCACACGCGAGAGAGGCTAACGTGAATACTGCGAGGCCCAACATGTAGAGGATCTTCGGGCCGAAGCGGTCGCCCAACCTGCCGGTGATAAGCAGTGGCACCGCGTACGCCAGCAGGTAGGAGCTGTTGACCCAGATGACCTCGTTATAGCTGGCGTTTAGATCAGTGGCGATAGCCGGGATGGCCACCGCCACGATCGTGGAGTCAACGAGGATGATGAAAAATCCCAGCATCATTGACCACAGCGCCGGCCACGGGTTGTTTGTCTGCGTCACACTCACTCCTTGCTGCCGCTGTTACCTGCCAGCGGGGTCTGACGGGGGAAATGTACCCCCTTTGAGGGCGGGAGTCGAGTGGTGCGTGCGGGGCCAGGGCTGGCCCCGCAGCAGATTTAAGGCAGCAGTGCCTTGATCTGCTTCTGTATCTCCTCTGCGAAGTGCGGGTTGAAGAAGAAGAGGCCACCGATCAGCGCAGCGATTGCAGCCAGCGCGCCGAAGAAACCGAGCACGCCCTTGGCCGCAGGGGAGGATCCTTCGCCCGGGGTGTCCTGGCCGGAGCCAGCGCTGGTGGTCTTCACCGGGAGGAACACGTTGGTCTTGGCATCGGTGGTGATGCGCAAACGGGCATCGGCAGGAGCGTCGGCGGGGACAGCCAGGGTGACGGTGGCCTTGCCAGCTTCGCCGAGTCCTGGTGCGCCAAGGTCTGCGTCGATGGTGGAGGAGGCCTCCGTCAGTTTCTTTCCGTCTGCGTCTTCGAGGGCCACGGTGACAGTGGTGGCGGTGTCATCCTGGGTGTAGATGAGGGAGCTCAGGCTGATGGTGTTGTCCTCACCGGCCTTGAGTGGCTCGTCTACCTTGACACCCACGGCAGACTGTCCACGCGGTGTCTTCGCTTCGTCGCTCTTGAGGTACTGGATGAAAGCATCCACGTCCACGAGGCCGATGTTGGTCATCGGGGATCCCTTCTTAAAAGCGTCGAAGCTATCGCCGCCGCTGAGGAGGAAGGTGGAGCCAGCAATGATGTAGTCCTTCGCCGGGTCCAGAGGCTTGCCGTCGATGTTCACCGATGTGATGCGGTTGCCGTGCTCCGCGTCCGGGTTGTAGGTGTAGGACACGTTGTTGGACAGGCCGAGTGCCAGGCGTGGGCGGTCTGCTCCTGGCTTCCACTGCTGCTCGAGGGCTTCCTTGAAATCCGCGCCTTTGATGGTTTTGTAAGAGTTCTCGTTGCCGAAGGGCTGAACGGAGAAGGCCTGCTGGTAGGTGATGTCCCCGGCTGCCAAGTCGTCCCGCACGCCGCCAGCGTTCATCACACCGATGTCAGGTGTGACGCTGGAGTTCGCCGCGATCGACCACTTGGCAGCTTCAGCCAGAAGGTTGTTGAGGGAGGACTCCACACCACGGTTGGAACCGGAGTCTTTGCCCTCGTTTCTACCGCGAGTGAAGGCCTGGTCGATGGTGGCAACCAACTTCTCCCCCTCCGTCTTTGCCTCTGCTTCAGCTGCATCGACGATGGCGGCGATCTCCGGGTACTTCGTATTGCACGCAAGGATCGTTGCATTATCGACGACCTTTGCCTCATCCACCGTCACCTTCTTTGTCGCGCGGTCGATGCTCAGATCGACGTTGGCGAAACCTTGGGAGTACTGGCCAGCCTGCAGGACTACCGGGGTGTCAGTTCCAGTGGGGTTGACGTAGGCATGGGTGTGGCCGAGGAATGCGACGTCGACGTTCTGGAACTTGTCTGGGCTGATGTCGCCTGCGTGGACCAGCGCCACGACGACGTCTGCCTCGCCGGACTCCTTAATCTTCTTGGCCACAGCGTTGGTGGTTTCTACCGGGTCACTCCAGGTTATGCCCGCGATGCCGTCGGGACTCACCAAGTTCGGCATATCAGCGGTGACGGTGCCGATGAAGGCCACCTTCACGCCGTCGAGCTCCTTCATCTCATACGGCGCGGTGCCCTTGACGGTTTCAGCGTTTGCGGCCAGGTATGAAAACGAAGCGTTGGGGATCACACGGTCCGACAGGTCGGCGGCGCCCTTGTCGAATTCGTGGTTACCCACTGCGGAGACCTCGAGGTTCATGGAATTGAGGACGTCGATGGTAGGGGCATCATCAAGCAGCATTGCTTCGAACGGGCTGGCGCCGATGTTGTCGCCGGAAGACGTGAAGATGTGTGCGCCACCAAACGGCTCCGCTTCCTTATCAATAGCGCACTTGAGGCGCTCTGCTCCGGGAACCGAATTCGCAGGATTGCGGACATCCTCGGCGTACTTGAAACGACCGTGGAAGTCGGTGATGTTGGAAATGGAGATCTTGGCAGTGTCCTCGTCGGCCGACGCCACGGGGACGGTCAGTGCAGTGACGGACAGGGCGCTGATCGTCGCGGTGGCAACGGTGGCGCGCAGGGAACGGAAGCTCATGCGGAAAACCTTGTGCCTAGGGGATGCAGGTCAACCACAGACGCTAAGAACGCAAGGTGTCACGGGAGTGAATCTGACGTGACACTTCAATGAAAAACCGGCCCACATGTTGCGGGCCGGTTGAATCAGAGTGCGATCAGGACGGGGTGTTTACACGCCATCAGTCTCCTGCGGGTCGCTGTCAGCGTCCGCCTTGGTCTCGTGGCGGGTGCCCGGCTTGTGCTCTGGCGGAGCGTAGATGGAGTACAGTTTCGCTGGAACAGAGCCTTCGTTGGTGAAGTTGTGCCACTTGCCAGACGGAACGAATGCCGCCCAGTCAGGGCCGACAACCTGGTCAACTTCCAGGTCGTCCTCGCTGGCGCCGATCATGGCGCGGAGCTCACCAGCTTCGAGGCGCAGGAACTGGTCGTGGCCACCGTGAATCTCAGCACCGATCTCGCCGCCCGGCGGGATCGTCATGACGGTGAGCTGGAGGTTCTCACCGGTCCACAGGGTGTCACGGAAAGCCTCGTTGTCCAGGGTCGCCTTCTCAATGTCGACGACGTATGGGTTTGGTCCTTTGTCGTTACCAGTTGCCATGGTGTCCTCCTTTGGGTGACGAATAATCAGGCACGTCCCATGGTAGTCCTGTTTTCACACTTAGGAAGCGAAAAACATTCTGCAGGTATCGTGCAGCTATGACTTCTGAGAACGTCCCCGAGCGCATCAAACAGGCCGACTCCCGCCTGGCTCACATCACCCGTGCGAACGACCACTGGGAAGGCACGGGCGAGCGACTGGCGCAAGATTGGGCGTCGCTAAGGCTCCTCATCGAGTATTACGAGTCGCAGTGGGGCGAGGACATGGAAAAGTTCCCACGTGCACCCTACGGCGTGCTGTCGGAGGACGGCGTGTGGAATGAGATGGGACGTTTTTACGAGGCGCTCAAGGAGATCCGGGATGTGTCCACGCGCATCGTGCATGAATACGAGGGGGAGGAAGCGGAGGGCGCCTAGACCACGTCCGCAGCCTCCTCCACGGCCCGCTCCTCGCTGAGTTTCGCTTCAACGTCTGGCGTGACTGGCTCCTCAATAGTGTTGACGCTGTCCTGATTGCCTACCTCGTGCGGCGCGGCGGGTGTGATGCCAAAGAAGGTGTCCAGCCCCTTCACGTTGAATTGCGTAGCCATGTAGCGCGAATTATTCGATGTGTTCCATTGAGACACCACGAGGTCAAGGTTGTCCAGAGTGGAGCCGGGCACTATGTAGCCACCATAGAGTTGTGTGAAGTTATTCTCATTTTGCGTTCCCAACCAGCCGCGGGACCCCGCAACAACGGCGTGCGCAGGTGAGATCGCGTTCCAATCGGTCGCGATAGTGGGGGAGATGCGCACTTCAATCGACGCGGTCTGCTCGTTGAACATTGCCAGCACCCAGTGGCCCTGGATGTAACGCAGGGACATCTCGCCAGCACGCACGTTGTTGCTCAAAATCGGCACCAGGTCCCCGCCCCACGTCCCAGTGCGCGGGTTGAATCGCTCCCACCGCGTCGGGTTGGCAATATCAGCCTCGCGGAACCGGGACAGATACACCGGGTGGTTGCGCTTAAATTCAGACGACACCACGTAGATGAACCCGTCTGGCCCCATCTCCCAGCTGATCAGGTTGCCCATCCCATCAAGGTGGTTCGCGGGGCTTTTGCTTATCGACGTCCACCTCGCACCCCCGTCCACCGACCTCCAGATCTCCGTCTGCAGCACATTGCCGATGCCCCGGTTCCACATGCCTTGCATGTACAGGGGTCCGCCTAGGTTGATCACATCGGATGGAATCAGGGTGAGGCCGTTGTCGTGGCGGTAATCGACGAGTTGCTCGACCTTATCGCCGCGGTTAAGCGGGGCGATGAAGCGAATGCGGCCGTTTTCATCGCGCACAGCGCGGACACCGACGGGGCTGAGCCAATCGCCTTGGCCGAAGCCGTTTCCGGTAAAGGAATCTCCGAAGATGACGCCGAACTGTTGTCCCATTTCCTCCCCAATTCCCAGTGGCACCATGATGCCCAGGTCCACGGCGCCAAGACCAACGACGTGTTGGTGCCTCCCCAGCAGGTCACCGATGAGTTTGACGGTGAGACCTTCACTGATCGTCTTCGGCGTGCCATTCGGCTGGTGGGGAGCGGAGCTGCCTGGGAAGCCCGAGCTGCCGGAACTTAACCTGCCGGAACTCAGCTGCCCGAGGTCTGAACTTTGGGCCTCAGCTGCCGGGGTGCTCACCGCGCTGGCGCAAAGCGCGACGGTAAGGGCGGTTCCCGCCAAACGGGATAGTGGTGTGTGCGGGCGCTGCGTCATAGTGGGGACAGCTCGTTTCTTTTTTGAGGGGAGAGTTTTCTGGAGACACTCTAACCACAAGCCGAATGAATCACCTGATTAATCAGGTTTACGGTGTCGTCCGGTGTATGTGCTGGTTTCTTCCTCAGGGGTGGTCACAGGCTCAGGCTCGGATTCGGGCTCAGATTGGGCGCTTAACATTTGCTCGACTCTCTTCCGCAAGAGTTCGTCGCGTTGGGCGCGGCGTACGCGGACCTTCTCCACTTCCGACAAGTAATTATTCTCACTAGCCACGGAATCGTGGGAGGGTGGGGTGAAGCCGATGGGGGCTGGGAAGGGCTCGGTTGGGGTTTCGTCGATAGGCTTGGTAGGTGGCTCTGAGATCGTGTCGGGGAGGATCACAGTACGCGCGTTACCTGCTGGAATGGGCTGGTCGTCCGGGTCGACTGCCACTGAACTATCCACAGTCACCGCAACGGTTCCGTCCCCAAACTCAAAAACCTGGAAGGAATTCGGCTGGGGCATCTCAGACACGGGGAGCGTGGGAAGATTCCGCATTGCCTGCACTGTGGATTGGCGGGCAATATCCAAAGTTACGGTGCCGTCTTTGGCCATGGCGCGGGCGAGAACGGGGGCGGGATCGTCGATAAGCATCTCGAGCAAGGCCCTGACCTCACCGCTATCCCTTTCACCGAGAGCACCCAGGACGCGTCCATCGCAGGTGACCACAACAGTGTTTTCATGGATGTTCAGCCCCACCAACCATTGGCCGGGGGACAAACGCTTCGTCTCCGCCTCGGTGTAATCACCCGCCGTCACGTCTACCGGCAAACGCTCATGGACACCGCCACTTCCCGAGGGCAACACCATAGCGCCGTCTACCGGATTGTTACGCGGCACCACAAACTCGGGGAGGGCGAGATGGACGATGACATCGTAGATCCCCGTGATGCGGTCAAGCTCAAACGAGGCTTGTGCAGCAGGGATGAAGCCGCACTCATGGATGACATCCACGAGGGGATAGTCCGCGCGTGTGGCCGCGTCGATCTCCCCGATGATCGCACCGAAAGCTAGGGGCCAGCGCACCCGCCACGTGCCAGTGAGTGCATGCGGCTCGAGTTCCACAGAGGTGGCAAGATTGTGCTCGGAGCCGGCGACAGTGGAGATATGATCAAAAAGAGTTGCCTGCACGAGGTTGCCCACGCGCACGTTCGCACCATCGCCCAACGTGGTGGGGGTGAGTGGATATCGAGGCGTAGGCTCCATGAGGCACTACTTTAGCCCGACGCGCCACTGACTGACAGCGCCCCGAGGGATACACAATCACCAAACGTGTTGCAATTGTTTCTAATGTGACTAAAGTTGTTCAAGTTAACGCGTTATTGTACCAACGCAAAGGAATGTCTTGTAGATGATGCTGAAGCGTCCCCGCACATCCCGTATTTCTGCTCTCACTGCCACTGGTCTCATGGCCATTGCATCCGTGGGCACCATTGCGCCGGCCATTCCTTTGGCTAATGCGCAGCCCGCGCCGGGAATTTCATCGCTGCCTCATATCCAGGTGCCCCATATCGTTGGTCCCCTCGGTCAGCCGATGCCCGATGTCCAGCGTGCTGTCACCGACTTTGCCAACCAGCCCTGGGTGCCGCCGCAGGTGCGGGACGCACTGTTGCAGGGCTTGGCTTTTTTAGCTGGTACCGGTGAGGTCGGCGGCCCGCCACTTCCGGATAATGCACCGCAATTCCGCCAAGCCTTCTGGCCCACGGTGTCTCCGCACTGCATGGGGCCGGGGCTGACCTCCACTGGCACCGCGATCGCGGTGCCAGGGCCTGCTGCTTTGCCGGCACCGGCGCCGAAGGCGGGGCAGGCTACGTTCGTCTTCACTGCGCTGGGAACAAAAGCAGCTGCTCCTGAGCAAGACCAGATGAACGTTTATTGGGTCAACTTGGGCACTTTCCGTTCGGGTGTAACGCCACTTCAGAACAACGGGATTAACCCAACAGGACCGGCAACTCTGTCCGGGGTTGCGGACACTGGGTCCGGCACGATCCTCGCGGTGGTTGCCGGATCGGTGAATACGGGTGGCAAGAGCTGTGGGTTCGCGCCCACGGCACTGGCGGCACGAGTCAAGTAATAGCCATGAGCAACGGTCACGAGAGGAGAGGCACTATGACTGTGAACCTTCACCCGGTGAAGCAGGAGACATTTGACATGACCTCTAATACCAACACGGACCCGAAGGGGTATCTCCGTGAGGTGGACACGTTCAAGGTCACGGATTTTGGCCTCTACATGGCGCGCGGGGCGAACCACCCGAAGTTTGGCTACCTCGAGAGTTGGCTGCTGCCGAAGCTGAATCTGCGCGCCAACATCTTCCACTTCCGCGAGGGGGTGGAAGCGGAGCAGGACTACTACTTCGATATCGCGGAGATCGACATTGAGGGCAAGGTGTGGCGCACCCGCGACCTCTATGTTGACCTGGTGATGGTGCAGGGGGAGGCGATTGATGTGCTTGATATTGATGAGCTCGCCGCCGCTACCTCCGCCGGCCTGATCAGCGCGGAAGACGCGGAGAAGGCCATTGATGCCACGCTCAACGCAGTGGAAGGAATTACTCGCCACGACGATGACGCGATGGAGTGGCTTCGCGCCCAGGGCATCGAGTTGACGTGGGCTGAGGAAGTGGAACTTATGCCAGTCGCATAAACTGCGCTGACAAAACCACTCTCTGAAAGGTTTGCTCATGGCCGGAGGCCTTCTTGCACTGCTTGACGACGTCGCCCTGATCGCCCGCACCGCCGCCTCCAGCGCGGATGATGTTGCGGCCATGACAGCGAAAACATCGGCTAAGGCCGCCGGTGTTGTCATCGATGATGCTGCTGTTACCCCGCAGTACGTCACCGGCGTGACCCCGGCGCGTGAGCTGCCGATGATCTGGAAGATCACCAAGGGCTCGCTGCGCAACAAACTGATCTTTATTCTCCCGATTGCGTTGCTGCTTAACGCGGTCGCTCCGTGGGCACTCGTTCCCATCCTGATGCTGGGTGGGGCGTATTTGTGTTTTGAGGGGGCGGAGAAGATCGTCGATAAGCTTCTGCATGATGCGGAAGAACAAGCCGACCGTGCCGTCAACCGCGACGAGGCGGATGAGGACACCCTGGTCAAACGTGCAGTGACCACGGACCTGATCTTGTCGGCGGAGATCATGATCATCTCCCTCGATGAGGTAGCGGACCAGCCGTTGTGGATGGAGTTTGCTGTCCTTGTCGCCGTGGCGCTGTTCATTACGGCGGCGGTGTACGGTGCGGTGGCGTTGTTGGTGAAGATCGACGATATCGGACTGGGCATGATTGAGCGTGGTCACGCCCCGGCGGTGGGCAGGGGCCTGGTCAAAGGCATGCCGTACGTGTTGCAGGCGATTGGCATCATCGGCACGGTGGCCATGCTGTGGGTCGGCGGGCACCTGATCATCCGCGGTCTGCACGAGGTCATTGGGTGGCACTGGCCCCACGACGTGCTGCAGCGCGGCGCGGAAGCCGTCGGCGGGGGAGCAGCCGGCTGGTTCGTGGACACCGGTGGGTCACTCGTGGCGGGTCTGATTACAGGTTTTCTTGTGTTCGGCGTTGTGGAAGCCGTGCGAAAGATCGCGGATAAGGGTAAGGCGGAGTAGGGTTTAACCGTTCAAGGCCTGCCCGCGCACGAGCGGGAGGCACATTCCACGCAAAAGGAGAGCGCGTGTCGCACCCAGAGTTTCGCAATGTAGCCATTGTCGCCCACGTTGACCACGGTAAAACCACCCTCGTCAACGCAATGCTGGAGCAGTCCGGCGTCTTCGGTGATCACGGCGAACACGGCGACCGTGTTATGGACTCCGGTGAGCTTGAATCGGAGCGTGGCATCACCATTTTGGCGAAGAACACCGCCATCCGCCGTCAAGGTGCAGGCAAAGATGGCAGTGACCTGGTGATCAACGTGATTGATACCCCGGGCCACGCGGACTTCGGTGGCGAGGTCGAGCGTGGCCTTTCCATGGTTGATGGCGTTGTCCTGCTTATCGATGCCTCCGAGGGGCCCCTCCCACAAACCCGCTTCGTCCTCGGCAAAGCCCTGGAGGCAAAGAAGCCGGTGATCATCTGCGTGAACAAGACGGACCGCCCGGATGCACGCATCGATGAGGTTGTGGAAGAAGCCCAGGACCTGCTGCTGGAGCTCGGCGCGGCTCTGGAAGACCCGGAGGCTGCCGAGGCCGCTGAAAACCTGCTGGAGCTGCCGGTGCTCTATACCTCCGGCCGTGCGGGCCGGGCCTCTCTGGAGAACCCGGGTGACGGCGAACTACCAGCCAACGAGGACCTGCAGCCGCTTTTCGACGTCATCTACGATGTCCTGCCGGAACCCTCCGCCGACATCGACGCCCCCTTCCAGGCGCAGGTGACCAACCTGGACTCCTCTTCTTTCCTGGGCCGTATCGCTCTGATCCGCGTGTTCCGTGGCTCTGTGAAGAAGGGCGACAACGTTGCCTGGGTGCACTACGACGAGGACGGGGAGCAACACGTCAAGAACGTCCGCATCGCGGAGCTGCTGGTCACCGAGGGGCTTGAGCGTGTCCCGGCGACCGGTGCGGTCGTGGCCGGCGACATCGCTGCCGTGTCTGGCATCGACGAAATCATGATCGGTGACTCTCTGTGCGACCCCGACAACGTGGCGCCTCTGGACCGCATCAAGATCGATGACCCGGCAATTTCCATGACCATCGGTGTGAACACCTCCCCGATGGCTGGCCGCGGTGGCGGCGACAAGCTCACCGCCCGCCTGGTCAAGGCGCGTCTGGACCAGGAGCTCATCGGCAACGTGTCCATCAAGGTGCTGCCCACGGATCGTCCGGATGCGTGGGAAGTCCAAGGCCGCGGTGAAATGGCGTTGACGGTGCTGATTGAGACGATGCGTCGTGAAGGCTTCGAGCTCACTGTGGGCAAACCGCAGGTGGTGACAAAGGAGATCGACGGCAAAACCTACGAGCCGTATGACCACATGATCATCGACACCCCGACTGAGCACCAGGGTGCCGTCACCCAGCTCATGGCCAGCCGCAAGGGCCAGATGACCGCCATGGGCAACGCCGGTTCGGGTGACTGGGTGCGTATGGAATTCGACGTCCCGTCCCGTGGCCTCATCGGCTTCCGCACCACCTTCCTCACCGAAACCCATGGCGCCGGTATTGCGAACTCCTACTCCATCGAGCACCGCCCATGGGCCGGCGAGATCAAGGGCCGCCCGACCGGTTCGCTTGTCGCCGACCGCTCTGGCCAGGTCACCGCATACGCGCTGCAACAGCTCGCAGACCGCGGCGAGTTCTTCGTCGAGCCCGGCGCGGAAACCTACGAGGGCATGGTCGTTGGCGCGAACAGCCGTGATGAGGACATGGACATCAACATCACCAAGGAGAAGAAGCTCACCAACATGCGTGCGGCGTCCGCTGATACGACGGTGACTCTGGCCAAGGCGAAGACCCTCTCGCTGGAAGAAGCCATTGAGTTCTGTGACGACGATGAGTGTGTCGAAGTCACCCCCAATGTCATGCGCGTGCGCAAGCTCATCCTCGGAGCCACGGAACGCGGTCGTGCCCGCTCTCGTGCGAAGCAGTTGAATAAGTAAGCATGAAGGGAGCACTTCGCTTATCCACGATCCCCCTTCTCCTCGCCCTTTCCGCATGCACCGCTAACCCTGGTCCGCCCCCGATCGTGGAGGAGGAGACAACCACCACCTCGACCCCGGTACCCGCCCCGGCGGCGCGCTCCGAAGTCCGGGTGGGGGTGTCGCCGTTGCGCAACGGGCTCAATCCGCACCTTGCCGCGGATGAGAACTCGACGGTGCATGACATCGCGGAGCTAACGCTTCCTAGTCCTTTCGTCCGTGGGCCGGAGGGGGAGTGGCTCCTTAACTCCGACGTCGCGGAGAGCGCGGACTTTGTTCCAGACGCGGAGCGGCCTACGGTGCGTTACCAGATCAACCCGGCCGCCCAGTGGTCTGATGGCAGTCCGCTCACCGGTGCGGATTTCGTGTACTTGTGGCGTGGGATGGTGTCCACCCCTGGGACAGTCGACCCGGCTGCGTATCGCGCCATTAGTGATATCCGGGTGAGTGGGTCTGGCAAGACCGTTGATGTGGTGTTCGCGGAGCCGGTAGAGGAGTGGCAGTTCCTGTTCACGCATCTTCTCCCGTCCCATTTGCTGGATTCAGGGGCGAATGACTTTGCCACCGCGCTTGCCCGTACCATTCCTGCCTCTGCTGGTCGCTACATGGTGAATTCCGTGGATCAGGCCGCGGGGGTCATTGTGTTAAACCGGAATGACAGGTTTTGGGGGGAGGGGCCTGCGGGCATCGATATCCTCACCCTCGCCGCGGCGCGTTCGACGGACCAAGTGGCGGACCGCCTGCGCTCTGGCCAGTACGCATTCGTGGACCACGTGCCGGGGGAGACGTCCATGGATACGTACTCCCTCATCCCGGATACACAGGTGGAAATGCGGAAGGGGCCGCGCGAGCTTGGTGTGACCATGTCTGTTGATTCGCCCGTTCTTGGGGAGCTCGCCGCGCGTCAAGCCCTCTCATCGCTTATCGACGTCCCCCTCATCTCCCGTATCGCCTCCGGCCGCACCTCCACCACTGGTGCGCTAACTTCTTCTGCTGCTGCTCCGGCGGCTCCGGGGGGAGCCGCCGCCGCGATTCCTGCGACGAAGAAGCGACCGCTACGGATTGCTGCAGACCCGAGGGACCGTGAGGCGATGCCAGCGGCGCGCGCCATCGTGGACGTACTCAATGGCCACGATATTCCAGCGGAGGCTGTGGCTACGGATATGACTGACATCGCGAAACGCTTACCGAGCAGTGAAATCGATGCCGTGGTCGGATGGTCGCTTCGCACCAGCCCAAATGCATGGGCAAGTGAGATTCAGTGCCTAGCCGAGGACGGCGTGCTGGCTGGCAACTTGAGCGGGTTGTGCCTGCCCGAAACGGAAGACCTCGCGGCGGATATCTTGAGTGGCACGATCGGCGCCAAACAAGCGAGTGAACGGGTGGCTGGGCTGCTCAAGAAGGAAGCGGTGTGGCTGCCACTGCTCCGAGAAGAACACATCGTGGCATTGGGCACCTCCTTGTCCTCACCCGCACTCATCGATGATCCTGCGGCGCGACTGACCGCTGCCCCCACCTGGGTTCTGAACACAAGGAATGGGGGCAACGCAGTGAGCCCCCTGAACGATGACCCTTTACCACCTGAAGAGGAGAACGAACATGTCCCGTGATCTCACTGGTTTCAGAGTTGTGGCTGTTCATGCCCACCCGGATGATGAGGCGCTGTTCACCGGCGGTGCCCTTGCCACTTTGGCGCGCCGGGGTGCGGATGTCCTCGTGGTCACCTGCACGCTCGGGGAAGAAGGCGAGGTCATCGGGGAGCGCTACCAGCAC
Organism: Corynebacterium tuscaniense; assembly: GCF_008693065.1. Taxonomy (GTDB): domain Bacteria; phylum Actinomycetota; class Actinomycetes; order Mycobacteriales; family Mycobacteriaceae; genus Corynebacterium; species Corynebacterium tuscaniense. The sequence continues at coordinate 1,548 of NZ_VXKH01000023.1, read as the reverse complement.
CTGGTTAATGATCATGCAGACCAGCTCGGCGGGTTTCGTATTCACGAGTTGAACACGGCACTGTCCGCCCTTGGTGTGCGCGGGGAATTTCTCGGCTGTGCGGGCAAGTACCGGGATTCAGGCATGGCGGGCTCACCAGCGAGCCGGAACCCGAAGGCCTTTGTTAATTCCGGGCAGCGAGCAATCGATGACCTCGTAGACGTGTTCAATCGGGAACGCCCCCACCTGGTGCTCACCTACGACCCCAACGGCGGCTACGGGCACCCCGACCACATCCGTGCCCACGAGATCACCCATGCGGCAGCCGAACGCGTGCACGTCCCGCGCATCCTGTGGGCCGCGCGTCTGCGCAGCGAGCTTGACGGGATGATCGCCACCCACATCCCCTCCGGCTGGACCCGCCCTGAGCCCGGCGAACTCGACGCCGTCGATACAGTGGACACCTGGGTAGAACTCGACGACACCACCTACGCCGCCAAAACCGCCGCCATGCGCGCCCATGCCACCCAAATCTGGGTAGCTGACGGCTCCGTGTCCACCACCAACCCACACGCCGCCTTTGCCACCGCACCGGATGCCACCGTGGTCACCTACGCACTGTCTAACCTCATCGCGCAACCCATCCTTCGCCGCGAACATTACTGCGTCGGAGCGGGCCTGCCGCTGGAACCCGGCGCGGACATCACCAGCGGAATCCCCCGATGACCCCACAGCCACGCACCGACTTCACACCCGGCGAAGCTCGAGCCGGTATCACCTGGCTTAGCGTCGGTGCACTCGTGACGTTGCTGGTGGAGGTCGGTTCCCTCGACAAACTCTGGGGGATTCCGGCCATCGTCGCCGCCTGGGTGTTGGGTGGGGTGGGGACGAAGACGGGGAGACTGTGGACGTCGAAAAGCACCATTGCTTTGGTGCCTACCTGGACATGGCTCGTGGGCCTAGCACTGCTCTACATGGGGCCCGACGTGACCCGCGAACTCCTACGCACCCACCATCTTCCCGCGCTCCTCCTGCTCGCCGCCGGCACCGCAGGAGGCATTTGGCCCTTGCTGCGCGATAAGTGACATACTGGACCCAACCGACAAAACGGAGGAGACCCCTTGACCTACATCATCGCTGAACCATGCGTTGACGTGCTCGACCGTTCATGCGTGGAGGAATGCCCCGTCGACTGCATCTACGAGGGCAAACGCATGCTCTACATCCACCCCGACGAATGCGTGGACTGCGGCGCCTGCGAACCCGCCTGCCCCGTCGAAGCCATCTTCTACGAAGATGACCTGCCCGATGAGTGGAACGACTACTACGACGCCAACGTCGCGTTTTTTGACGACCTCGGCTCCCCAGGCGGCGCCGCCGCCGAAGGCCCCTACGACTTCGACCACCCCTTCGTGGCTGCGCTGCCACCAATGAACCAGGAGTAGGACATGGGCCCGCGCCAACCACTCAGCCACATCCTGCCGGACTTCCCGTGGGACACCATCGCCGACGTGAAGGCGCGCGCCGCCGCCCACCCGGATGGGCTGGTGGACCTGTCCGTGGGCGGGC
>NZ_VXKH01000022.1 GCF_008693065.1 Corynebacterium tuscaniense | reverse complement strand
TTGCATGTGTTAAGCACGCCGCCAGCGTTCATCCTGAGCCAGGATCAAACTCTCCACAAAAAATCAGTAAAAGATTACCGAGCCGTGAAAAGCCCAAAACCCAACCAAAACAAACCACACCAACACCACAAAAAGATGCTGGCCTGGCACATCCAAAAATTACTCAACAAACCAAAAAAGGTTCATCACGTTGCCGCCCCATTCGACGAGGAAAAAAGACAACAACAAAAAACATCCAATCAGTCATGCGACCAACCAGACGACACCATCCCATCAATGGTTCAGACAGCATCGACCAGCACACACCCCAAAAAGGAGCACACAGCCACACAAACCAACCAAACAAAAAATCATTGGCACACTATCGAGTTCTCACACAACACACGCACACTCAAACACACCCCACAAACAGGGCCTGTCCAAAGCAGCTTGCTGAAGCTTACACACACCCACACCACAAACCAAATCGCAGTACGCGGATCAAGTGAAAGGAACCATCAACGCTCGTTTTCCTACCGCCATCTCACCAAACCAGTCACAATCAGACCGCCTAGCGGGGCGTTGTCGGTCACGCTGACTCACATAAAACTACACACACCCAACCAACAACACAAATCCCCTGGTTATCTCATGTTTTTTAACGGTTCTTTTGAGCATGTTTTGGGTTGATTAAACCCATGAGATACCCAGCCTGAATGACGATGCCGACCAATGCGATGATTCCCGCTGTGGCCAGCGCAAAGATGACTGCGCCGTCGAGGAAGCTTTGAGTATCCGATGCCCCATTTGCGATGAAGAACATCATGTAGGCGGGAAGCATGCCTAATTCCGTGCGCCAGATCTTCATGGCCCCGCCCAAAACAGCACACGCAAAACCGCCGGCACCGGTAACTATCACCGCTGGCCAGGTGCCCGTCACGGGACTGAACAACCCGGCCACAACGATATAGACCACCACCGCGGCGATGGCAGCCGCCCACGACAATGCGAACCACTGTCGTCGGGGCACGCCGTAGCTTGCGCCCGTTGCCGCACCGGTAATTCCGAGACCCTGCATACAATATGCCGAATACCAGATCATGATCGGTAGGCCACCAAGGAGTGGACGCAATGTGTCGTTACCAATGAAGCTGGTCAAAGGGATCATGAGTGAGTGCGCACTACCCGCACCTAGAGCCCACAGCAGCTGCGGTTTGAAGATCAATTCGAATTCGAAGCTGCCGCCTCCAAGGTGCGAATCCGCCTTCCGGTCACTCGCCACTCCATGGCCGGCTATGTATTGGCCGCCGAAGAGCAGCCCCGACACCAGCGCCACGAGTGCGCCCGCGGCTCCAACCCAGTCCGGGCGCGCGACCAACGCAATGCCCGCGCTGAACGCCACAGAGGGAACAACCGCCATGGCAGTGAGTTTTTTGGCCCGAGAACTAGGCATCCCGTAAGCCGTGTAGGCGGTGTCCTCCGACGACAGCGCCCCAATCATGACAACCGTCAGGATCATTGGGCCGAATATGACACCGACTACTGAATCACGGGTGACATAAAGCAGCCCGAATGCAAGCATCGCGAGCATCGGGATCATCCAGATCAGTCGGGTCAGCGGTGGCGCGACGAATTGGTGGCGGAAATATCCAAGCAGGCTCGTGTTCATCTAGGACACCTCCAAGTAGTGCTCGATGAGGTCGTCGAAAGTGGCAGCGCGCGCATGACGCGGGGCGTCGCTAATGGGCACAAGTTCCGGGCCCGCGACAGCGAATTCATCGGCATCCTCAGGGGCGCATTGCTTGAGCACGACCCCGTCGCGTCCCAGAATCACCGCATCATCCAGGACTTTCGCCGCGTCGTCGATATGGTGCGTGGCCATCACGATCGTCCGGCCGGAATCTGCCTGGGCGAGAAGATGACGGTAGAACACATCGGTGTTGTGGGTATCCAGGCCGACATAGGGTTCGTCGAGAAGCAAAAGCTCCGTGCCCGAGGCCAGCCCAATAATGATGGCGACCATGGCGCGCTGTCCGCGAGAAAGTTTGTCGTAACGGGTGCTCAGGGCATCGCCCATCTCGAAATCGGCGGTGAGCTCGTCGACAAGCGCTTGATTCCACGTGCGGTAACGCAACTGCGCACCTTTGATCACGTCAGTGCCGGACCACGAACCCGGGTAGGCGGTATCCACACCCGTCAAGCAGGTGTTATCCATGACGCGGGCATTGTCGAAGGGGCGCTCACCAAAAACCTTGACCATGCCTGAATCAGGTTTGAGCTGGCCGCCGATGATCTTCAGCAGCGTGGATTTACCCACACCATTTCGACCGAGCAGGCCGCGGATGCCGGGGCCGAAGTCCACGGTGACGCCCTGCAAGACGTCGTTCTTGCCAAAGCTGTGAGCCAAACGTGAGACATAAATGGTCATTGGTACATTCCTCTGCTTTCTGCGACGCGGTAGATGAGGTCGTGGAGGTCGGTGCGGGCGTAGCCCAGGCGCAAGGCTTCGTCGATAAGCGGTGCAATGTAGTCGCCAGCGAAGTCCTCGCGGCGCTTGGCGACGATGCGCTCGGGCGCACCCTCGGTGACGAACATCCCGATGCCGCGGCGTTTTTCAAGGACTCCTGCTTCGACGAGCAATGTCAACCCTTTGCGCGCGGTGGCGGGGTTGATGCTGTGGAATGCGGCGAGCTCATTCGTCGATGGGGCGCGTTGGCCGGGCTTGAGTTCGCCGTCCATGATCTGGTCCTGGATTAGCCGTGCGATCTGAAGGAATAACGGTTCTGTGTCATTGCCCACCTTTCACCTCCGGTTAATTAGCTGATTAACCAACCGTACAACCAAGCGAAATTTTTCACAATGAAAACACGTTGAACAAAGCAGAAATCACTCACGTGCGCCTTCTTCGACCTGGTCAATGCGATTTCTCAGCGAGAGCCATACAAGTCAGGCAAACTGGGTGAGCGACAAAACTTTTAATTACATGAATAGATACGGAAGTCAGGAGCCATGCTTGAACGCACACTCGTCTTTGTGGACACGTCTTACCTGCTCGCGAGCTTTTACAACTCGTGGGAGACAGGTGCACGTTCACAGTTAGAAATTGATCTCCCGGAGGTTGTTGCCAATCTTTCCGGCATGATCACGCAGCAGCTTGATCAGCCGATTCACCGTCAGTACTGGTACGACGGCATCCCCGACTCGGGCCCGCACCGCTACCAGCGCGCGCTGCGCACGTGTGATGGCGTGCAGCTGCGCACCGGCCAGCTCATCGAATGGGGTGAACGTCGCACACAAAAAGGTGTGGATACCCGTCTCGTGGCCGACGTCGTGGTCAACGCCATGCGTGGCCAATTCACTGACTTTGTACTGGTCAGTGGCGATGCTGACATGATCCCAGGCGTGGAGGAAGCCACGAACGCCGGCATCCGCGTGCACCTCTATGGCTTCGGTTGGGATTCTATGTCGTCGGCCCTGCGCCACGCATGTGACACCACGACGATCCTCGATCCGCGCGAGGATTTCGCCGACGCCATGCAACTGCAGGTTCTCGAAGGGCCCCTCCCGCCAAGCATCCGCGAACGCCCCCTCGCCGATGCCGAAATGGAGGACAACGAGGGCATGTGCGACATTCCGCGCCCCGACGGTGAGCAACCACTATCCGCGCAGCTTATCGACGCCGCCGGTGAAGCCCCCAGCTCCGAGCCAGAGGCTACGCAGGAGGCTATGCCGAAACCTGAAAGGGCCACCGTACCTTCCCCGGCACAGCTGGCGGACACGACCAGTGACGTTGGTGCAAGCCACACGCCAAAGCCATCCATGATGGCACCGCGCCGCAAGCTGCGTTCGCGTTATGTTCCACTGCCGGAGGAGGTGTGGACTTCCTCCGGGTTTCAAACTCCATTTGACGTGGGACAACAGTATGCAACGTGGTGGTTTGATAACGCCGCTTCTTCAGAGCAGCGCGACAAGGCCCACATGCTGTCCGGCGGTGGTTTGCCACCAGAGATTGATCGCCCGCTCCTCCAGTTCGCCTGTGAAACTCTGCATGAGTACACGTTGAGTGAGAACCAGCGCGTCAATCTGCGCGATGGTTTCCACTCGGGGATTCGCGCGGTACTGATCAATATTCGCAGGAACCAGACCTAGAACTAGTCGGATTCGGTGTCTGGGGTGAGTTCACCGTTAGTAGCAGCTTCTTTCTTCATAGCTGCGCGGATCTCCGCCAGCTTGGAGGTCGCAGCAATATCGGTGTTAGCCTGACCGGATTCAATCTCTGACATGACATTGTCCGGGTTGGATTCGGCGAGTTCCTGCTGGCCAAGTGCGGTGGTGTAGCGGCGCTCAATCTTGTCACGCACACCATCCAGGGTGGGCACGGAATCATCCGTGCGGAACTGGCCGATGGTGTCCATGGCCTGCGCCGACATCTCCTGCATGTTGGCCTGATCCACCTGGGCACGGAGGCGGTTGACCTCGGCGAGCTGCTCTTCCAAACGTGCTTCAGACCTGCGCTGTTCTTCCTCAGCCTGCTTTGCTGCCTGCTCTGCCGTCGCGTACTGCGCAGTCAGATCTGCGAGCTCCTGCTCAGTTGTTACCAGCTGTGTGGCGAGTACCTCGGCAGTGTTGTTGAACTCCTGTGCTTTCGCGGTATCCCCCTCTGCCGTGGCCTTGTCCGCCATCTGCAGTGCGGTCTTGGTCTTCTCCTGCTGTTGCGCCTGAGTTTCACGCAGCCGGTTGATCTTGATTTCCAGCTGCTTCTTCTGGCCAATGATCTCCGCAGCTTGGCGCGTAATCGCGTTATGCTGCTCCTTCGCCGCGTTGGCGGCCTGCTCGATCTGGACCTTCGGATCAGCATTCTCATCAATCGCAGAATCAAACGACTGCATGAGGTACTTCCAGCCCTTGCTGAACGGGTTAGCCATGGTTGCGCGTCCTTAACATGTTGGGAGCAAATACGGACCCGAGTTTACGTGGGAAGCAGCCAACCCGTCGATAAGCGAAAAAGCCTTAAGCCTCATCCTGCTGTGCGTTTTGCTCGGCGATGTCACGGTGGACCTGCTCCATGTCCACGTCGCGGGTGGCCTGGATGAACTCCTCGAGCGCGGCGGGAGGCAGCGCACCGGACTGCTGGCCGAGAAGGATGCCTTCGCGGAAAACAAAGAGAGTGGGGATCGACTGGATCTGAAGCGCGGCAGCGAGACCCTGGTTGGCTTCAGTGTCGAGCTTGGCAAAGACGATGTCTTCGTGCTTGTCTGATGCCTTCTCAAATGTCGGGGCGAAAGCCTTGCACGGCCCGCACCAATCGGCCCATGCGTCCACGATGACAATGTCGTTGTCTTGAATAACCTGGGTGAATGTGTCTTCAGTGACGTTAATGGTGCTCATTATTAATCCTTTTCGTCTACTCGGGTAACGTCTATCAGTGAGTTCAACCCCACTCAGTTTCGATTCATTCCCATTCGGGGCAGAAAAGGAGCAATCGTGACCAAGAACTACAGGTTCGAAGGACCGCAGGATGCCACGTCTGTTGAAAAACTTCAGTCTGAAGTGAGCGAGGTGCTGGGCACGCAGGGTGTGGACATTGATGTGGAAGCCGGCCTCATGCAGGTCACGGGCGAAGGCTTCACGGATGAGCAGATCGAGTACGCGGTCGAATACGCAGGCTTTTCGCTTGTCGACGTCTAAAGTGCGCCTACCATCAATCCCATGAGTACTGAAAAAACTGTTTTTAACGTTGACGGCATGACGTGCGCCCACTGTGAGGCCAGCGTCAACGAGGAGATCGGCGAAGTCCCCGGTGTGACCGGTGTTAACGCTGATCACACAACGGGTAACGTCGAAGTCATTGGCTCCGGTTTCACCCGTGAGCAAATTGCTGAGGCAGTCGCAGAAGCTGGTTACACCCTGACTTAACTAACTTGACCGGTCTGCCTGCTATGTAAGGAGTTAGACATGACAAGCACCCCCACACCATCGCACCTTGATTTGGGCGTGATGGGCATGACCTGTACGTCGTGTTCTTCGCGTGTGCAACGCAAACTGAACAAGGTTCCCGGGGTGGATGCCACGGTGAACTTTTCCACCGAGACTGCGGCCGTGGACTTTGATCCGTCGTTGACGGATCCGGACGCCCTCATGCAGGTTGTCCGCGATGCGGGCTATGAAGCTTTTGTTGTTGGTGGCGCTTCGGCGAGCGCTGGGGCGGATGCTGAGTCGGGTGAGCCGACCCCTGATGTTGATGCTATTCGCGATGAGGAGACGGAGAAGCTCAAGCGCACTGTGATCTGGTCGGCGGTGCTGACGGTGCCGGTGTCCGTGCTCTCCATGGTCCCGGCGGTGCAGTTCCCGGGCTGGGAGTGGCTCGCGCTGGCGCTAACCACGGTGGTTTACTTCGTAGCCGGTGCTCCTTTCCATCGCGCGACGTGGACGAATCTGCGCCATGGCGCGGTGACCATGGACACACTGATTTCACTGGGCACCACGGCTGCCTATGTGTGGTCGCTGTGGGCACTGTGGGTGCAGTTTGCGGGCGCCAGTGCGCAGGAAGCGCCACCGATTTATCTTGAAACCGTCGCGGTGGTAATCACGTTCCTGCTGCTCGGCCGCTGGTTTGAGATGAAGGCGAAGGGGCGTTCCTCCGAGGCTCTGCGCGAGTTGGCCACCATGGGCGCGAAGACTGCCACGGTTCTGCGCGACGGCCAAGAGGTGCGCATCCCAGCTGCTGATCTGCAGGTCGGTGATCAGTTTGTGGTTCGCCCGGGCGAGAAGATTGCCACGGATGGTGTGGTTCAATCAGGTTTATCCACGGTGGATAACTCCATGCTCACCGGCGAATCCGTCCCTGTAGACATCGGCGAGGGTGACACCGTCACCGGCACGACAGTAAACCTGTCTGGCCGCCTGATCATTGAGGCCACCCGTGTGGGGTCGGAGACCACGTGGGCGCAGATGATCGAGCTCGTCCGCAACGCGCAGGCCGGACAGGCGCCAGTTGAGCGCCTGGTGGACCGTATTTCCCGAGTTTTTGTGCCTGCAGTGATTGTTGCATCACTGATCACTCTGGTGGTGCATCTGCTCCTGGGGCACGACACGCCGGCGGCGTTCTCCGCTGCTGTTGCTGTGCTCATCATCGCCTGCCCATGTGCGTTGGGGCTGGCCACACCCACCGCAATTCTGGTGGGCACCGGTCGCGGTGCGCAGCTAGGCCTGCTGATCAAGGGACCGGAGATCCTGGAGTCCACACGCAAAGTGGACACGATCGTTCTAGACAAAACAGGCACTGTGACCAGTGGCAACATGTCGGTGGATGCTGTGTCCCCGGCGGCGGATGCTGGTTTGAACGCGGACGAACTGCTCGCTCTCGCGGCGGCTGTAGAGTCTGGTTCAGAGCACCCAATCGCCCAAGCAATTGTCACCGCGGCGCAGGAGCGTGGACTTGAGATCCCCGAAGCACAGAGCTTCACCTCCGAAGCGGGGCAAGGCGTGCAGGCGCTTGTCCGTGGTTCCCACGTCACCGTCGGCCGCGGCCGTGGTGCGGAAGCCGAAGCCTATGAAGCGGAAGGTGCCACCGCCATCACTGTCACTGTGGATGGCACGGATGCTGGGGTCATTGCGGTGAGCGACACCATTAAGGACACGTCCGCGCAGGCAATCGCGGATCTGCGTTCCTTGGGCCTCACACCGTATTTGCTCACCGGTGATAACCCGGGTGCAGCACACGCTGTGGCACGGGCAGTGGGGATAGACCAGGACTGCGTTACGGCATCGGTTCTGCCAGCGGGGAAGGTTGAGGTCGTAGAAAAGCTTCAATCCCAAGGCAAAACCGTGGCGATGGTCGGCGACGGCGTCAACGATGCTGCCGCGCTTGCCACCGCTGACCTAGGCTTGGCCATGGGCTCCGGTACGGATGTAGCCATCCAGGCTGCGGACATCACCCTCATGGGCAATGATCTGGGCAGCGCTGCCGATGCGATCCGCCTTTCTCGACGCACGCTACGCACCATCAAGGGCAACCTGTTCTGGGCTTTCGCCTACAACGTCATCCTCATCCCTGTGGCCGCATTTGGTCTGCTCAACCCGATGTTGGCCGGCATCGCCATGGCGTTTTCTTCCGTGTTTGTTGTGACCAATTCCTTGAGGCTGCGTCGTGGTTGAGTAAGATTCTCCGCCATGACCACCCGTAATGAGCGGCTTGACCGCCTGCCTGTCACATCCAAACACCGCCGACTTCTGGTTGGCTCCGGCATCGGGTGGGCGCTTGACGCCATGGATGTTGGCCTGGTGTCCTTCATCATCGCGGCGCTAGCGGTGCACTGGAACCTTGATAAATCCACCACATCTTGGATTGCTTCTGTCGGATTCATTGGCATGGCCATCGGCGCCACGCTTGGTGGGCTTCTGGCCGATAAGTTTGGTCGCCGCCAGATTTTCGCAGTCACTTTGCTTCTCTACGGTCTGGCCACCGGCGCATCTGCCTTTGCCTGGTCCGTCGGTGCTCTTATGGTCTTCCGTTTCCTCGTCGGATTGGGTCTTGGTGCGGAACTTCCGGTGGCCTCCACCCTGGTCAGCGAGTTCGCGCCCCGACGCAGCAGGGGCCGAATGGTGGTCATCCTCGAGGGCTTCTGGGCAGTTGGCTGGATCCTCGCCGCGGTGATTGGCACTTTCGTGGTCTCTCAGGGCGAAAACGGCTGGCGCTGGGGTTTCGCTCTCGGTGCGGTGCCGGCGCTGTATGCCATCTACGTGCGCATGGGCTTACCGGAATCGGTCCGCTTCCTCGAGTCGAAGGGCCGACACGAAGAGGCAGAGGCGATCGTCTCCTCCTTCGAATCTGCTGCTGATCCAGCGAAGATAGACCACTCTCCTGTTGCTGTGAACGAATCTGAGGTCAGCGGCGGAATTTGGGGCCCCGATTTACGCCGTCGCACTGCCGCTTTCTGGCTCGTGTGGTTTGGCGTGTCACTGTCCTACTACGGCGCCTTCATCTGGATACCGTCCTTGCTGGTGGATCAAGGTTTTACCCTCGTGCGCTCCTTCAGCTTCACGCTGATTATTACGCTTGCTCAACTACCGGGCTATGCCGCAGCCGCGTGGCTCATTGAGATCTGGGGCCGGCGCATCACTCTGTCCACATTCCTGGCGGGTTCTGCGTTTTCCGCAGTGCTTTTCGGTCTTGCTGCCGCGCCGTGGCAGATCATCGCTGCCGGCTGCCTGCTTTCTTTCTTCAACCTCGGTGCGTGGGGTGCGCTCTACGCCATTGGGCCGGAGCTCTATCCCACCTCCATCCGCGCTACCGGCACGGGTGCCGGGGCGTCCTTTGGCCGAATCGGCTCCATTATCGCGCCGCTTATTGTTCCCCCGGTGTTGGCATGGGGTGGATCAATGGCGGTCTTCGGAGTCTTCGCTGCTGCTTTTGCCGTCGCTGGCATTGCCGCGTTCACGCTGCCTGAGCAACGCGGCAAAGCGTTGGCGTAATGCGTGTCGGGTTTAGCCGCGGGCCATGTTGACAAAGCGCGAATAGTGCAGCTGGTGTGCCACCGCAATCGTGTCAATCGGGCCGCCACGGTGCTTAGCCACGATGATGTCAGCCTCACCGGCGCGCTCATTGTCCCTGTCCTGGGAATCTGGGCGGTACAGCAGCATAACGATATCCGCGTCCTGCTCCAGCGAACCGGACTCACGAAGGTCCGCCAGCTGTGGGCGCTTATCCGTGCGTGATTCCGGGCCACGGTTCAACTGTGAAATAGCAATCACGGGGACTTCAAGCTCTTTGGCCAGAAGCTTCAGCTGGCGAGAAAATTCCGAGACTTCCTGCTGGCGTGATTCCACCTTCTTACCGGAACTCATCAGCTGCATGTAGTCCAGCACCACCAAGTCCAGACCGTGTTGCTGCTTCAGACGGCGGGCCTTGGAGCGGATTTCCATCATGGTCAGGTTCGGGGAATCATCCACGAAGATCGGTGCGGCCTGGATCTGCTGCAATCGGTCGGTGAGTTTCTCCCAGTCCTTTTCCTCCATCTGGCCGGAGCGCATTGCAGACAGTTTGATCTCCGTCTCTGCAGAGAGCAAACGCATAACAATCTCCGAGGCGCTCATCTCAAGCGAGAAGATGACGGAAGTCAGTCCGTTATGGATCGAACACGAACGCACGAAGTCCATGGCCAGGGTGGACTTACCCACACCAGGGCGTGCCGCGATAATAATCATCTGGCCAGCATGTAGGCCGTTGGTCAAGCGGTCCAGGTCAATGAAGCCCGTAGGCACACCCGCCGCAAGCCCACCGTCCTTTTCGTAGGCGGCAAGCTCATCCACTGTGGGTTTAAGCAGTTCCGACAACGGACGGTAATCCTCACCCGTCTGTTTCTGCGCTACGGAGAAGATCTCCTGCTGAGCGCGGTCCACAAGGGCATCGACTTCCATGCCTTCGCCGCCCTCGTAGCCAAGTTGGGCAACGCGCGTTCCCGCGTCCACAAGCTGACGCAACGTGGATTTCTCCGCAACGATGTCCGCGTAATAGCGTGCATTCGCCGCGGTAGGCACCTCAGAGATCAGCGTGTGCAAGTACGGAGCACCCCCAACGCGCTCCAAGTTGCCCATGCGATCGAGCCGGCCAGCAACGATGAGCACATCAATGTCCGAGCCCTGCGAATAAAGCTCCAAAATAGCCTGATAGATCAACTGGTGCGCCGGGTAGTAAAAATCCTCCGGCTGCAGCTCCTCAGTCACATCGACGACCGTGGATGCGCTGAGCAGCATAGCGCCGAGCACGCCCTGCTCCGCCTGCCGGTCGTGTGGGGGTTGCCGGTACTCCGTTAAATCCGTGCGGTCCTTGCTGAACCCACGGCTTCGATCTGGCCGATCCTTAAAGCGGGAAGAACCGCCCCGTGAGCCAGACTCCTCCGGCGGTGGTGGCGGTGGGACCGCGCCGTCTGCGAAGCTATCAAAGCTATCTCCGTCAAAGCCGTTCGCGTCGCCGCCCTTGCCGTTGCCAGCCGTGTTTCCGCCTACCGTCATACCTAACCTCCATTAACCCCGATTGTCCGTAGATGTTACCCCGCGCGGGGGAACTCTCCCGCTTTCTCAGACTCATCCACACCGGTTATCCACAACCGCCTGTGGATAACTCTTCAAAATGAACGTCAGTTTCCACACGGACTCTCCACCACTTGTGGATAACCTGTGGATAACTCGAACAGATCTCCACACCTGTCCATAACGCACGAGGTCAAAGGCTTTTTATTCACCTAAAAAAGGGGCGAAAACCCGTGAATAAAACCCTCACCAGCAGATTCAATTGCTACCTGAGAATCACCTTATTTTTACCGTTTCGTTACCTAAGTAAATGCTCAAACGGAAGTTATCCACCTTTTATCCACAGGCCATGTGAATAACCTAATGGGAGTCTAAGAAAAGAAACGCGGGCCCCACTCCTCACAAGTGGGACCCGCATTAAATGCTGTTGTCGTTGGACTGATGTAGGGGCTTTGCCCTATCAATCGCCGTGAAGCGGAATTAAGCGCTCACGACCTCGAAGTTCACCTTGCCCTCCACGTCATCGTGGAGCCTGACCTTGACCTGGTAGCCACCGGTACGGGTGACCAAACCCTTGGGCACGTCAACGCGGCGCTTATCCAGCGCCGGGCCGCCAGCTGCCTCAACGGCAGCGACAATGTCAGCCGGCTTCACAGAGCCGAACAGCTTGCCATTGTTGCCGGTGCGGACCTTAACGGTCACGCCCTGCAGCTGGTCGAGCTGATCACGCAGCTCCTTCGCATGTTCCAGGTCGCGCACAGAGCGCTGCTCCTGGGCACGCTTGATGTCCTCGATCTGCTTCTCAGCGCCACGGGTAGCCACGATGGCCAGACCGCGGGGGAGCAGAAGGTTTCGTCCGTAGCCGTCCTTGACCTCGACAATATCGCCGGGTTCACCAAGGTTCTCAACGGCAGCGGTGAGGATCAGTTTCATGAATCCTTACCCTTCCTCTTCGTGAAAGATGTTCGTTGTTATTGAAATGCTGCGTCTTTAGAACGGTGGCTCATCGTCCATGCCGCCGAATCCACCGGCGGGAGGAGCAGAGTTCCACGGATCATTCGCGGGCTGGTTTTGACCACCCTGGGACTGGTTGCCCTGGTTCTGTCCACCTTCGCTCTGACCGCCGAAACCACCAGTGTTCTGGTTGTTCTGGAATTGCTGGCCGCCCTGGTTGCCACCAAAGCCACCGCCGGAACCGCCCTCACGCGGGTTCCGGGAAACGGAAGCAGAAGCGTACTTCAGGGATGGGCCGACCTCGTCGACCTCGACCTCAAATACCGTGCGGTTTTCGCCTTCGCGGGTCTGGTAAGAACGCTGACGCAAACGGCCATTGACAATGACGCGCATGCCCTTGGTCAGGGATTCTGCGACATTCTCAGCAGCCCCACGCCACACATTGCATGTCAAGAACAAAGCATCCCCATCGTCCCACTGCCCAGTGTCACGGTTGTACGTGCGGGGAGTGGATGCGATACGGAAGTTAGCTACGGCCACGCCAGCCGGCGTGAAGCGCAGTTCCGGATCAGCAACGAGGTTGCCTACGACGGTGATGGGAGTTTCGCCCTGTGCCATGATGTTTCGTCCTTACCTATACCTTTATGCGAATGAGTCCATGTAGTTGTGCTGGTTTTCTTGCACACCCAAGCATATAACCTAGGGTGAACATTGCCCATGCGCTGGGATTTAGCCCTTGTGCACTGGTTTAAACCGGCACGAAAGAAGCCTCGTTCTAAAAGTTCGCGCTTACTTCTTGTCGGTGCGCAGAACCTTGGTTCGCAGAATGTTGTCGTTCAGGTTCAGACGGCGGTCGAGCTCCTGAACGGTCTCGGACTCGCAATCCAGGGTGACTACTGCGTAGACACCCTCTTCCTTCTTGTCGATCGGGTAGGCAAAGCGACGCTTGCCCCAGATATCAACATTTTCCACCTTGCCGTTATCCTTACGGACAGTTTCGAGGAACTTGTCCAGGGACGGGGCAACGGTGCGCTCATCCTGACTCGGGTCAAAGATGATCATTACTTCGTAGTGACGCACGGGACCTCATCACCTCCTATGGTCGTTTCATTGATGTCGGCCACCACCCTTGTGGCAGTGGCAGGAGGGTCGCTTACGTCAAGCAACCTCACCAGCGTACCCCAGGGCTCAAGCAGGGAGAAATTGCTTATCGACGCCTACGGGGCCCCTAGTCATCCCTGTCCACATCCAGAACAAGCCCGTCCGGATCAATGTCAACATCAATATCGCCGAGTTCAATCTCCCAGTAGCCGTCATCGTCCCACTCGACTGCTACCGCGGAATCGTTGTTCTGAGCAGCGGTGAGAACGCGGTCGACATCGTCTTTGGTCACGCCTTCGTGGATAAGCTCGGCTTCGGCCTTCTCGGTGTATCCACTGACTGCGGAAGGCAGCTCACGCTGAGACGTATCCTGCTGAACAACAGTTGTTTCAGTCGCTGTTTTCGTCGTTGTCTCCGGCATCGTTTGTGGCTCCTGGGCGCCGCTGCACGCGGCGAGGAAGAGGAGGGTGGGGGCAACTGCAATCGTCGATAGTTTCTTCATGCCTTTCCACCGTACCGACAAACCCTAGGGGTTCGGCGCCGCGAAGAAAACAGCGAGGGAGACAGGCAGGATCGTCATAAAGATGAATGCCAGGATGCCGAGTGTGACGGCGAGGCCGACGGGCTTCTTCCTCACGACTGCCCAGAAGCAGGCACCGAAGAGGGCGAAGGCAATGAAGATGGAGCAGATTCCAAGGATTGTTGCGGTTCCCAATGTTGCTTAGCCTCCTCCCAATCCGCTGGTGTGGTGAGTAGGGGGTCGCAGCCGTAGTGCGCATCGCGGACTTTGTCGCGGCGACGGCCATACATTTGGCGGACAACGAGCACCATGATGGCCACGATCAGTGCATCACGGATGAGCACGATGATGTTGAGTGCGGCGCCAGGCAGACCGAGGTTATCGGTTCCCATCATGTGCCACATGAGAATAGGCCAGACGAGCATGTCGGCTGTCATCCACGTGAGCAGCAAGCGCCAGTGGGGCAGTGCTAGCACCGCAGGCACGACGAGCCACAGGGAGTACTGGGGGCTCCACACCTTGTTGAAGAGCAGGAAGAACCCAATAATGAGGACGAAGAGTTCCGCCACGCGCGGGGTTTGTGGTGCTTTCAGTCCAATGATGAGGACAAACACGCAGCCGGCGAGGAAAAGGGCGAGCGTCACCGCATTCAAGATGACCGGAGTACCGCCACCCGGATCGAATCCGGTCCAGCCGAAGGCACGAGCGATTGCGGCGTAGATCGTAGTCCACTCCCAGCCCCGTTCGGTGTTGAGGCGCTGGAATTCATGCCATGCGTCGTAGTTATGCAGCATGATGGGCACGTTGACAACGAGCCAGGACACGACGGTCGCGGCGAGCATCTGCAAGAAAGGCACGAAGTTCTTCTTCCGCAGCGCGATAACAAGATAGGCACCAAGCAAGAACAAGGGCCACATTTTGAAGGCGGTGCCAAAACCAATGAGCACACCGGCCAGCCAGAACTTCTTCTTACGTGCCGCCAACAAGGCACCGACCATGAAGGCGATGGAGGGAATATCCCAATTCGTAAACGCGTGCATGATCAGCAGGGGAGAGGCCACCACCAGGATCGTGTCCCAGATTCGGTTGCCAGAGAGCTCTGCAACCATGCGCGCGGTGCCCACCCAGACCAGCGCCATGACAAACGCAGTGATGTAAAAATACCAACCGGACTCCGGCAACGCCCAGTCCATGAGCGGGTAGGTCGTGCGCGCAATCCAACCCATGGCTCCTTGAAAAAGTCCGGCGAGCACCGGGTACTCCATGTACCGGGTGAGATCACCTTCAACCCACGAGTAGTCGTACACAAAGCCGGGTTGGTCGAGCCCGCGCCCACCGTAAAGCGGGACGATGTCGTTGTAGCAAAAGGAGGTGTACTGGCGGTTTCCGTCCCAGTTGAGGTGCAAGGAGCCATCAATCAGCTTGCCACGCGCACAGTTGGATTTAGCGAGCACACCAAGCGCAAGAAACACCCACGCGACCGAGATGATGGCACGCAACGGCGTCCACCAGCGGCCACGACCGATCTGAGCGAACCGCCCCATCGGTCCGCCGAGTGCGGCCACCATTCCCTGCGCGACGGGCTCCGTCAGCGCAGGTTGTACACGGTCAGCAGGATGTGCCCATCCCGTTGTCACATCAAACCCCTAACCCACTAGCTCGTCTAACAAATCTCCGAGATCCAGGTCAGGTACCGGCACCTGGTCTGGCAGCGGTTCCGGTGCGGGCTCAGGAGCTGGTCCTGGACCATCCGCACCATCTGGTGAATCACCCTCCGGCGGACCAGACGGGTTGGTGTAGATCGGGGTAATCGGGTACGTACCACCGGTGTACGGGTTCACGCCCCAATTGATGGGGGTGGCGGTGGGGAATTGCTTGAAGTCCGTGTTGGCCAGGGAGCTATCCAGCACGCCTTTCCAAATGGAACCCGGCGTCATGGAGCCGTACATGTTGCCACCCCACGCGTTGTAAATCCGGGACGTGTTGTCTGCGGTGCCCACCCACACAGCCACAGCCAGCTCAGGAGTGCCACCAACCATCCAGGCATCCTTCGTGCCACCGGTGTTGCCAAACTGGGAAGTACCGGTCTTAGCGGCGCTGGGGCGACCACCAGCCAAAGCGGAGTGGGACCATCCGGCGATGGGCAGCATGGCCTGGATAACGTTGTCGGCCACCTGGCCGGAGATGCGGCGCTCCTTATAATCCGGATCAAACTCGTAGAGCACCTCACCGTCAGCGGAGGTAACGCGCTGCACAAAGTGGGTTGGGTGCCACACACCACGGTTGATCAAGGTGGCCATACCGGTAGCCATATCCATCACGCGGGACTGGTACTGGCCCAGGACGATGCCGTCGTACGGCTTGCTGCCGTCCGGCTCGCGGAGGGTCTGCGGAACGTCGGGCAGGGAACGCGCCACGCCCAGGGCGTGTGCGGTATCAGCGGTGTCATAGGTGGTGTTGTCCAGGTCCGACTGAATGCGGATGAAAGACGTGTTGTACGAGTTCTTCATCGCCTCGGCCATGGTGGTCATGCCACCGCCACTGTTACTGTCATTCGTAATTCGCGTGTCACCCACGGTGACGGGGGAGGAGTCATACATCGCTGACAGTGGGATGCCTTGCTGCAGTGCGGCAGCCAAACCGAAAATCTTGAACGTCGAACCGGTCTGCAAGCCTGCGTTTGCGTAGTCCCAGCCTGAGGGATCGTCGCCACCGTAGTAGCCACGCACTCCGCCTGTCGACGGATCAATCGCCACCACACCAGTCCGCGCATCTTCCTGCAGTGGCGCCATTTGCTGCTCAGCCGTGTCCAAGATGCTCTGCTGCACCACCGGGTCAATGGTGGTAGTGATCTGCAGGCCACGGTTGGTCACATCATCCTCAGTGATGCCAATGTGAGACAGTTCCTCAATCACATGGTTCTTAATCAAACCGTTCGCGCCCGTTGCCTCCGTATATGCGGAGTAAGTGGCCGGATCACGCGTTTCCGGGAATTGCGCCCCGGCGCGCTCCTCTGGGCTCAGCCAGCCTTCTGCAACCATGCCGTCAAGCACGTAGTTCCAGCGGTTCTCCGACTCCTGCGGGTTGTTCCACGGATCCAACTGGCTTGGCAGCTGGATCAGTCCGGCCAACACCGCACCCTCTTCTACGGTCAGCTCCGAAGCGGGTTTGTTGAAGTAGGCCTGCGCTGCAGCCTGAATGCCGTAGGCGTTACGCCCGAAGTAAATGGTGTTCAGGTAGCCCTGCAGAATTTCTTCCTTGGACCAGTTGTGGGTCATCTTGATGGAGTAGACCAGCTCGTTGAATTTACGGGTGTAGGAGTGCTCATTGCCCACGATGGTGTTCTTCACATACTGCTGGGTGATCGTCGAACCACCACCAGCGGAAGCATTACCAGTGATTTGTCCGATCAAAGCGCGACCAAAACCAGTGAAGGAGAAACCTGAGTTATCCCAGAAGTCACGGTCCTCCGCCGCGAGCACAGCGTTCTGCACATGTTCCGGCACCTGATCAAGCTTGACCTGCTGGCGGTTACCTTCAGCTGGAACCAGTCGGGCCAGCTCTGTTGAGCCGTCAGCGGCGAAGATGGTGGAGATCTGCGCAGTTTGAATCTCGTCCGGCGCGGGCAAGTCAGCGCGTATGTAGTTCACACTAAAAATTCCCAACGGCACGGCAAGCACGAGAGCGAGCGCCAGAGCCAACGCCGTCCACCACTGCTTGGCACGGTTGCCTTTAGAATCTGAGCTCTTCGTGGCAGCTGCCTTCGCGCCACCCGCAGTTGCTGCGCCGGGAGTTGCTGCACCGGACGTTGGCTTCTTCGTTGCCTTCTTCACGGTTTTCTTCACCGTTTTCTTCACAACCTTTTTTGCCGCTTTTTTCGGCGTGGCTGAAGAGTTGCCGTCAGCGCTGGCGCGCTTAGGCCCCTCATTGCGCATGCTCGCGCCCTTGTTTGGGTGGGCACCCCGCGTGTTGCGGGGGTTGCGGGAATCGGATTCGCGTGACAATGGAGTGCTCTTCCTGCCTATGAGAAGTATTCAGGATGTGTAGGACACATTTAAGGTCAGATTACTTCAGGGTAGTTGTTTCAACCTGAATTCACAGCACGAGGGGAACTACTGGGGCAATTACGCCCTGTCCGCTTCTGCCCGAGCTTCGGTGAGCAAATGGTTCCAACCGCAGTGTCGGCACACCTCAACGCGGTGGACAGTAATAGGTCCTACCTGCGCCGTGATCTCATCGATCTCTGCCTCGCTGCGCGCCGTGCCGGAGCGCCGACCAAGGTTGTCACCGTAGATCCAGAGCACATCCTGCATGACTGATTCACAGATAGGGCAGGGGCGGGTCGAGTCTGTTCCATGGTGTTCACCGGCGGCTTTGAGCAAAAAGTCCGCGTCGCAAAGCTCAGCTTGAGGGATTCGGCCCGCATGGAATTCGCGCAAAGTCATACGACGTTCCCATTCGTGGGACACTTCAGCGCTGAGACGAAACACGGTGGGCGAGTGTACTCCAGAGCTGAAAACTTTCATACGACAAGTTTCCGCGGAAAATAGCATTTGTATTAACGAATTGCTTACGATAGTGGGCATGATCAACAAAGTGGATGTTGCGCACGAGATCGCTGCAGAAGTGCGACCGTTTTTGACCAAGCTTTATGTTGCTTATTTCCGTATTGCACAGCAGTCTGATCTCACCGGCCCACAGTTGTCCATCATGGAGCGACTGATTGAGTCCGGCCCGATGCGTATTAGCCAGCTTGCTCAGGAGGAAGGCATTCGTATGCCAACGGCCTCCAATACTTTGCACCAGCTGGAGCAGCGTGATCTGATCCACCGTGTCCGCGATGAGGAAGACCGCCGTGGTGTCCGGGTGGAAATCACCGAGGTCGGCCGTAAGGAGTATGACCGCGTCGCGGAGGAGCGCACCAAGCACGTCACGGATATGCTGGCCACCCTCGACACTAAGGACCTTCAGCTACTCAAGGACAGCATCCCTGCGTTTGAGAAGCTCTCGGAGCTCTACACCACCCACAACTTGGCTTAAGCGCCGACAACAAGCGCCGGGGCCGAAGTGAGACACCTACTGGCACGGAAGGTTGATGGGGTGGATAAGATTTAATTAGCTTCATCCTTATTTGTCCGTCGATCCTCTCCAGCACATGGCCAAACATTCGGATTTGCCAGCGCTTCTGTCGTCGAAAGGCAGCGAGCGCCCTTTACGCATCGCGGTGAGTTGGGATCAATCAGGGGAAGAAGCGGTGCATCTTGCGGGGTGGCTCGCGCAATCTCTTCCCGCTGATATCAGGGTGATTACTACCGCGCCGCGTCCGTGGCCACAGTTCCGTTCCACAGCGAGCAAGAAGTACAAGAAGTGGTTTGAAAACACCCTGGATGAGCGCACTCATGCTGTGCGCCGGGCAATGAAACACCATGTGCCCAGCCGCGCATGGGACAAGGAATTCTTGGTTTTCCGCGATGGGAAGCCACGTAACAAGCTGCTCAAAGAGGAAATCCAACGTTTCGACGCGGATCTTGTTCTGTTTGGCTCCAAGCCGAAGGCCGCGGAGGGCCGCTTTGTTCCCGCATCTGCGACGGATATTTTGTTGCGGTCGGCGCCCGCGTCAATAGGCATTATTCCGCGTGGCACCAAGCTATCCAAGAAAGGCATCACGCGCGTGAACTTCGCCTTCCTGGACACGGAGGAAGCTGCGCGCAGCTCCACGCGTGGCATTGGGCTGGCCGCGGCGCTCGCACTCACGCTTGATGTGGAATTGCGCATCATGGCCTTCTCTCCGGAGGAGACGTACAACTTCGACGATGATCTCACTCATCGCCCGCTTGTCGACGAATGGAATGAAGCCTCCCTCGCCCTCCTCGACCGCGCCTGGGATGTGGTGATGAACGTGGCCCAGGACTTGAATATCAAAGACCCGCACGCGGAGCTGAAGAACTTTGAGGTAGAAACTCGTGTGAGTGCCGGCGAGGGCTGGTGCACCGTGGTGGATTCGCAGCAGTGGAAAAAGGGTGACCTGCTCTTCGTTGATT
The DNA here is from genome assembly GCF_008693065.1 of Corynebacterium tuscaniense. GTDB lineage: Bacteria > Actinomycetota > Actinomycetes > Mycobacteriales > Mycobacteriaceae > Corynebacterium > Corynebacterium tuscaniense. The sequence continues at coordinate 7,529 of NZ_VXKH01000022.1, read as the reverse complement.
CCTCACCACAGTCAAAAACCCGTTCCGGCTACGTCCACGTCGGACCGCACACGGCGGAGTTCCTGAGCTACGCCCCAGTTCCAGTAATTGTCTTGCGGGGATAGACTCAAGCCCATGGCTTCCCATGAGAATCGTCCCGGCTTCGCCCCTGGTCACCCAGAAAATGACCTGCATGATTCAGCGGATTACTACAACAAGCTCCGCCCGGAGCCACACACCCTAGAGGAGTTCGCGGATCAGCCAGACCCCAAAGAGGTCAACGCCCGCAATGAAGCCTCCACAAAACAGGCCCTCTGGTTCGCCTGTGGCACTGTGGCCATCACTTTCCTCGTGGCCGGAGTCCTCGCCCTCATCGCCCGCATGACAGGCGGCCCCCTGTGCGAAACGGGGGAGGCAACCTGGCTGTGCACCAACACGTGGCGCACCGTGTGGGCCGTGGCCAGTTCCATCCCACCAGTCGCCGGCATCCTTGGCTGCGCCATCATCATGGTGCGAAAACTCAACCGCTACGAACGTTGGATGCCCTGGATGGGCGTATTCTGGCTACCCATCGTGCCCTTTGCCATGTGGTGGCTGACCATCACCATCGGGATCCTGGCCACCGACAGCGCCTAGCTGGCCGTAAACGGCCAGCTAGAAACTCATTTCTACGCAGTCCGCACAATACGGTTGCTTTTCGCGGCAGGCAGGGCAGCTCAGGTATTGGCGGCGGCACTCTGGCTCGTTGGCGCAGTTATAGTGCTGATTTGTGGGCGCACCGCAGTGCACGCAGTGGCCGACCTGCACAAAATCTGGATCACTTTCGGGCCCAAATTCGGTGTGCATACGTTTGTCAAAGACGTAGAGGGAGCCTTCCCACAGGCCCTGGTTCCCAAATTTTTCGCCGTAGCGGACAATGCCACCGTCGATCTGGTAGACCTCCTCAAAGCCCCGGTTAATCATGAGGGAGGACAGGATCTCGCAGCGAATTCCGCCGGTGCAGTAGGACACCACCGGCTTGTCCTTCATCCAGTCATATTTGCCGGATTCCAGCTCAGCGATGAAGTCGTGAGTGGTATTCACATCGGGCACGACGGCGTTTTTGAATTTGCCGATCTCCGCCTCATACGCATTGCGGCCGTCGAAAAAGACAACGTCATCACGCTTTTGTACGAGCTCGTTGACCTCCTCCGGCTTCAAATGGCGGCCACCGCCGACGACCCCCGAATCGTCGACACGCAATTCTTCTGGCACCCCGAAGGTGACAATCTCGTCGCGCACTTTCACGCTGAGTTTCGGAAAGTCCGCTTTACCGCCCTCGGACCACTTGAACTCGATGCCGCGGAAGTATTCCTTGGTTTTGCGCACATAAGTCTTGCAGGCGTCCATCTCCCCGCCGACGGTGCCGTTGATGCCATCGGGGGAGATGATAATGCGACCGAAAAGCCCCAGGCCTTCACAGAGATCCCGCTGCCACAAACGGACCGCCTCCGGGTCGGCGATGGGGCGGAACTGGTAGTAGAGCAGGATCTTTTCTTGCATGGGTCCAGTCTAAGAAGTTCCTGCTGTGGCCGGAAATTAACCCTAGCGGCGGTGGTACAGCGCCTTGCGCCAGTACTGGGGTTCCGTGGTAGCCAGCACACCGAGCGAACGGAAAACACCGGCATCGACGGAACCCAGGATGGTGGTGATGTGCGCGTCACAGCCCCGCAGGGATTGCAGCTGCTCCAGCGCCAAGCGGGCGTTATCGTCCTCCGCGGCGGAAGTGGACAGCGCGATGAGCACCTCATCGGTATGCAGGCGCGGGTTACGCGAACCCAGGTACTGGGTTTTCAGGCGTTGGATCGGCTCAATCGCATCAGGGGAGAGGAGGTGCACCTCGTCCGCGATACCAGCCAAGAGCTTCAGCGCGTTGAGCAGAACGGCAGCAGAAGGGCCAAGCAGGTCGGAGGTTTTACCGGTCACAATCGTGCCGTCTTGCAGTTCCAGTGCCGCACCCGGGTTACCGGTGGCTTCCGCGACGTCCAACGCCGGAGCTACCACCGGGCGATCCGTCACGGTCAAACCCGCTTTCCGCATCACATTCGCGGCACGCACCGGCACCTGCTCATCCACGTCGCCACGGCGGAAATCCACCTGCGCCGTCAGGAAACGACGAACGATCTCCTGCTGGGCCGCATACCGGCACGCTTCATCATCAGAGATGCAGTAGCCCGCCATGTTCACGCCCATGTCCGTGGGGGACTGGTACGGCTCCGTGCCCGTGGCCTCCTTCAACAGGGCCTTCAGCAGCGGGAAGACCTCAATATCACGGTTGTAGGAGGAGACCTGCTCACCGTAAGCAGCCAGGTGATACTGGTCAATGACGTTGTTATCATCCAGGTCCACCGTCGCCGCCTCATAGGCCAGGTTCACCGGGTGTTCCAGCGGGAGGTTCCAAATCGGGAACGTCTCAAATTTGGCGTAGCCAGCAGCCGTGCCCCGTTGATTGTCCTGATACACCTGGCTCAAGCTCGTGGCCAGCTTGCCGGAGCCCGGCCCCGGCGCGGTCATCACCACAACATCGCGGCTGGTCTGCACATACTCATTTCGGCCAAAGCCCTCCGGTGAGACGATGCGCGCAATGTCATTCGGGTAGCCGGGGATCACGCGGTGCAGGAGCACGCTCATGCCCAGGCGTTCAAGCTTGTCGCGCAGCATGTCGGCCTGCTCGGCGCCGGCTTCATACTGGGTGATCACCACATTTTCAACGAGGAAGCCGCGCTCCCGAAAGACATCAATAAGCCTCAAAACCTCGTCTTCGTAGGTAATGCCCAGATCAGCGCGCACTTTTTGGCGCACGAGGTCCGGCGCGGCCACGCAGACGACGATCTCAACTTCGTCCTTGATGCGCTCCAACATGGCGATCTTGTTGTCCGGGGTGAAGCCGGGGAGGACGCGGGAGGCATGGTGATCGTCGAAAAGCTTTCCGCCCATCTCCAGGTAGAGTTTGCCGCCGATTTCTTCTCTGCGCCTGGAGATGTGCTCCGACTGCAACTCAACGTATTTCTGGCGGTCGAACCCTACTGAGTACGCCATTGTCCCTCCTCGCGTCGTAGCTATCCGGCACTAAAGACTACACGCCCGGCACGCAAAAAAGCCCAGGCTTTCCCCATTGCCTACTAGAAAGTCTCGCGGGCAAGGAGGAGCCTGGGCTCTAGGCCTTGAACAGTGCTTTATCTTGCTTAAAGCCTGGAACAGGCCTTAAGCAAGGCCGTGTGCAGCCTTGAACTCACGACGCTTCGCGTGCAGGATCGGCTCCGTGTAACCAGACGGGGACTCGGTGCCCTTGAAGATGAGGTCCTTCGCAGCCTGGAAACCAATGGACTTGTCATAGTCCGCGGCCATCGGCAGGTAGTTCGGGTCGCCCGCGTTCTGCTCATCAACCTTCACAGCCATGCGCTTCAGGGAATCCAGCACCTGGTCCTCGGTAATGACACCGTGGACGAGCCAGTTAGCCAGCAGCTGGGAGGAAATACGCAGCGTTGCGCGGTCCTCCATCAGGTCCACATCGTGGATGTCCGGCACCTTGGAGCAGCCAACACCCTGTTCAACCCAGCGGACCACGTAGCCCAGGATGGACTGGCAGTTGTTGTCCAGCTCCTCAGCCTTCTCTGCATCGGACCACACATCGCCCTCGGTGCTAACCGGGACGGTGAGCAGACCCTTCAGCGAATCACGGCGGCCAGCGGCACGCAGCTCATCCTGAACAGCGTGGACATCCACCTGGTGGTAGTGGGTGGCGTGCAGGGTAGCACCGGTCGGGGACGGAACCCACGCGGTGTTTGCACCCTCACGTGGCTGGCCGATCTTCTTCTCCAACAGGGCAGCCATGTGATCAGTCTCAGCCCACATGCCCTTACCAATCTGGGCGCGACCCGGCAGGGAGTGCGCGATACCAGCGTCAACGTTGTGGTTCTCATATGCGAGCTTCCACGGTGCGGTCTGCAGGTCTGCCTTGCGGACCATCGGACCGGCCTGCATGGCGGTGTGGATCTCATCGCCGGTGCGGTCCAGGAAGCCGGTATTGATGAACACCAGGCGGTCAGCAGCAGCCATGATGCAGGCGTCCAGATTGACGGAGGTGCGGCGCTCCTCATCCATGACACCCACCTTGACGGTGTACTTCGGCAGACCCAGGATCTCCTCGACGCGGTCGAAGATCTCGTTGGTGAAAGCAACCTCGTCCGGGCCGTGCTGCTTCGGCTTCACCACGTAGACAGAGCCAACGCGGGAGTTACCGCGCGCATTACCCTCACGCAGACCCGGGATAGCAGCAGCAACGGTGATGATGCCATCGAGCAGACCCTCCGGCACCTCCTCGCCGTCCACGAGAATCGCAGGCGTGGTCATCAGGTGGCCAACGTTGCGGCACAGCATCATGACACGGCCGTGCAGGGAGTCCTCAGAGCCATCCTTAGCGGTGAAAGTGACGTCATCTGCCAAAGTACGCTCAAAGGTCTTGTCACCCTTGGTCACGGTCTCAGAGATGTCGCCCCGGTTCAGACCGAACCAAGTCTCGTAAGCGCCGGCCTTATCGGTGCCGTCAACAGCAGCGACGGAATCCTCAAAGTCCATAATCGCGGTGACAGCGGATTCCAGCACAACATCAGCAACGCCAGCACGGTCAGTCTTGCCCACCGGGTGCTCACGGTCAATCTTGATGATGATGTGAAGGCCGTTGTGGCGCAGGACAATACCGGTCGGAGCATCCTTGGAACCCTGGTAGCCGAGGTAAACTGCCGGGTCCTTCAAGGAGAGCTCCTTGCCCTCAGACACGATCTTCAGGGAACCGTCTTCTGCAACCTCGTAAGAATCAACGTCAGCGTGGGATGCGCCCTCGAGTGGCACAGCCTCATCGAGGAAGTTACGTGCCCACGCAATCACACGGTCACCACGGACCGGGTTGTAGCCCTTGCCCGGCTCAGCGCCGCCATCCGTCGGAATAGCGTCAGTGCCGTACAGCGCGTCATACAGGGAGCCGTAGCGGGCGTTGGCTGCGTTGATGGCAAAACGTGCATTCGTAATAGGCACAACCAGCTGTGGGCCAGCTACAGAGGCGAACTCCGGATCGACGTTTTCCGTGCGGATCGCACCGTCCAGCGGCTGATCTACCAGGTAACCAATGGAACGCAGGAACTCCTCGTGCGCCGCCGGATCGGGCTGGCCCGGGTTGTCGCGGTAGTACTGGTCCATCGTCGCCTGCAGCTCATCACGGCGGGCGAGCAGTTCCTTGTTCTTCGGGGTCAGGTCCGCGAAGTAGGAAGCAACATCGCTCCAGAACTTCTCAGCATCAAGATTGATCTCTGAGAGCAGCTTGTCCACCACGAAGTCGTACAGCGGGCGGGCAACAGCCAGCCCAGCCACCTCGACGCGCTCGGTGCGGTCTTCGAATTGCGGTGTCGTCATATGTGAGATCCTTTCAGCCAGACTTTGTGTTCGCCCACCCATTCTAGGCAGCGCCTGTGGCACGGGCATGTGCAGGCCAGCTTAGTGATGGCGGTCACCCGCGTTAAGCATTTGCTTATCGACGCACCCCCACATCACCCCCGAATTCGTGAATCGAACTACCCCTCCTTGCCCGCCTTTTCACCCAAAACAAAATCCACTCCGAATAGAAGAAGGCCCTGCTACGAGGGCAAATAAACAGGTGTGGCCTGCTGTTTCGTCGATAAGCGAGCTGCCCAGAAACAAACAAACAGCGATCCAACTCACCCCCTAAAAAAACGTAACATCTCATACGTATTGACTATGCGGTTCACAGATAGGGATACTGGACGTGAACGCCAAGGGCGTGGCTCAACTCACCATGTCTACAGCGTTGTGCCACTGCACACGCCATAACACGAAGTTGAGTGGAAGCTTCCAACTTAGATCCCGTCAGAAAGGGGACCACATGACCACCACAGGACAGGCTCGTACCGCACAGGAAATCCAGAAGGACTGGGACGAGAACCCGCGCTGGAAGGGCATTACCCGCGACTACACCGCAGAGCAGGTAGAGGTTCTGCAGGGCACCGTTATCGAGGAGCAGACCCTCGCACGCCGCGGCGCAGAGATCCTCTGGGACGGCATCACCAAGGGCGACGGCTCCTACATCCACGCCCTCGGCGCCCTCACCGGTAACCAGGCTGTTCAGCAGGTCCGTGCAGGCCTGAAGGCCGTCTACCTCTCCGGTTGGCAGGTCGCTGGTGACGCTAACCTCTCCGGCAACACCTACCCGGACCAGTCCCTGTACCCGGCTAACTCCGTACCGAACGTTGTCCGTCGCATCAACAACGCTCTGAGCCGTGCAGACCAGATCGCACGCGTCGAGGGCGATACCTCCGTAGACAACTGGCTCGTCCCGATCGTCGCTGACGGTGAGGCTGGCTTCGGTGGCGCCCTCAACGTCTACGAGCTGCAGCGCGCAATGATCCAGGCTGGTGCCGCTGGTACCCACTGGGAGGATCAGCTCGCTTCTGAGAAGAAGTGTGGCCACCTCGGCGGCAAGGTCCTCATCCCGACCCAGCAGCACATCCGCACCCTGTCCTCCGCACGTCTGGCAGCAGACGTCCTCAACGTCCCGACCGTGGTCATCGGCCGCACCGACGCTGAGGCTGCAACCCTGCTGACCTCCGACGTTGATGAGCGTGACGCTAAGTTCCTCACCGGCGAGCGTTCCGCAGAGGGCTACTACTACGTCAAGAACGGTGTCGAGCCCTGCATCGACCGTGCAAAGTCCTACGCTCCGTACGCTGACCTGATCTGGATGGAGACCGGTACCCCGGACCTCGAGCTGGCTAAGAAGTTCGCCGAGGGCGTCCACGCTGAGTTCCCGGACCAGCTGCTCGCCTACAACTGCTCCCCGTCCTTCAACTGGTCCTCCCACCTCGACGAAGAGGAGATCGCCAAGTTCCAGAAGGAGCTGGGCAAGATGGGCTTCGTGTTCCAGTTCATCACCCTGGCTGGCTTCCACGCTCTCAACTACTCCATGTTCGACCTGGCTTACGGCTACGCTCGCGAGGGCATGCCGGCGTTCGTCGACCTGCAGAACCGCGAGTTCCAGGCAGCATCCGAGCGCGGCTTCACCGCTGTCAAGCACCAGCGCGAGGTTGGCGCCGGCTACTTCGACCGCGTTGCCACCACCGTCGACCCAAATTCCTCCACCACCGCCCTCAAGGGCTCCACGGAGGAGGGCCAGTTCTAAGCTTGTAGCTTGATCTGACTTGAAACCCGCACTGCCGTTGTGAACTTGCCCCCGAAAGTTGGACTGGTTTAATTCTAGGCGGTTAGGTCTTCAAGGGTCTGATTCCGATATTGGATCGGGGTCAGACCCTTGAGTCGTTGTTGGATGCGTTCGGTGTTGTACCACTGGATGTACTCGTCGATCGCCTGGTTGAACTCTGCGACGGTGTCGAAGACTTGGCCGTGGTACATTTCGGTTTTCAAGTGGCCGAAGAAGTTCTCCATGACCGCGTTGTCGTAGCAGTTGGCTTTACGCGACATCGACTGCACACCACCGTTGTCAT
>NZ_VXKH01000021.1 GCF_008693065.1 Corynebacterium tuscaniense | reverse complement strand
CGACAACGCCGTGGCGCGGCTCGTCGATGAGCGGATGCTGATACACGGACCACCACGCAGCCCCGGTGACGATCTCAGGCACCTGCACCACCCCGAGCAGCGGCGGTAGGTGCACTGCCCCGCTGGTGAGATACGTTGCCGTCTCCTCGAAGACCGGCTGCGCAATGTCATCGCTGATCATGTACGCGATAACAGCGTCGAGTTCGAGGTGGTGGACCCACGCTGCGAACCGCTCGCGGCTCTCGGTGAGCTTTGCAACAGCTTCGTCCAGGTCGAACCGCGCGACCGGGCCGAGGCGGACGGTGTCGACGCCCTCGTCGTCGACGAAGAACGCGAGGATCAGCGAGTTGTTCGGGTAAAACCCGAGGATGCCGGGGAGGTTCGCGAGAATCTCGCCGTGGGATGCAAGCGTGTGAGAATGGGTGGACATGGCAGTGCTCCTTTGCACGAATACGGGGTGTATGTGGTCAATCCCGTATTCGGCCCGGCTCTGCCGGTCGCAGGCGTATCCCAGCAGTGCAGCACTCATGTGTGCCGAGCGTCGCTAGCGCAGCCTGATGCCTTCTCGCCGGGTGCGAGCGCTAGCGACGCAGCCTGTGCCTAAGCGTCGGCTTCGATGCGCTTGAGAGCGCGATAGATCGTCGGCCGCGAGACGTTGAGTGTCCTGGCTACTGCGCTGACGGACTTGCCGCCCTCAATAAGCTTTCTCCCGAACGCCACGGTTGAGCAGTCTCACCCCCGAGATAGGCAGACCCCCCGAACTGCCGGCTCCCGTGGCGTTCCTTCGTTGCCGCCGACCTCGCAATCACTAAGCAATGCCCCGAAAACCTGCGCCGCTTCGTTGGAGCGTCGCAGTTCCGTTTGGTGCAGGATTTTGCCCCTAGTGCACCAGCTAGTGCACCAAATGGTGATCCGCTCACAAAATGAAGAAGGCCCCTACCAGCATTTGCACTGGTAGGGGCCTTATCTTAGTAGCGGGGGCTGGATTCGAACCAACGACCTCTGGGTTATGAGCCCAGCGAGCTACCGAGCTGCTCCACCCCGCGTCGAGTGATATGTAATTCACCTGCTGTCTAAATGACAACGGCGTTAACTATACGCACGGGGTACTAGAACGACAAATCCCCTGGCTGCCGCTTTGTTGTTGCGGTTGGGCAACCAGGGGATGTGCTGGTGGCTACTGGATGTTTTGGTAGTCCTTGACGGCGCGGTCAAGGTTGTCCAGGGCCTTGCCGTATTCCTCGAAGGAGCCGTGGCGGGCGTTCTCGATGCCGCGCAGGGCGTCGTCGATAGCCTTCAGTGCGGAGTCCTTGTTGTTCGGGCTGTCCGCTGGCTTGGGCTTGTCTTCCTTGTCGGTGTCGGCGGCAGCATCCTTGGGTTCGGTGGTGTTCCCGTCAGCGTCGACAATGCTGATGTCCTGGGCTTCCTTCGCGTCAATGCCCACCTGGCTGAGAGCCTGGGAGACAGTCGGCGCGTAGCCCACGCGGCCCTTGTAGAACACGAGGACGCGGAGCAGCTTCGGGAATGCGGATTCCTGGTCCTTGCGCTGCGAGTAGATCGGCTCAACATAGAGGATGTCCCCGCCCGCCACCGGGAGGGTGAGCAGGTTGCCGTTCTTCAGGGTGTTGGAGCCCTCCCACAGCGTGCGGTCGCGGGCCACCTGGTCGGAGGACATGAGGGCGTCCTGCGCCTGCTTCGGGCCTTGGGTCTGCGTGTTGGTGGGTAGGACACGGACGGTGATCTTGCCGTAGTTATGCGGATCAGACGTCACGGTCATGTGCGCAGCGAGGAACTCACGGCTCAGGCCACGGTACGGGGTGATCAGCTGGAAGGACGGCTTGGAGGTCTCCGGATCAGCGGCCACAACGTAGTACGGCGGCTGGTTCAGTTCCTTACGGCCTTCCGGTGCCGTCGGGTCATTCGGGACGGACCAGAATGCGTCGTTGTTGAAGAACACGCCCGGGTCAGACACGTGGTAGCGGGCCAGCAGTTCACGCTGAACCTTGAACAGGTCCTCCGGGTAACGCAGGTGCTCATGCAGGGTGTCCGGTATGTCCTTGGCTGGCTTCACAGTGTCCGGGAACACGCCCATCCACGCCCTGAGCACTGGGTCCTCTTCGTCGAATGCATAGAGCTCCACCGTGCCGTCGTAGGCATCAACCGTTGCCTTGACGGAGTTGCGGATGTAGCCCACCTCATTGTTCACCAAACGCTGGTTAGTGCCATCCGGATTGAGGGCATCCTGCGTGGTGTCCTGCAGGGAGGTGCGGGTGGAGTACGGCAGTGCGGACAGCGTGGTGTATCCATCGACGATCCACTTGATGCGGCCGTCCACCACCGCCGGGTAGGTCATCTGGTCCGTGGTCAGCCACGGGGCAACCTTTTCCACACGCTTGCGCGGATCGCGGTCGTAGAGAATCTTTGATTCCTTGCCCACGCGGTCAGACAGGATGAGGTTCATCTCCTGGTACTTCAAGGCAAATGCAGCACGGTCAAACCAGTTGCCAATGCCCACGCCGCCCTTGCCGTCGTAGGTGAAGGAGGACGTATCAGTGTCGTACTCCAGTGGGCCCTGACCCACATCGCCGACGATGGCGTAATCCAGGCCGTCATTGGCAGAAGCGATGACCGGGCCGTAGTAGACGCGCGGCTGCTCCGCGCGGATACCCAGCTCCTCAGCGTCTTCCTTCTCTGCAGCGTTGGCGTTGGACTGCAGATCAGAGACGGTGAACACCGGCAGGCCACCACGGGTCGAGCCAGCGTCCTGTGCTGCCTCATCAACAATGTTGGCCTGGGCAGCCACGAAGCCGTTGCCGTGGGTGTACACGGTGTGGCGGTTCAGCCAGTCACGCTGGTTCTCACGCAGGGCGTTCGGGTCCAGCTCGCGGGCAGCAACGACGAAGTCACGCATCTCACCGTCAACCTCGTAGCGGTCCATGGCCAGGTTCTCCGGGAAGCCGTAGAAGTTACGCAGCTGCTGGTTCTGCGTGAAGGTGGGAGCCAGGATGTCCGGGTCAAGCAGGCGGATGTTAGAAATCGTTGCTGAATCATTGCCCACCTCCCCATCATTGGCTGGTTCTGCACCCCAGTTGGTTTCGTAGGTGACTTTGTCCGCGGTCAAACCATAGGCTTCACGTGTGGCCTCAATATTGCGGGCAATGTAATCGGACTCGCGCTCCTGACGGTTCGGGTTCACCGAGAACTGCTGCATCAGAGCCGGCCATGCCTGGCCGATGACCAGGGAGGACAGGATCATCATCACTGTTGCCAGGACCGGGATGCGGAAGTCCTTGAAAACGATGGAAGCAAAGAAGGCCACGGCCACCAGCACTGCAATAACAATGAGGATGATGCGTGCCGGCAACTGTGCGTTGATGTCGGTGTAGGACGCACCGGTAAAGATGTCGTTCTTGCCGTACAGCAGGCTGTAGCGCTGCAACCAGTAATCAACGGCCTTGACCAACATCCACAAGCCAGCCGTGGCCGCGAGCTGGATGCGGGCGGCCTTGGAAACGAAGCCCTTGGTGCCGGCAACCTGGTTGGCCACGCGGATGCCACCGAGAAGGTACTGCCCTACCACGCCAACGAGGAAGGCGATGACCAGCAGCATGGACAGCACGCTGACAAACATGGAAAACGCAGGTAGAGCGAAGGCGTAGAAACCGAGGTCACGACCGAATTGTGCGTCCGTGGAACCAAAATCCCCACCGTTGAGCCACAGCATGAACGTACGCCACGTGCTTTGCCCCAGCACGCCGGTGATCACACCAACGATGATAGGCACCCACAGCACCAGGCCACGGACGGTGGACTGGATGGATTCTTGGTACTGCGCCATCGGCGAGTTCGGGTCCGAGAAAATCGAGGTCTGCTCACACGTGCGCCATGTAAACGCGGCGGCAGCAAAGGTGATGCCGGCTCCCACAAGGGCGAACACGAGGAACAAGACGATGCGGACCAGGATCACTTTGGTGAACACGCCGCGGTAGCCCAGCTCGCCGAACCAGCGGAACTCCGTGTACACATTCACCAGCATGGGAATCAGCAGGGTGAGTACCGCGATAACTCCAAGGACCACCAGCATGGTGTTGGATTTCCGCGGCTTCGGACGGGGAATATTCAGGCGCGTGGCCAAAATCGAAGCTCCTTCGACAATCTATGAAAAACGGCTCGGGGTGAGGCTATGTAAGCTTCAACACTAATTTCATTAACGCTTAAAAGACCAGAAGGGTTCCCGCACAGTGTCTGAGCACACCCCCGCGCTGACGCAACAAGCACTGAATAAGGCCATGATGGAGGCCGTCGAATTCGTCCACGCTGAAGGGTGGGACGTGGCGCCGACGTTGTTTGCGCTGGTCCCCACCGCGCTTGTGGCCGATCAATTGGCGGGGCTGGAAGATGAATCCGCACCGTTAACATTGATTGTGCAAGAGGAGATTCCGGCGCACATTCAGCCCGGTTCGGATGAATTGGGTGATTACCTCACGCGCTTGGCGTGGCCGGAGGAGGTCGCCGGCGTGATTTTGGCACAGGAGATCATCTTTAGAGAGAAAGCTGAGCCTGCTGAGGCCTCTAGACCTCAGCAGGCTCGCCCCGCGCGCCTATTTTCCGGTGTGCTGCGGGAGGAAGGGCTAGAGCTGACGCTGTTGCAGATCCGTCCGACGGAGGAGGAATTGGAGGCCGCCGGCCCGTTTGCTCAGGATGAGATCCAGCTGCGTGGGGGTCCGGAAGTCGCCCCCGCAGTCATCGGCGCGCTACGATACAGCCTGGATAATGAATAAGGAGTTCCCCCTCGTGTCGTCACTGTCATTCCGTCGCCTCGCCTGCTCCCCCGTGGCCCTAGCGTTGAGCGTTGCTCTTGTTGCATGCTCCTCGAAGGAGGAACCAACACCTGAGCCAACGCCATCGAGCACGCCGGCAACAACATCGACGCAGACAAGCACGGAAGAGACGACGGGGTCGAGTGAGGGCTCGTCCACGGCGACGTCGACAAGCAGTAAACGCCGCCGCGATGATGCGCAGGTTGTTGAGGATGTGCGGGAGAAATTCGCCTCGCTCGCGCCTGAATCGCTTTTCGACGATCTGGATACCTGCGTTGAAACCAGCCTCAAGGGTTCCTACGACTGCTCCGGTTCAACCGTGGGGCAGCTGCAATTCTTTGCCTCGAAGTCCATGGCGGAAGATACCGCGGATGTGCTCACGGGCCTGTCTAGCTCCCGCGTAGTGGAGAAAACCGACGAGAAACTGGTGGGTTGGTCCATGCTGGGCAAGACCGCGGTGATCACCGTCGTGGATAAGAAGGAAGGCAAAGTCCTCCAACAGATGGTGGCTAGTGATGTGGATGATCCGGAACAGCGGATCTTCATGCTTGGTCTGGCGGATAGCTACTCCGAGCCGACCGATGAGTCTTCTACGGCTACGACGACTGCGGTGAAGAAGGCTCCTCGCTAATCCACCTTGCAGGTTGCCACGGGTCGGCCGGCGGCGAAATCGTCCATCACGGAAATCGCATCGTCGATGTTGCTCACGCTGGCAACCGTCATGTCTCCGGCATCGGCCTTTGTTGCCTCCGCGCAGTTCTTTTCTGGCGCAAGGAAAAGCTCCGCACCGCCATCACGCGCGCCCTCAATCTTGTGAGTGATCCCGCCGATGGGCCCCACAGTGCCGTCTTCAGCGATGGTGCCCGTGCCAGCGACCTTGTGGCCACCATTGAGCTGCCCGGGCGACAATTTATCAATCACGGCGAGACTGAAAATCATGCCCGCGCTCGGCCCACCAATGTCATTGAGGTTGTAATTCACGGTGACATCACCTGCGGGCTCAGACGTCATAGTCACGCCGAGCAATGGCAACTTCTCATCCTCCGGGTTTGTACCCAACGTGATAGACGCGGTGGCCGGTTGATGCTCGCGCAGGTACTCCACCTCAACGGTCTCCCCTGGCTTATGTTCCCGCACGATGTTCTGCACCTGTTGTGGTTCTGTCACCTCGTGTCCGGCGACCTTGGTCAGCACATCTTCGGGCTCCAGCACGCCTGCTGCTGGCGCATCTTTGAGCACTCCGTGGACCAGGACACGAGTGGGCTCGCCAAGGTAGCGCATCGCCGCAACCGTTGCCGCGGCCTCGGAGGCAACGAAGGCTTCCTCGTTGATCTCCCGCATCTCCTCATCCGACACGTCCTTGGGCAGGATCTGCTCCAGTGGAACAATCGAGTCTTTGTGGACGAGCCAGCGGCTCAACGCCTGCGCCATGGTCATGTTCGTGCGTACGGACACCGTGGTCATATCCAACGTGCCTGAAGTTTCATCCACCTCCGCGCCCTCAATATCAATGACCGGAGTGCCCTGCACATCCCCCAACGTGTTGAAGGTCGGCCCCGCCCCCTGCGCCGCATACGGCACGGTGAGCCTGATGTTCGTGCCCGGCACGCCACCCACCACAAGCGCAGCGATAAGCACCGCCAAAGGCACCCCCGTAGCAATCACGCCGCGACGCAGGCCTTTGCGTTTGGCGGGACTGGCGGCTTCAGGTGTCGCAGTTACTTCGTTGTCCGCTGGTGCTTCCTTGTCCGCTGATGTGTCGGCAGGCGCTGTGGGGTTAGTGGGCTCGGTGGGCTGGTTCACGGCTGTTAAGCCTACAACAGAGGCGAGGCTGCACATCACCCACAGATGTTCGCTCTCAGCGTTGGGCATCCAGGCCTTATTCCTCGCGGCCTGTTCCATTACCCCGGTAGGCTGGCCAACATGGCTAATGGATTCGGGTTCTCTTTCCCCAACGACGACCGGGATGACCGCGATGGTCAGGACGGTCGCGATGATCGGAACGACCGCGATGGTCAGGACGGTCGCGATGATCAGCACAACCCGTTTGCCCAGTTCGGCTTCAATTTCGGTGACGGCCAGGGCTTCAGCGGTAGCTTCAGCGGGAACCTGTCCGACATTTTGAACCAGTTCGGTGAGATGCTCGGGGGCGGAGTGTCGCGCGCTGCGTCTGGTGCTGGGTCCGCGCCGGAGCAAGACGCGGTGAACTATAACGTTGCGTTGCGTGCCGCCCGCCAGGTGTTGAAGAACCCGCGTGGTGCCACAGCGAATGACGCCACTGCGGTCACTGAATCCGTGCGGTTGGCCAACCTCTGGTTGGATGATGCCTCCACGTTGCCTGATTCAGGTGCACGGCCCGAAGCGTGGAGTACGGATGACTGGGTAAAGAACACCCTGCCTACCTGGAAGCGCATGGTCAGCCCCGTAGCAGAGCACATGGGTCGCGCCCAACTGGATGCGATGCCGGCGGAAGCACGTGAGATTTTTGGCCCCATCACGCAGATGCTCGGCCACTTCAACTCCATGAACTTCGGTGCCCGCTTTGGCAGTGCGCTGGGGGACCTGGCTAATCAGACGCTGACGGGTAATGATTTCGGGCTGCCTGTCGCCCCCACCGGCATCATCGGCATTGTGACCAAAAACGTGGAGCCCATTTCTGCGCAGCTGTCCGTACCCGGCCAGGAAGTGCTCGTGTACGTCAGCGCACTTGAAGCTGCCCGCCAGCGTCTGTTCACCCACGTGCCGTGGTTGGTGGAGCGCATCGTGTCCTCCGTGGAGGAATACTCCATCGGTTTGGAGCTGGATACCTCCCACATCGAGGAAACACTGCGGGAACTCAACCTGGAATCGGGCGACCCGATGAAGATGCAAGAAGTCATGCAGAACTTGCAGGACATGGATCTTTCACCACGCATCACCTCCCGTAATGCGGCAGCCACTGCACGACTGGAAACCCTGCTCGCTCTCGTCGAAGGCTGGGTCGATGTTGTGGTGGAAGAAGCATTGACAGAGCGGATTCCGTCCACCAGCGCATTGGCTGAATCCTGGGCGCGCCGCCGCGCAACGGGTGGCTCCGCGGAAAATGCTTTCTCCAATGTCGTGGGCATTGAGCTTGGTGCCCCGAAAACCCAGGAGGCCACTGAGTTATGGCGTCGCGTGACCCAGGCCGTGGGTGTGGAACGTCGCGATAAGGTCTGGGACCACCCGGACTTCCTCCCCTCCTCTGAGCACCTGGACAACCCAGCCGCGTTCATTGACACGTTGCTGGATGATGCGCCGGATTCCGCTTTCGACGAAGAGATTGCCAAGCTCGAAGAGATGCTGGCCAATGAGCCCGCACCAGATGAGGATGATCAAGACGGTCCTGGATCTTCTGGCTCGTCTGAGTCTTCTGAGGACTAGCTCGGCCCGAACCGCTGGTAGGCCTCCAGGTACCCCTTTGCCCGTTCGGCGTAGGGTACTTTGTCTGCTTGCTCCCAAAAATCAGGTCCGTGGCCGGGGATGTAGGTGTGCACGAGTTCATGGACGAGCACGGCATCCACGACCCAATCGGGGGTGTCTTTCAGCCGGTCACTGATCCGGATGTCGCCGGTGGACACGGTGCATGAGCCCCATTGAGTGTTGTGATTGGATGCCCACCGCACTGAACCAATGCGCGCCCGGCCTCCCAGGATCGTGCGGTTGAGTGTTTCCGCACGGGCATAAAGCTCCGCATCGGATGCACGTTGAGTTGTTGATTTCCTCGCCAGCTTGGCCAGGATCTCCTCCACCGCGTCGCGTTCCTGCTGTGCTGTGAATCGTGCGGGGATGCGGACCTCAATCCGCTCACCTTTGTGCCGCGCCTGCACGGTGCGAGTACGCCGCGCGGAGCGGATGATGTCCACACCTCCCGGCGGCCAATCACCACTGTGAGCTGGGTTGTTGTGTCGAGACATAGCGCGCGGTGGTCTTTCTGTGGTTCGATGGTGTCCACATGTTGTTCGGGGGAACGTTCATTCATTGGGGGAACTATGAGGGATTCCACATTAGTCACGCTTGCACACGGCGTGCACGTTTTACAGCGGGAGCCGGGTGTGCTGCAGTTCGGCATGGACGCCACACGGTGCGGCATCGTGGAAACCCGGTACGCGGATGATCTGCGCCCACTTTTGGCCGGGCTGAGCACGCCCTCACGCATCCGCGAGGTGCGTACCATGCTTATGGGCGTCGACGGGTTCACGGAAAGAGCAGCACGTTCGCTTATCGACGACCTCTTGGCCTACCGCATCCTCACCCCCACCACCACTACTCCCGTAGCCATGCTGGGGGCGTCACCGTTGGCCAAGACTCTCCGGTCCCTGCTGGAGAATTCCGGTGTGGCCGTGCGGGCACCCATGGGGGAAGAATCTGATGGTGCTTTTCTTCACCGGCTGTCTGATGATGTGCCGCTAGTGGTCGTGGATCGCATTGCGCGTCACATTGCCGTGGACCGAAAACTGGGAAAGCACCGGACATGGAACATCCCCATTGCCACGGTGGATGCGCGCGTAGTGGTGGGTCCTGTCAGTCAGGGTGGGTCTGGCCCCTGTCTTGTGTGCGCGGAGTTCTATCTCCTTGACCGCGATCCCGCGTTGCACACCGTGGCTACTGCTCTGCCCGATGGTCCACCATCCCCTGATCCGGTGGTTCTTTCCGCTGGTGCTTCGGCAGCAGCGGCTCTCATCCGCAACGCAGCCGGGGTTCCCATGCCGCCGGGGGTGTCCGCAGGCACATTGCAGCATGGCACCACGGTAGCGGTGGACCCATTCGGCCCCGCCCCAGTGCACACGCAGGTCCTCGGCACCCACCCCCGTTGCCCGGTATGCGCGATTTAGCGGAAGCCTTCCAGGACCCCGAGGACGTCTTCCCCGTACTGCTCTAACTTCGCCGGCCCAATGCCGGAGATATTCAGCAGGTCAGCGGGCGATTCTGGCATTTCTTCCACGATGCCCAGCAGTGTTGCATCCGTGAACACCATGTACGGCGGATGCTGGTTTTCCCGCGCAATCTCCAGGCGCCACTGCTTCAAGGCGAGGAAGGCGGCCTCGTTGTAGGTCGGCTCACAGTCCTCGTGTCGGCCAAGGCTTTTCTCCGCTGGGGTATCCAGCGGGAAGCCGCATATCCGGCAGGCCTTCGCTCGCTTGAGGCGCTCCGGTGTTGCTTCTACCTCCAGTTGGGGCGCAATGCCGTCTAAGAAACGGGAACGCTCGCGGGACTTCCGGCCACCTTCTTGGCGGGCATACGACCACGAGAGCTGCAGGTGCTCCCGGGCACGAGTGATACCCACGTAGAACAGGCGGCGTTCCTCCTCCACCTCTTCATCCCCCGCTTTAATGGCGTGGGAAATGGGCAGGGTTTTTTCGACTAGGCCCACGAGGAAGACAGCATCCCACTCCAGGCCCTTGGCCGCGTGCAAACTCGCCAGTGTCACGCCGTCCACGGATGGTGGCTGCTTCGATTCCGCACGCTGGCGGAGGGATTGCAGGACCCCCGGCAGGTTCACAGCCTCACCGGTGTTGACAATGTCAGAGATCAACTCCACCAGCGCGTTAAGTGTCTGCCACCGCTCACGCTGGCGCGCACCTTCCGGTTCCTTGGCGCTCAAACCCAAGGGTGCAAACGCGGCGCGAGCAATGGCCACCGGATCATCCGGCAGATCTGTTCGCCGTGTAGCGCTCACCAGAGTGTTGATGGCCTCACGGATCTCCGGGCGTGTGAAGAATCCTTCACCGCCACGCACTTGGTACACAATCCCGGCATCGGACAGCGCCTGCTCAAACGCCACCGATTGTGCGTTGAGGCGGTAGAGCACCGCGATTTCACGCGCCGGGGTGCCAGCCGCGATGAGTTTTTTGATCTGCGTAGCAACCTCCCTCGCCTCCGTCGGCTCATCCGGATAGGAGGCAAAGACCGGGTCCGGTCCCGGATCTCGCATACCCTGCAATTCCAAACGTGTGCCAGCAACACGGCCACTCGCCTTGGAGATCACCGTGTTAGCTAGGTCCGTCACCTCAGGGGTGGAACGGTAGTCCCGCTGCAACTTCACCACGGTGCCGTGTGGATATGTCCGGGAGAAATTCAACAAGTAGTCCGGCGTTGCCCCGGTGAAGGAATAAATCGTCTGGTTGGCATCGCCCACCACGGTGAGGTCATCGCGTTGACCCAACCATCCTTCCAGCACACGCTGTTGAAGTGGAGTGACGTCTTGGTACTCATCCACCACGAAGGTTTGGTACTGGCTGCGGAATTCCTCCGCCACTGCCGGCGCGTTTTCCAGGGCACCGGCGACGTGCAGCAACAGATCATCAAAATCCAGTGCCATGCCTTCGGGGCTAGTCTTGGATTCCTCGTAGCGCTTGTACACCGCCGCTACTTTCTCCACGTCTGCTGGCGGTTCACGGTGACTGCCGGCGATCTTCTCTGCATAGCCATCAGGGCTGATCAGGGAGGCTTTTGCCCATTCGATCTCCGTGAGGAGGTCACGCACGAGTTCCTTGTCCGGCTCCAAACCCACGCTGCGCGTGGCGCGGGCTACGAGGGGGAACTTGTTGTCAATGAGCTGCCATGGCAGATCCCCCGCGACCTGCGGCCAGAAGTAACGCAGCTGACGTAGTGCTGCTGCGTGGAAGGTGCGAGCCTGCACCCCGCCGATGCCCATGCCGCGGAGCCGGTCACGCATCTCCCCTGCCGCGCGCGAGGTGAAGGTCACAGCGAGGACCTTTTGCGGGGCGACGAAGCCCTGATCAATCAGGTGGGCAATGCGGTAGGTAATCGTGCGGGTCTTACCCGTTCCCGCGCCCGCCAGAATGCACACGGGTCCGCGGGGGGCGGTGGCGGCAACCCGCTGATCGCTATCAAGCTGGCTCAGGTCGATCACTAGAGATCATCTTCCTGGAGGCGCGCGGCTTCCGTCAGATCATCCTGAGTGTCATCCGCGTAACGGATGTACAGCAGGCGGTCACCCGGCTCGACGGACTCCGCTTCGGGGGAATCCAGGCGGTACAGCTCACCGGAGCGTACTACACCCAGAACAATGTCGGCGAGGTGGCGGGGGTTGGAACCGACCTCATCGTCCACGATGGCGCGCTCCGCAACGGTAAAGCCCGCATCCGGGCTGAGCAGATCCTCGATCATCTCCACCACCGATGGCGTGCTGGTAGCAATTCCCAGGAGACGTCCTGCCGTTTCAGAGGAGATCACCACTGAGTCCGCACCAGACTGCTCCAACAGGTGCTGGTTTTCTGCCTCACGGACCGAAGCGACGATATGAATACCGGGGTTGATCTCACGCACGGACAGGGTGACCAGCACCGCGGTGTCATCGGTGGATGGGGCCACGACCACGGAACGCGCACGACTCACGCCAGCCACCCGTAGCACGTCTGACTTCGTACCATTACCGTGCACTGCAACGAGGCCACGACTTTCTGCGTGGGCCAATGCTTCATGATTGTCATCAATGACCACGATGTTGGATGGTGCCATCCCCTCAGCCAGAAGCGCGTCCACAGCGGAACGGCCCTTCGTGCCATAGCCGATGACAATGGTGTGGTTGCGCACAGATTTCCTCCAGCGTTGAAGTTGCAGTGTCTTGCGGGAATCCTCGGTGAGGACGGACAGGGTTGTACCGACGAGAAGCATCAGGAATGCCACACGCATCGGAGTGACTATCAGGATGTTGACCACACGGGAGGTTTGCGTCACCGGAGTGATGTCACCGTAGCCGGTGGTGGAAAGTGATACCGCGGAGTAATACACGGCATCAATAAAAGTCAGCGGTTCGCTGTAACCATCCTTGTCCAGCCACACGAGCACCGCCACGATGACGATGAGCAGGATGGCGTACAGGAAACGGCGGCTGATCAGCGCCCACGGGGTCGTGCGTGCTGCCCGGGGCAGACGGATGACATTAATCAGTGCGTGATCAGGCAGCGCCGTGAGATCCTCACCGCGCAGCCGTTCACGAAACCGAATCGGCGCCTTAAACGACGGCCTCATGCCACCTCCACTCTTTCTGGGTCCCTAGTGATCGCGAGCGATCACTCTCATCACTAGGACTTTAGATCGGACTCTAGACCTTCGACGGCCGCGGACTGCAACAGCTCCTCCAACTCCCCACGTTCAGGCAGGTCAGACGGCGCGAAATCCTCGCCGGTACGTACGTAGAAAAATACGGCATTGATTGTGCGGCCATCATCAGCAATACGACGCCATGCCTCCTTATACACCGCCAACTGGAGTTTGGCCGCACGCATTTCTGCCGCTTGCGGTTTGCCACCAGTTTTCCAGTCAACGATGGTCCAGGACCGCTCCCCCGTCACTGGGTCCGGCGCGTCGAGGAAGATCGCATCGATACGGCCACGGACAGTGGACGTACCCAGATCAATCTCAAAGGGGTGCTCAATGTGTTCCGGTGTGCGCCCGGCCCACTGGCTGTTTCCAAAGGACTCTTTGAGGCGGGCCAAGGTGGCGGCGTCAACGTTGGGTTCAGTGTTGCCAGGCAATTCATCGTCGTCAAGCAGAGGGCACGCCCCGAAGAAACCTTCCACCCATTCGTGGAACGCTGTTCCGCGCTTGGCGTAGGAATTCGGCTTGAACGGCACCGGGCGACGCGCGCGGCGAGCAAATTGCTCTGGGTCAGCGCGCAGAGCGACGATATCTGATGCGGTCAGCGTGCCCGGCATAGCCACCGCGACCTCCGGGCTTTGTGCGGCGATGTGCTCATTGATCAGCGCCGTGACATCGTTCTCCCACTGGGTGAACAACTCGCCGTCCGCATCAGTGCGGGTGCTATCCGGCTTCTCCGGCAGGTTGGCCTGCGCGGCGCGTACTTTCGCTGCGCCGGCGAGCGCCTCGGGTTCGGCTGCGTAATTTGGCCAGATCCCTTCGTGCGCGGCGGTAGCGTCGAGCTCCTCCTCACCAGCTTCACCATCCCACCACTCGATGACATCGGCGGCAGGTGTGCCATTCAGCGCGACGTCCTTGAACGGCAGGAAATGCTCGTAGGGCTTCGCCTCTGCCTTGCGGCCAGCGACCTTGGCCGAAGCAGTGACGATGAGGCGTTTCGCGGCGCGGGTAACCGCAACGTAGAAAAGACGCGCGGATTCTTCGCCCAAATCTTTCCGCTTCTGATCCAGATATTCCTTGGTCAGATTTTGGAAATCGGAGCGGGTGTCCGCATCCGCCAAAGCGTTGTAGGAATCATCCGGCACGTACGGCACCTGGGTGAGGAAGGTGGCCACCGTAGACCCGTAGGTTTTCTCATCGGCATGCGCCACCGCAACAGTGTCCCACTCCAAGCCCTTGGCTTTGTGCGCAGTGAGGATGTGCACGCGGTCACCGCTGGTCACCACAGCGCCTGGTTCCAAGCCGTCTTCGTGTTCGGCGGCGAGGTCGAGGTAGCTCAAGAAACCTTCCAGGTCTGAGCCGGGATAGGAGAAAACGACCTTGGCAAAGGCATCCAGGTGCACCGCGCCCGTGGGGGAATTGCGGGAGAGCACTTCCGTGCGGATGCCGAACACCGAAATGATGTCCGCGAAGAGATCCGGCAGGCGCTTGCCCAAGCTGTACTTGCGCAGGTGGCGGAGTTTCGCGGAGAGCTCCTGCAGGCGCACGAGCCCTTCTGTGCTGTAGCGATCCGTCTCCCCTAAATCCGCAACAGCATCGGCGAGGCCAACATGGCGTTCGTTCTCGCCCTTGGTGTTCTCCGCATCGGCGATGAGCTCAGCCAGCTGGACCTGCAGGCGCTCACGCGCATCCACATCGGGGCCAAGTTCATCCACGGCGCTGCCGTGGCGGCGACCACCGGCGAGGTTGAGCGCGCGTTGGGATAGCGCGCTGATGTCTTTCAACCCAAGACCACAGGCCGGGCCGGCAAGGATCCGCAGTGCGGCCGTGGAGTCTTGCGGGTGCACGAGCATGCGGGCAACGGCGACCGTATCTGCGATCTCCGGCACCGTGAGCAAACCTGCAACCCCCACGATTTCGTAGGGCACACCGCGCTGTTCCAGGGCTTCGGCAAAGTGCGCCGAGTGCCGGTTCTTCCGCACCAGAATCGCCGACTCCACGGCTTTACCCGAATTGATTTTCTCGGTGTAATCAGCCGCGATCGCATCCGCGATGGCTTCAACTTCTTGATCTTCGGTGGCGAAGTATCCGATTTCCACTTGGCCGGGGCTTGCGTCCGGCTTCGCTTCCAGCGGCTCCACCGCCCGTGGCGCGCCATCAGGGGAACCAAGCACTGCGTCGGACACAGAGTTAGCCAACTCAAGGACCTCCGGCGGGTTACGCCAGGACGTGATCAACTGTGCCTTCGGCGCAGGGCGCCCGTCCGCCAGCGGGAAATCCTCCACAAAGGCGGCCAGGTTCGCCGCTGTGGCACCACGCCAGCCGTAAATGGCCTGCATCGGGTCACCAACGGCAGTGACGGTAAGGGGGTGCGCGTGGCGTTCAGGATCATCGGCGTTATCCCCGAATAGGCTGCGCAGCAGCACGCGTTGGGCATGGGAGGTGTCCTGGTATTCATCCAGCATGACCACGCGGAACCGGTCACGCTGGGATGCGCCCACGGCCGCGTGCTCACTAGCGAGCTTGGCGGCCACGGACATTTGCTCGTTGAAGGTCACCACACCACGGGCGCGAAGCTCAGCGGCGAGTTCGCCAGCCAGTTCCGCGTAGGCCGTGCGGAGCTGCTGGGTATTCACCCACTTCTGCACTTCTTTGTTGTAGTTTTCTCGTGCCTTACCGCGAGGAAGTTCAGCCACGCTCTTGATAAAGGCCTCTGCTTCTTCCTTGATGCGCTCCGGCGGGTAAACCTCATTGCCCATGGAGTTGACCAGCGCCAAAAGCGTGTCCACCACTGTGTCCACCGATGGGTTCTTGCTCACTCCCTCCAGCAGTGCACCGGCGTGGTTGGACACCACGTCCCAGGCGATGGAGTGCAGTTCCGCATCCGTGATCAGGCGTGCATCCGGTTCAACCGGTACGAGCAGCCCGTATTCACGGATGAGGGAGCCCGCATAGGAGTCATACGTGGATACCGTCGGGGCGATCGCGGTGAGGTTCTTGGCCAGTTGCCCCGTCGGGTCCAATCGGCGCACCAACTGCTCATTGGCGGCGAGGCGCTCCAAGCGTTTACGGATGCGCTTGCCTAGTTCTTGTGCTGCCTTGCGGGTAAACGTCAGACCAAGGACTTCTTCCGGGCGCACGTAGCCGTTGGCCACCAGCCACACCACACGCGATGCCATGGTTTCGGTTTTGCCGGCACCAGCACCCGCAACCACGAGGAGTGGGCCGGGTTCCGCGCCGATGATCGCCGCTTGTTGGTCCGTCGGCGGGAACTTATCCTCCAAGTATTTTGAGAGCACGCGTGGCTTCATCGGGGTTGTCGCAGCGTGCGCTTCATGTCCTGTGTTAACCACGGGTGGTCACCTCTCCTTCAGGCTGGGCGGGGCAAATGTTTTTGATCTGGCAAAAATCACAATGTGGACCAGTCACCGCGCGTAACTGCGGCCCCGTCATTTCAGCGGGCAGGGGCCTGATCAGTTCTGTGAACTCAGCGCGCTGTTCTTCATCTTTGGGCGCCTGTGTCCTCGTGGTCACGCCGACGGTCTCCGCCGCGGGATACACCAGGGTGCCACCACCGACAGCCAGGGGTGTTTCCCCTTCAGCGGCGGTAACCACTGCCCCATCGCGCCACGCCCCGTGGGACAGTGCCAGCTGGTAGGCAAGTAGCTGCGGGTGCTCTTCGATCTCCTTGCCTGAGACCGCGTACTTGGACGTCTTCAGGTCCACCACATGCACAGGCGCTGAGTCATTCGTGCTGTCACCTTCGCGTTCAAGCCGGTCAATGCGTCCACCAATCACCACACCAGGGGCGACTTCCACGTGCACGGGCACTTCCACGCCCAGAAGGTCAAAGGTCCCGCGGGTATCGTCAACCCATTTCGCGGCCCTATCCAGCATCTCCTCAAAAGCAGCCAGGTCATTGGTGCGCTTCCACGCGGGGACGTCGAAAAGCTCGGTGTACGCCTTGATGGTGTCCGCACGGGCCAGCTCAGCGTCAGCGCCTCGGCCGAGTGCCTCGAAGAAGAAGTGCACGAGCGTGCCACGGGTCATCGCATCCGTCGATGTTGCGGTGATGTCGCGCTCCAGCACGTTGCGCATTGGGCATTGAAGCAGGCCCTCAATGCGTGAGGGCGACAGCCGGCTGGGCGGCTCCATCGCTTCGCTTGTCGACGGATCTCTCACTGCCCACCACTGCCCCGGATCCGCCCCCGGAATCCCTCCTTCCGCCATCCGCGCAAGCTGGCGTGCGGCTTGGTTTGCGTGTTCCTCATCCGCTTCGGGGTCAGTGACCACGCGGCGCAGCTCCGCAATCACATCCTCAGCGGCCAGGACGCGCACGCGAACGTAGCTGTATGGATCTTCCTCATCGCTTGCTGCATCACTCGCGCCTGTTGCGGGTTGTGCCTGCGGGATCTCTGCCACATCTGGCACCACCATCGTTCGGGCCGCGCCTGTCTGGGCAGCGAAGGCGGCGACAAAGCGGGACGGCTCCACCACTTCATCACCCTCCGGGCTGTCGACTGCAGTGACGAGGACGTGTTCCGTTGCACGGCTCACAGCCATGTGGAACAGGTGGTTTTCTTCCTTGAGGCGGTCCGCAGTGTGGGACACCGGTGTAGCCGGGTCAATGCCTTCATCCACCAGGTCAATGAGGTCTTCTTGGCGCATAAGCGTGCCAGTTTCACTCAACGTAGGCCACGTCAATTCTTGTACGCCACTGACAATGACACGGCGAAATTCTCTGCCAGCTGCACCGTGCGCGGTGAGCAGCGGCACGGCATCCGGAACCGCAGTACGGCGGTCACGCACACCCGTGGGCAGTTCTTGTTCCTCAATGTGGGCGATGAAGGAATCGATCGTGGCGGTGGGGCGACGTTCGGTGAAATCCCCCGCCGCGTCAAAAAGTGCCATCATCGCATCCAAATCACGGTCCGCCTGGGAACCGCCGGCACCACCGCGCAGGGCGATGGCCATCAGGCTGTCCGCCAGCTTCGTTGCTGACCACACGGCCCACAGGACTTCCTCGACGCTGCCGCCGGCTTCCAGTTCCGCACGGCCTGCTTCAAGAACGCTGCGCATCCGGGTGAGAATAGCCAGTTCCCGCTCCGTCAGCATTGAGCCAAAGTCCGGCAGCTCCCCGCGCTGGTTGAGCAGCTCCCGCAGGGTGTCCTCCGCGCGGGCTTCGGGCTGCCAGCGGCGCAGGCCTCGCAAAAGACGGCGTAGGGTCACTGGATCCACTCCACCTACTGGGCCGAGGAGGAGCTGGCGCCATTGCGCCATGCTCAACTCCTCATTGCCACTGCCATTGCTGTTATCGCTGCTATCACTGTTACCGCTGCGTAACGCACGCAAGCCCAACAGCATGGCCATGACAATCTTTTGTTCACTGAGCACAACGTCTGTGGGGTTGACTGCCACGGGCACACCGGCCTGCAACAGGGCGCGACGCAGCGGTTCGATCATGCCGGCGGAACGAACAATCACGGCCATGTCACTCCACGGCACGCCATCACCCAGGTGAGAGCGGCGCAGAGCATCCACTACGGTGGCGTGGTTGAGTGCCTCAGAAGGCGCAATGGCCACAGCCGCGGACGGGTTGCGCCGGGTGGCGCCGAGGTCCACCAGGTTCACATCCACACCAGTGCGCGCGGGGACATCGCGCTCAAAATTGGCAACGAACAGCGGGGAGGCACCCCGGAAACGGAACACGGACTGCTCCAGGTCACCGCCAACAACAGCCAGGTCCGCTTCAGCCACCAAACGGGACACCAACTGCCCCGAAGCAGGATCAAGATGCTGGGCATCATCCACGATGACGGTGTGCCAAGTGCGCGGCAGCGGTGCCCGCAACACCTGGTCCACCAGCTCCGAAGCGGAGTAACTGCGGGCACCGTAGAGGGCCATGACCGCCTGGTACTCGGCGAGGAAATCACCGGCAGCGCCCCAAGTGGGAATATTGTGCTGCTCCCCCATCTCTTTCAGTTGTGCCGGTGTGAGTGTGCGCTCCACCACACGCAGCAAAAAATCACGCAGTTGGCGGGCAAAGCCCACCATCGGCAACGCAGGGCGGAGTTCTTCAGGCCACGACCCGCCCCCGTCTTCCACATGGCCCTGGAGGAGTTCACGGATAGCAAAGTCCTGCTCCGCGCCAGAGATCAAACGAATCTGGCTACTTTCACCGCCATCTACCGGTTCAGCTGCACGAAGGAGAGCAAAGGCGAGGGAGTGAATGGAACGCACAATCGGCTCATCCGCAACGAAGCCCAAAGTGGCCAGTTTGTCCGATAATTCCTGGCGGACTCGCGCGCCCGATTCTTTGGAAGCGGTGATCACCACAACCCCGTTGGGGTCCGCACCAGCGGCAATGCGGGCGGCAGCCGTGTCAATGAGGAAGCTGGTCACACCCGAACCTGCTTTTCCGGTCACCTTCCACACACCGGAGTCCGGCAAAGCAACTGGCCACTTTCGGTCATGCACCGTGCGTTCACGTCGAACGAGGTAAGCCCGCGGGTGTGGTGGTAGCGCGGGTGTTTGCGGGGAGTTCATGCCCTACAGTGTTGCACCTCGGTACGACATCAGCAGGGACCCCACCCGGTCAATATTCGAACTAAAATTCGTATCAGCTACGAAAGTTGCGGCCAAACTAGTGCGGTACTCCAGCGCCCGCTCACATAAAAACAGCAGGTCTGGGATGTGCGACCAGCGGTAAACAACAGCGTCGTCGACAGCGTCGGCCAAAAGCCCGTCGATAAGCGTGAGCGCGGCGCTGTACCCCTGTGGGCGCGGACCTTCTGCGGGCACGATGTCAGTCAATGCGGGCGGCAGCGAGCCCTCAAAAATGCAGCACCCGAAAAAATCAGCGTGGCTGAGCTGACCGCCCTTGATGTAATCGGAATACCCGGCCCATACGGCGCGATCGGCGCGCGCCCACACATCATCACGGTCAAGCGAGGGGGCAGAAAAATAGGCCATCGCTTTGTCAAAACGCAGCGCAGCGGCAATCGCTTCGTCCACGCGGTGACCAGGCTCCCCCTCCACAAAATCGGAGGCACGGTAGCCCGAAACGGTGAAGCGACCATCCGTCGTCCGCACCGGACGCACTACTCGCACCCCTGGTACGGCGACCTTCTCCCGCAACTTAGATGACCACGTGGCGTGCGCGGGTGCTTCCGCAATGACCATCCGGCCGAACCGCACACCATTACCCCACTCCGGACCGAGCGGAACAGGGCTTGAATCACCCGCCTGAAAAGACGTCAGAACATGTCCCGGAATAGTCTTCACCACACTGTCCTCCTACAGCCTTACAGCACAGCCGGCCGCGGGTATGGCCACGGGTTCGCGCGACACGTATCGTTGTTTTCCGGATAGACCTCCTCCGGACTGAGGTCATAAAGCTCCTTGTTGTTCAGGCTCAGCGTCTGCTGCATCATAATCGGCGCCAGATCCCCATTAGCCGGGCATGGCTCATGCGCCGCGTAGCCCAGCGCGTGACCCACCTCATGGTTGATCACATACTGACGGTAGCTGCCCAAATCCCCCTGGAAAGGTGCCGCACCGCGCACCCAGCGTGACTCGTTGATGAGCACCCGGTCCCCCTCATCCTCGTTGAAAATACGGCAGGACGTTTCCAGCCCCAAATCATCACCACAAGTAGTACGAGCTGTTCCCACAGAGATCAACTGAATACGCAAATCCGGATGATCATCGGAACCAACATGCTCAAAGCGCACATTTGGGTCATTTGTCCACCCCCGCGGATCCGCCAACGTGGCATCCACCATTGCGGCAAAAGCGTCATCCCCACCGTAGCCACGGGTATCAATTCCATCCTCCACCTCGGTGGCAAAACGCACGACCTGCTCACGGCCTTCGCCGACCTGCATACCCTTAGAACCAACCGGCCGGAAAGTTCCGCCACCTTGTTCCGTGTATGGCCCACCGGGCGGTAGTTCAGTGATTCCTACTTCACCCACTGGCATATCCTCCACCGTTTTACGCACGGAGGAACTCTGCGCCCCCTCCGGTGCGCGGGATGTGCCCACGGTCTCCTCCGCCGGGGTGGTCACAATCGACCACACCACGAGCGCCGTCACCACAATGAGCACCGGAATGGCGTAGGCACGCCAACCGTAGTTACGCACGAATTCATTCCAGGCGGAACGAAAGCGATTGTTACTCCTGTACACCTCAGCGTCGAACTCGCTGGGATAGTGGGGACGGTGAGTCATGGGGTCAAATCTATCGCGCTTCTAGCCGGAAAAGCCGACAGCACGCGGGGTGGAATTACCCAATTCGACGTAGAGGATGCGCTCCGTGCGCACCACGTATTTCATACCGCGCTCATCTTCGAGCGTGATGGTCGGTGCGCCGGATTCAATAGCCCGTGTGATGTGGTCCGAAATCTCGTCCTGCCCCTTCGGCGAGGTGATGGAGAGTTCACGGTGGCTTTCTGCCAGACCAATCTTGATTTCCATTGCGGCTATCTCACTGTCCTTTGCTCTTGACAAACTGTGCAATAGGCACATTGTAGCGGTGGGCGGTTAAGATGTTCACCGTGCCCGATCGCTTTGAACAGTCACCGCCCTCCTTCGCCGCGCTTGGCGTCGCCGCGGAGATTGTGGAGGCCCTTGCGCACAACGGCTTGACGCATGTGTTTTCCATCCAGGAACTCACATTACCCATTGCGCTGGAAGGCCGCGATCTCATTGGCCAGGCGCGTACAGGAATGGGCAAGACGCTCGCGTTCGGTGTTCCCGTTTTGGATCGCGTTTTTGATGATGCCGCGATCGCTGAGCTCGATGGCACCCCGCGCGCCCTCATCATCGCCCCCACGCGTGAGCTTGCAGTCCAGGTGGGTGAGGATCTTTTACTCGCCGCAAAAAATACGCCGGTTCGCTTATCGACGATCTATGGTGGCCGCCCTTACACCGAACAAATCAACGCCTTGAAAGCAGGTGTTGATGTTGTCGTGGGCACCCCTGGCCGCCTTTTGGACCTTCACCAGCGCGGCGACTTGGACTTGAGCAAGGTGGCCATCCTCGTGCTCGATGAGGCCGATGAGATGCTCGATCTGGGCTTCTTGCCTGATATTCAGAAGATCTGGGGCGCACTGAACCAGCCGATTCAAACGATGCTGTTTTCCGCCACGATGCCGGGTCCGATCCTGAGTTTGGCTCGCTCCATGATGAACAAGCCAATTCATATCCGTGCGGAATCCACGGAGTCCTCTCAAATCCATGACACCACGAAGCAGGTAGTGTTCTGCTCCCACAAGATGGACAAGCCGGAGGTGACCGCGCGTATCCTCCAAGCCTACGGCCGTGGTAAGACCATCATCTTCACCCGCACCAAGCGCACTGCCGCCGATGTAGCCGAAGACCTTGCCCACCGAGGTTTCTCCGTCGGCTCCGTCCACGGCGACATGGGCCAGGAAGCACGCGAGCGTTCCCTCGATGCTTTCCGTTCCGGTGAAATTGAGATCCTCGTTGCCACCGATGTTGCTGCCCGCGGTATTGATGTTGATGATGTCACCCACGTCATCAACTACCAAACCCCTGATGATCCAATGACCTACGTGCACCGCATTGGCCGCACCGGCCGTGCCGGCCGCACCGGTACCGCAGTCACCCTCGTCGGCTTCGATGAGACCCACAAGTGGAAACTCATCAACGACGACCTCGACCTGGACATGCCTGAACCTCCGTCTTGGTTCTCCACGTCCCCTGAACTCTTCGAAGCGCTGGACATCCCCGCTGACGCCGGCCCCACCGTTGGTGCCCCACGCCCCGTTCACGGCCTGCGCTCCCGGAAGCCTCGCAGTGACCGATCCGCTTCCCGTCCTCGGAGACGCCGCCGATGAGTACGAACCTACCTCTGCGCCGGACCCGCGGCGACCTCATCGCCACCGCCGTCATCGCAACGATCTGCCTGATCGCCCTACTCATCGCTTTCTTCACGGCGCCGATCCGCCAGGATCACCTTTCGCCTGCTGCCGAGGAACTCACGGACGCCGGCACCCTCGCCGCCGTACCTGAGTCCCTCACCGAATCCTTCACCCTGCCGGACACCTCACCGCAAGCGCGCCCTCTCATCGTCAACGGTGTGATTGTCACCTACAACGATGGCACCATCACCGGCACCACCCCGGACGGTGCCACCCAGTGGACCTACAAGCGCAGCGCTGAACTCTGCGGCATCGCCGGCGCATGGGGCAAGGTTGTGGCCGTGTACCGCACCAATATCGGCTGCGGTGACGTGGTGGGCATCAACGCACTGACAGGCCAGTACGCGAACACCCGCTCTGCGGGAAGCACCCCGGTGGGAACCGTCTTTTCTTCCAATGACCGCGTGGGCATCCTCGGCATTGACCGTGAGTATTCCCGCACGGAACTGTGGCGCTCCGACCTCGTGCGCACCGTGGAATATGGCGACGTGAAAGCTCCACAAGAACCAGATATGCAACCGCATCCCGGCTGCACGTTGACCTCTGCTCTGACGCGCACAGAACTTCTGGCCATCACCGAGACCTGCGAGGATGGTACATGGCTGCGGTTCCAGGACACCACTCCGGAGGATTCCCGCAAACCGGAACTGCATGAATCCGTGTCCATCCCCGATGGCGCTTACCTCGTGGCTATCAGTCAAGACGCTGCCGCCGTGCACGATCCAGCGGCGTCCACCGTCACCTCCTACTCACAGAACGGCACACAACTTCACAGCGCCCAGGTTCCCGCCTCCAATCTGCTCGCAGACTCCCCCAGCCGCATTCTTGTACCGCAGACTGCTGATCTCCCCCACAACATGACCTACTTCGACGGCCACAACTTGCTGCTCTTGGACCCGTCAGATCTCGCCGTCACCACCATTTACCAGGGTGCTCTCGGCACCGGCGTCGGTGTCAGCGACCGGCTGCTCTACCCCACCACCGAAGGCGTTGCCATCGCCGATTGGAACGTCGACCACCCCGAGCGCACCATCCGCGTTGACCGCGCCGGCTACACCGGCCCGGTGACGTTGGGGTCGGCGGGTGCCACCATCGTTGAAAAGCGTGGCGATACCGTCGTTGTCCTCGACGCTTCTTAGCCTTGCCGCGCGCGACGCTCGTCGAAACTTGCGGTTGCCCAGCTTGTGGATGCCGGGTGGAGCGCACACCCCAACGCCACCAGCCCGGCGAACAACGTGACCACACCAAGCGTGGTAGCACCGCCGCTGAACATGTACACCGAAATACCCACGAGCAGCATGTTCAGGAACACGATGAGGCTGCGCCCCCACGTGTGACCACGCAGAATACCCACGGCGCCGGCGAGCATCGGGCCGAACACCAAGAGCACGAAGATCGCGGTACCAACCCCCACGAAGGCAAACGCGGGGGTATCGGACTCCACCAACGTCTCATCCGTGCCCATTTGTGCCTGCGTGATGGCGAAGTACACGCCACACGCAATAGCGACGATCCCCTCGAGGATCGCCACAATGGCCGCGACCTTCATCGGCGCCGGGACCGTCCCCACGGCAGGGACATCAGTGGTTGTGCTCTTTAACTCAGGACTGGAAGCGTTAGAACTCACGCACATCATCCTAAGGGTTGATAGTGATTTGACGAACTTCCCACCCTCCCCCTCTTTTAACTACGTCTAAAATCCCAGTTCAAAAGGCTCTTGTCACGATCAATGCGCGGGCGATTGACCCCGTCACCCCTCAGAAAAACCTTAAAAGATGCACCAACAAATATGAATTGCATCACAATTTGGCCCCTACCCCTAGCGGAGTGTATGTAAACGTGCCATTATTCACGGGTAGCAAAAACAAAGAGCTGGTTACCCAGCCACCAACTCCAGATCACCACGGAGTTAACATCCGGTAAACGGAAGACGGGTCCCGCAACCATCGGGAACTACCGCCCACAACGCACCGGATCCGCTCAACTTTTCGCACGACTATTCATCACCGGGAAAACCCCGCGTATTTCACGCGCCTGCCCCCGTTTTTGATAGCGCCGTGAGCAAAGTGCGCCGTGGTGTGCCCCGGAGTGTGGTTTTCCACTAGTTCCACCCACGCTTAACGGCGGCGTTTTGGCGCTGCCGCACACAGACTTTTAAAGGAGACCTCATCATGGATTGGCGCCACGAAGCAGTATGCCGCGACGAAGACCCCGAACTGTTCTTCCCGGTTGGTAACTCCGGCCCAGCACTTTCCCAGATCGCACAGGCCAAACTGGTCTGCCACCGCTGCCCCGTTACCTCCCAGTGCCTGAAGTGGGCACTCGAAACCGGCCAGGATGCCGGCGTGTGGGGTGGCCTCTCCGAGGAGGAGCGCCGCGCCCTCAAGCGCCGCAACAAGCAGCGCAACCGCCAGCGCGTCACCGCCTAATTCCTTTTACTTCTGCCTAGGAGGGCATCGCCCCGCCTAGGCTGCCGATTTCCGTCGCACCCGCCCACCCCGATACAGTGATCAGACAGAGTATTTACTGTCAGTTCCATTTGGCCCAAGGAGGTCGTTATGAGCAAGCGTGGTCGTAAGCGCAAGGACCGCCGCAAGAAGAGCGCTAACCGCGGCAAGCGTCCCAACTCTTAAGCAGAGTTCAACAGTGAAGCACCCCTTCACCTGGTTTTCGAGCCGGGTGAAGGGGTGCTCCCTTTGGGGAAAGTACCGGGCCCAAGATCTCTGCCCGCTAAAACGCAAACCCCAATAAACGTTTTCAAATAAACCAGGATGGGCCGCCAGATTTCTATGGAAACTGATGCGCCCACCTGGTTTATTTGAGTTCATTTATTGCAGTTCATTCATCACGATCTGCCCGGGAACTCAAACCCCTACTTGTAATAGGTAATCGAGATGGACCGCACGATCCGCTGCCGCAGCTGCTCGGGGGCTTGGTCCTGGCAGTTGCACCGGCGGACGATCTGGCGGATCTCCATTTCGGTTTTCAGCCGGGCAAAGTTCTCGGGGCAGGTTTGGATGATGGCGCGGATTTCCTCTACGCGGGCCTGCGGGGTCTCGGGGTCGAAGAATTCGCAGAGCAGCGCTTGTGCGCGGGTTGGTTCGATGTTGCAGTCACCCATTATTTCTGCTCCTCCAGGCCAGAGTGCTCCAGGCCGATGCCTTGTTCGTTCGCTACATCCTTCAACAGTTCGCGGAGTTGTTTTCTTCCCCGGTGCAGGCGGGACATGACGGTGCCGATGGGAATGTCCAGCGCTTCGGCGATTTCCTTGTATGCCAGGCCTTCAACGTCGGAGAGGTAGACGACCATGCGGTAGTCGTCGTTAAGCGAGTTCATGGCATCCGCAATCGCGGTGTCGGGCATGTTGCGCAGGGCTTCCACCTCGGCGGATTGCAGGCCGGTCGAGTCGTGGGAGCTGGTGGTGTACAGCTGCCGGTCGGTGACATCCTCAGCGGAGGTTTCCAGTGGGCGGCGCTGCTTTTTGCGGTAGGTGTTGATGTACGCGTTTGTCATAATCCGGTACATCCACGCCTTGAGGTTGGTGCCCTCCTTGAACGAGCCGAATGCGTTGAAAGCCTTCAGGTAGGTTTCTTGCACGAGGTCTTCGGCGTCTTGCGGGTTGCGCGTCATGCGTAGCGCGCCACCGTAGAGCTGGTCCAGGAGCGGTAGCGCTTCGTCGCGGAAGCGCCGTTCAAGGTCGTTGTCGGCCATGGGCGCCATTCTAGCTAGGGTTGGTTTCATGGCTGCGAAGACTCAAGCACTTGCTGTTCTCGACGCTGCGGGCGTGCCCTATAAGCTCCTCGAGTACGCCGCGCACACGGATCATTTCGGGGATCACGCGGTGGAGGATCTGGGCATCGATCCCGCGGTCACGCTCAAAACGCTGGTCATCCACCATGAGCGGAATTTCGCGGTGTGCTGTGTCCCGGTCGTCGGCCAGCTCTCGCTGAAAAAGGCTGCAAAGGCGCTCGGCTGGAAGAACGCTGAGATGGCCACACCGAAAGACGCGCAGCGCGTCACCGGCTACATCGTCGGCGGCATCTCCCCGCTTGGCACGAAGCAAGCACTCCCAACGCTTGTCGACGCCTCCCTGGCCCCCTTCCCCACCACCTACGTCTCCGCCGGCCGGCGGGGCCTGTCGTTGGCGTTGAACCCTCAGGATTTAGCCCGCGTGGTGGGCGCTTCTTTCGCTCCGATCAGTTCCGCATAGTCATTGCGCACGTTGCCTACCTCGCTGGCAGCGGGCCACCACTCTAGGTCCTCCGCCACGCGGGAGGGGTGGATGAGTTCCAGTGCCTCCTCCGGTGTTCCCTTCACCCACTGCTCCACCTCGTCCGCCTTCAAAAACAGGGGCAGGCGGTGGTGCAGCCACGCCATGTTCTCGGTGGCGTCCGTAGTCACCATGGTGGTAGACAGCCTGTCCAGCCCCGTGTCCCACAACGCCGCCGCGTACAGCAAACCTTCTCCCGGGGTGACGTAGTAGGGCTGTTTGCCCTTCCCTTCCTGTTTCCACTCGTAGTAGCCATCGAGCACCATGAGACCTCGGCGTACCTTGAAGGCCGAGCGGAAGGAGGGTTTTTCCGCCACGGTCTCCCCACGCGCATTGAACAGGGATGCGCCGGTGTCGTCTTTCTTCCAGGTGGGAAGGAGGCCCCACCGGGCGGCGTCGATAAGCGCCTCGGAGCCGTCGATGCGCACGAGCGGAACCTGCTGGGTGGGCGCGATGTTGTAGCGCGGCGGCGGGGTGCCGTCGGGGGCGTGCACTGTTGTGATTCCGGGCAACGTGCCCACGGCTTCCAACAGTTCGTCGCCGGTGGTGAAGAGAACGAAGCGTCCGCACATGTCCCCTATTATGGCCGCTCGGTATGCTTGGCCGCATGACCTCCGATTTGTGGCCCGCCCCGTTCCATCCTGATCCGATCGTGCACACCCAGGTTGTGCCCGGCTCCAAGTCGATGACCAACCGCGCGTACGTGCTCGCCGCGTTGGCAAACCGGCAATCCACGATCATCGGGGCGCTCCATTCGCGCGACACGGACCTCATGCGCGCCGCACTGTCTGACATGGGTGTGGTGTTCACCGAAGAGGCCGAGCGCATCACTGTCACGCCCGGCGAGCTCGTCGGCGCCACGGTGGATTGCGGGCTCGCCGGCACCGTCATGCGCTTCGTCCCTGCCGCCGC
>NZ_VXKH01000020.1 GCF_008693065.1 Corynebacterium tuscaniense | reverse complement strand
GTGGCCGGTGCTCAGGGCGCTGTCCAATAAGGACTTCATCGGGGAAACTCTGGACCGGCCGGTAGGGGAGCGCGTTGCCGGCACTCTCGCTGCCACGGCGTGGTGCGCCGCCCGGGGGGTGGCGGCGTTCCGTGTGCATGAGGTCGCTGAGACAGTGGACGTGATCCGTATGACTGCCGCGATACAAGGTGCTGTCGCGCCTTTGAACACCGTGCGGGGTCTGGCATGAGGGTCTCCGTGGTGATCCCGGCTTTGAACGAGGAAGCCACCGTCGCCGGTGTTGTGAAAGCTGCCAGGGCCTCCTGTGCCAGTGAGGTCATCGTGATGGACTCTGACTCTACGGATGCCACCGCTGCTGTTGCATGCGAAGCCGGTGCCACGGTGCTTAATTGGCGCGACATTGCCCCCAAGATCCCCGTTCGCCCCGGCAAAGGCGAAGCTCTCTGGCGCGGGGTGCGCGCTGCTACGGGGGATGTGGTGGTCTTCCTTGACGCGGATGTAACCACGGTGGAGCCGGGGTGGGTGGATGCGTTGGCGGGGGAGTTCGCCGACAAGCGTGTGCAGTTGGTCAAGGCGACCTATCGTCGCACGCTCGATGGGGAAGATCACGGTGGCGGGAGAGTCACAGAACTGACGGCGAAACCACTGCTGAAGCTTCTGTTCCCGGCGATCCCCGCGCTTGAACAACCTCTTGCTGGCGAGTACGCCATCCGACGTGATGCGGCTTTGCGCCTGCCGTTCGTGGCAGGCTACGGCGTGGAGGTGGGTCTACTCATCGACGTAGCCACCGCCTACGGGTCCGGTGCGATCACCCAGGTCAACCTCGGTGTGAAGACGCACCGTAATCGGCCGCTAGCCGAACTGGCGGACATGTCTGACATCGTGGCGCGCACCATCTTAAGCCGCGCCAGGGTCGCTGGCACAGCTGTGGAAGAACGTCCACCCTGGGTGGGATAAACTCGCCTCATGCTGTCTTGGATACTGCTGATCCTGGTGATCGCCGCTATTGCTGTTTTTGGCATTTGGGTTTCCGCAAGCATCTTCGGGCGCGGTGAAGTCCTGCCACCGATGGATGAACCTGCAGACGTGATCGCCGCAAACCGTGCCGCTGTGGCTGAAGGCCGTTTCGATGACATCGCATTAGAGGTGGTCAGGCGCGGGTATCGTCAGGATCAGGTGGACGCCCTCGTCGAGGACCTCAGGCACTTCTCTGCCGGTGCGCGTACTATTGATCTAGTTGACACTGTTGAAGACTAAGGAGTGACACCGCATGGCAGCAATGAAGCCGCGCACTGGTAACGGCCCGATGGAAGTGGTCGAGGAGAGCCGCAAAATTGTGATGCGCATCCCGTCTGACGGTGGTGGCCGTCTCGTGGTTGAGCTCAACAACGAGGAAGCAACGGAGCTGGGTAACCTGCTGTTGTCCGTGGCAGGGGAGTAACTGGAACCTTATGCTCCACCACGTCATTGACGTTCTCGCCGATCCTATTGATGGGTCGGCGCTTTGCGGTGCGGACGAGTTTTCGCGGCTGGTATCAACCACGGGCCACTCGTATGACGTGGCCAAGCAGGGCTATGTCACGTTGGCTTCCGGCGCGGGCCTGAATCATGAGGGCGATAGCCCGGCGATGGTCGCTTCGCGTGAAGCTTTCTTGTCCCGCGGGCATTTCGCGCCCTTCGTGGAAACCGTGACGGAGCGTGTCCTTGATGCGTTATCGCACGGCCCGCTTATCGACGACTCCCGGCCCACCGTCCTCGAAGTCGGCGCTGGCACCGGCTACTATCTCTCGCACACCCTCGATGCAGTGGAGAATTCCCGCGGTGTTGGTGTGGATATTGCGGTCCCGGCGGCGAAGCATTTGGCGAAGTCCCATCCCCGTGTGGGTGCTGTGGTCGCTGACGTATGGGCGGGTCTGCCATTGCAGGATAAATCCGTGGATGTGATCACGGTGATTTTCGCTCCACGTAACCCGGCGGAATTTGCCCGCGTGCTCAGTGATGATGGTGAGGTCATCGTGCTTACCCCGCAGCAAGGGCACCTGGATGAGCTGCGTGAGCCACTCGGCATCTTGGGTGTAGAGGACGGCAAGGTTGACCGCCTCCTCGAACAAGCCCGCGGATACTTAGAGCCGGTTGACGATGGTGAACTGATTGAGTTCCCCATGCGACTGGACCGCGATGCCATTGCTGCACAGGTAGGCATGAGTCCATCTGCGCGCCATATTGAGCCGT
Source organism: Corynebacterium tuscaniense (assembly GCF_008693065.1). Lineage (GTDB taxonomy): Bacteria > Actinomycetota > Actinomycetes > Mycobacteriales > Mycobacteriaceae > Corynebacterium > Corynebacterium tuscaniense. The sequence goes on along the minus strand of NZ_VXKH01000020.1, from coordinate 26,258 downwards.
CAGTGCTCGCCGAGCGTGTGGCGCAGCTGCCGGAGACCATGCAGGTCACCGCGCGTGCACAGCTAACCCGCCTATGTAGGGCGTAGAACGCCCTACATAGAAAGATCTAACCAGCTTGCTATCTCTCCCTAGGTAGGGCCTCTTTCTATTTATCTCTCCCTAGGTAGGGCCTCTTTCTTTTTATCTCTCCCTAGGTAGGGTTTTAGCCCTACCTACGCCACTGGTCGTTGATCTTCGCATCCCCTTCAACGGTGGTGCGGATGTCGGCCACGCCGTTTTCTGGCCAGAAGCGGCTGGACAGGGTGACAGCGCCGCCGCCGGCGAAGATTTCGATGGCGGAGCCGTCGATAAGCACGGAAATATTATCTTCGTCTTCGTCGTCAAGTGCGGCGATGGCCGGCTGGCCGTCAAGGCGGTCCAGGGTGATCTTGTCGCCGGAGTGGACGATGGATGCGCAGACCTCGCCTGCGTTGTCCAACACGTCGACGGTGACGCTGGCGCCGACGGGGATCTCGCACAGGCCGGTCCACAGCAAAGCGCGTTGGGTGGCGTCTACAGCACTGGGGAGGCCAGGAGCGGGGGTTTGGTAGAGCTTGCCACCGGCGAGGGTGACCACGCGGGGTAGCGATAGCGCATTGGCCCATCCTTCTGTTTCCCATGTGGGCTGGGTGGTGGGGTCGCCACGGCGGCCACTGGAGGCGAGCAGGCCGAAGATGCGGGCTTCGGCGTAACGCTCGTCATCGGTGTGGGTGCCTGGCACGACGTTGGTGCTGCGCGGACGCGTGAAGTCGTGGCCGTGGTCAAGGCGGGTGAACGGGGTGGTTACCTGGAATTCGGACCCGTCGAGGGTGCCCACGAGGTAGCCGGAGATTTCTCCGTCTTCGCGCTCTTGGGTGAGGAACAACACGTCGTAGATGACGCTATCCACTTCGTCGCGTAGGCGGATGATGCGGGGTGCGACGGTACGTGCGTCTGCGGGAATCCCGGATTCACCGGCGAAGCCCAACGGACCGATGATGGTCCACATTTCTTGGTCCGTGGATTCAAGAACGACTGGGACGGGCTCCTCCTCCGGGCCGGTGGAGGCGAGCATGAGCCAGCCGGCTTGCCCTTGGTCGCGGTCGTTGTTTTCCTCCCAATCCGGAACAACACAGGGGGAGCGGAAGCGGACGAAGCGGCCGGTGTCCTTCACCACGGGGCCAAGGCGGCGTACGCCTGGGTCGACCTCGTCGGATTCGTCGAGGTGTTCGCAGAGGGCCTCAGTATCGTCTACGTGTGCGACTTGGATGGTGGTGCCAGCGGATGTTTCGGAGGTGAAATATAGGCTGGTGCCGGTCTTGCTGGCTACAACGCAGCCGGCGAGCACGCGGGTTTCGCCGCCGACGGGGGCGATGACGTCGTTGCATTCGTAGAAGTCGAAGGGGTTGCCTTCGGAGTATTGGTGCGCCCAACGGGTGGGGGCGCCTGGTTCGGTTTCGTATTGGTAGAACAGGTGCCAGTCTTCGCCGTTACGGAGCATTCCGGCGGCAGCATCGAGGATGCCGCGTTCGGCGGTGACGTGCAGTTCTGGTCGAAGGGTGCTCACTGTCGGGGTTCCTTTGCGTGCTGTGTTGGGGGTACTGCCTACATGAGCGAGGCGTAGACGTCTACGGTTTCTTGGGCGATTTTGTCCCAGGTGAATTCTTGCTTTACGCGGGCGAGGCCAGCGGCTGCGTATTTCTTGGTCAGGGCAGCATCGGCGGCAAGGGCGTTGACCGCGGTGGCGATGTCTTTTTCAAAGGTGGTGGTGTCCGCTTCGTCGTAATGCACGAGGGTGCCGGTTTCACCATCGACGACAACCTCGGGGATTCCGCCCACGTCAGACGCCACAACGGCGGTTTCACACGCCATGGCCTCCAGGTTCACAATGCCCAGCGGTTCGTACACGGACGGGCACACGAAAATATCGGCTGCGGAGTAAATCTCACGGATCTGTTCTTTCGGCAGCATTTCGGTCACCCAGTGCACACCGTCGCGGGTTTCGCGTAGTTTGTTGACGAGTCCTTCCGTCTCTGCCGCAATCTCTGGCGTATCGGGCGCACCGGCACACAGGATGATTTGGATGTCCTTGTCAAAGTCTTGAGCCGCTTTGACCAGGTGGGGCACACCTTTCTGGCGAGTGATGCGGCCAACAAAAGCGACGATCGGCCGGGAGGTATCTACCCCGAGACGTTCAATGATGCCGGTGGATTCCGGTGAGTCGGGTAAGACGTGGAACCATTCGGCGGTGTCGATGCCATTGAGGATGACGTGGACCCGTGATTCGTCGATACGCGGGTAGGCGCGCAAGATGGCGTCCTTCATCCCGGAGGACACCCCGATGACTGCGTCGGCGTACTCCATGGCGTTCTTCTCAGACCACGAGGAGACGTCGTATCCACCTCCGAGCTGTTCGCGCTTCCAGGGGCGGTCCGGCTCAAGTGAGTGTGCGGTGACCACGTGGGGGATGCCATGTAGGAGACCTGCGAGGTGGCCGCCGAGGCCGGAGTACCAGGTGTGGGAGTGGACTACGTCGACGTTGTTGGCGGCATTAGCCATGCGCAGCCCAGTCGAGAGGGTTTTGAGCGCGCTGTTTGCCTCCGCAAGCTCGGGGTCCACGCCGTGCACGTAGACGCCTTCAGCGTCGCGGGGTGCGCCCATGCAGTGGACATCCACCTCAACACCGTCGAGCTGGCGCATAAAGCGGGTCAGTTCCGTGACGTGAACGCCGGCGCCACCGTAGATTTCCGGCGGGTATTCGCGGGTCATCATTCCAACTCTCATGATCATCGACAGTAGCTACGTTTGCGCGTCGCTGCATGGGCTCGCGCCGTGTGGGTAATTTCGGGTGTGATGCGCTGCGAGAACGGGCTAAGTTACATAGTCTTAAAGGTGTGATACGCCAGCCGAATGTTCTTGCCATCGTCCTCGCCGGCGGAGAAGGAAAGCGACTGTTTCCGCTGACTCTCGACCGTGCTAAGCCAGCCGTCCCGTTTGGCGGTAATTACCGCCTTATCGATTTTGTGCTGTCGAATCTGGTGAATGCGGGGTATAACCGCATTGCCGTGTTGACGCAGTACAAATCGCACTCGCTGGACCGCCACGTTGCTACCGCGTGGAACTTCTCTGGTCCGACGCACCAGTACATTGCGTCGGTTCCGGCGCAACAGCGTTTGGGTAAACGCTGGTATCAGGGTTCTGCGGATGCGTTGTTGCAGTCATTGAACTTGATTTTTGATGAGTCCCCGGATTACGTCCTTGTCTTCGGCGCGGACCACGTGTACCGCATGGACCCCTCGCAGATGGTGGAGAATCACATCGCGTCGGGTAAGGCATGCACCGTCGCGGGCATTCGTGTCCCGCGTAGTGAGGCCTCGCAGTTTGGCTGTATCCAGTCTGATGAGAATGGTGCGATCACGGAGTTTCTGGAGAAGCCGGCCGACCCGCCGGGCACTCCAGATGACCCGGATACGACGTTTGCGTCAATGGGCAATTATTGCTTTTCGACGGAGGCGCTGATCCAAGCCCTCCGCGACGACACCGAAAACGACGATTCAGACCACGATATGGGTGGAGACATCATCCCGTACTTCGTGGAACGCGGTGAGGCGAATGTGTATGACTTCTCCTCCAACGAGGTGCCGGGGGCAACAGAGCGCGATAAGGCTTACTGGCGTGATGTAGGGACCATCGATAGTTTCTACGAGGCGCACATGGACCTCATTTCTATCCACCCCGTGTTCAACTTGTACAACAAGGCGTGGCCGATTCACTCCACGGAGGATGAGAACCTGCCGCCGGCAAAGTTTGTCTCCGGGGGTCTTGCGCAGGAGTCCATCATCGCGCCGGGGTCCATCATCTCCGGTTCCACGGTGCGTAACTCGGTGCTGTCCACGGATGTGTACGTGGAGGATGGGGCAGTGGTGGAGTCTTCTGTCTTGATGCCGGGGGTGCGCGTGGGTAAGGGAGCGATCGTGCGCCACGCGATCCTGGATAAGAACGTCTACGTGTCCGATGGTGCTGCCGTGGGCACACACCGGGCGGACGACGAACGCCGCGGCTTCACCATTTCCGCGGAAGGCGTGGTGGTTGTAGGTAAGGGCGAATTCGTCGAGTAGCCCTTACCGGTGGTCCCCTTACTGTGCGCGGGTGATCAGCGTGACACCCGCGTCGAGTGGCAGACGCGTGACCAGGGCACCATCGAGGGTGTCGATCAGTGAGTCGGCTTCGCGGGCAGCGGTGGTGTTGCGGTCGGTGCGTGAGGCGTCGATAAGCGTGCCATCCAGCAACGAGCCGAGCAGAACTAGCGTGCCACCTGGTGTGAGCAGAGGCCATGCGGCTTCGACGACAGCGGGGAAATCCACCGGTTCCACATCTGCCACGACCAGGTGATAAGACTCCGCGGCCAGGCGGCCCAGCACATCCAGCGGGCGCGATGGCAGGAAGCGAGTGCGCGAGGGGCCAAAGCCCGCGTCACGGAAGGTGGCCTTGGCGCGCGCCTGGTGGTCTGCCTCCGGGTCGATGCAGGTCAGGTTGGACTTCTCCGGCAGGCCAGCGAGGATGTGTAGCCCAACGACACCGGCGGCCGGAGTCATGGCTACAGCGCCACCCTCACCAACAGCGGCCAGCGTTCCCAGGAGGCTACCCAGTGCCGCACCGGGGGTGGGTAGACCGTACTCGCCAGCATCCGCACATGCTGCATCAAGCGCAGCCTGCAGCTCAGGCTGGGTGCTCCGGCCAGCGACGGAGGAAATATACGCGTTCAGAGAAGAAAATGCAGAGTCGCTCACACCGGTCATCCTACGAAATAGAGACACCTTCGACGGGTGGGGCACGCCGCGCGAAGACCTCACAGGTATTTCCTAGGGCCTGGCCACACCTGTGTGAGGGCGATAAGGAACAATAGTATGCATGAATGCGCCTGCTGAGCCTTTGGAGCCCTTGGAGCCACTGACTGGTACCGCTGCTTTTGACGCGGGTGAGGGTGCCATGCCTACGTGGGCGGAGCTCGTGGAGGAGCACGCGGATAGCGTGTACCGGCTTGCTTTCCGTCTGTCCGGTAACCAGCAGGATGCAGAAGACCTCACACAGGAAACCTTCATGCGCGTGTTCCGGAATCTGAAGTCCTACAAGCCCGGCACGTTTGAGGGATGGTTGCATCGTATTACCTCTAATCTCTTCCTGGACATGGCTCGCCATCGCAGCAAGATCCGCATGGAGGCGCTGCCGGAGGACTATGAGCGCGTCCCGGGCACCGAGATGACTCCGGAGCAGGTGTACAGCGTGGCCAACCTTGACCCGGCTTTGCAGGAAGCGTTGGATGAGCTCAGTCCGGAGTTTCGCGTGTCCGTGGTGTTGTGTGATGTGGTGGGCATGAGCTACGAGGAGATTGCTAAGACCCTCGGCGTGAAAATGGGCACGGTTCGTTCGCGGATTCACCGTGGGCGCAGCCAGCTGCGTGATTCGCTGGAGGCTAAGGCGCAGACTAATGAGGGCGCCCGCGAGCTCATCCGCGCACGTTAGGGTGGTGCCTCGTGCCACGTTTTGATTCGACTGATCACCTGAGCTTTGAAGCGGTTGCGGCGCTCGTAGATGGTGAGTTGTCGCGCACCGCAGTGCATCGCGCACGTCTACACCTGGTGGTATGCCAGGTGTGCCAGGATGAGGCTGCCCGTCAACGGGCAGCGGCGGCAGCAGTGCGGGAGCACAATACGGACGGGTGTTTGCGCGCGCCGCGTTCACTGGTGGAAAAGCTTGCTCTCATGGAAGGTGCAGAGGAGATGCCTGTGCACAAGCCGTCGCCAAAAGGCATTGGGTTGAGCGCCACGTGGTCAAAATTGCGCGAGGGGTTAAAGTAGAGCCGTGTTTAACATTGGCTGGGGCGAGGTCTTCGTCATCATTCTCGTCGGCCTGATTGTTGTGGGGCCCGAGCGTCTCCCTGGGGTCATCCAGGACGTGCGCGCCGCCATTTTTGCCGCGCGCAAAGCCATCGCCAATGCCAAACAGGAGCTCAACGGGGAATTTGATGGCCTAGATGAGTTCCGTAAACCCATGAGCACCGTCACGGAGTACGCGGCGATGGGCCCGAAGAAAGCCATTGCCAAAGTGCTTTTCGACGAAGACGGGGACTACCTCGACGCCCTCAACCTCACCACCATGATGGGTGGGGACCCCGTCCCGGCTGCACGGCCACGGCCGGACAAGGCACAGCCACAACCGCCAACGACGAGCGGTGGCGGGTTCTCCTGGGCTGATGTGACGTAGTTGTGCGTAGTTGTTAGTTTTGCGTCACGCCGAGCGAGAGGTTCTTGCCGGCGAGGGATTCACGGCGCACTTTGAGTTTCTTAGCGATGTCATTGATCGCCTTGGCGGCGGGGGAGTCGGGTGCGGAGACGGCGATCGGGGTGCCGTCATCGCCGTGGGCCCGCAGCTGCGGGTCGAGGGGGACAGAACCAAGCAGCGGAACCTCGTCACCGGTGATGCTGGTCAGGCGCTCTGCTACCTGCTCGCCACCACCGGTACCAAAGATATCCATGGTGCTGCCGTCGGGCATGATCATGGCGGACATGTTCTCAATCACACCGGCTACGCGCTGGCCGGTCTGCTGGGAGATGGAACCGGCACGTTCCGCAACCTCGGCGGCAGCAGCCTGCGGTGTGGTCACAATGAGCAGCTCTGCATTCGGCACCAGTTGCGCCACCGTAATGGCCACGTCGCCGGTTCCTGGTGGCAGATCCATGAAGAGGACATCCAACTCAGACCAATATACGTCAGCGAGGAACTGCTGGATAGCGCGGGTGAGCATCGGGCCGCGCCACACCACGGGGGCGTTGCCTTCCACGAATTGCCCGATGGAGATGTGGCGGACGTTGTGGGTGATGGGGGGCATCAACATATCGTCGACAAGCGTTGGGCCTTGCCCCACAGAACCCATGAGGCCGGGAATAGAGTGGCCGTAAATATCCGCGTCGAGAATGCCCACCGTGAGGCCCTGCGCGGCGAGGGACGTGGCAAGGTTGACCGTCATCGAGGACTTACCCACGCCACCCTTGCCGGATGCCACCGCGAACACGCGGGTGGTTGAACCGGGCTGTGCGAACGGAATGACAGGTTCAGACCTGTCACCCTTGAGACGCTGCGCAAGGTTGCGACGCTGCTCATCGCTCATCGTGTGCATGGTCACGCTGACCTCACCCACGCCTTCGAGCTCCTGAACCACCGCGCGCACATTGCTCTCGATAGTGTCACGCATGGGGCAGCCAGCGATGGTGAGGTAGATACCGACGGCAACATCATTGCCATCAATCCGAACCGACTCAACCATGTCCAACTCGGTGATCGGCTTCCCAATCTCGGGGTCATCCACCCGCGACAACGCATTACGGACGGCTGCTTCAGAAATTCCTGGTGTAGGGCTTGTGTTACTCATCACCGGTCAGTATATGACCCTTACCCGCAGAAACACTAGACTCGACCATGCCCGAGAAACATGAAGCGAGGTTTTCAACACCATGACCCAGCCGTACAACGCGCGCACCATCCCGCAACGCCCGTCCGGGTGGCCCGTGGGCAGCTTCCACACCTATGCCGAAGCCCAAGCCGCAGTGGACTACCTGTCGGACCAAGAATTCCCCGTGGAAGAACTCACCATCGTGGGCGTAGACCTCATGCAGGTAGAAAAAGTCACCGGCCGCCTGACATGGGGCCGAGTACTTGGTGGTGGCGCACTATCCGGCCTGTGGTTCGGCTTGTTCGTTGGTCTCCTCTTCGCTCTTTTCAGCCCGGAGCCCATGTTGTCCATGCTCACCGCGGTGGTGATCGGCATTATCTTCGGACTCATCTTCGCCGGTGTGGGCTACGCCATGACGCAGGGCAAACGCGATTTTTCCTCCGCGACCACGATTGTTGCGGGACGCTACGACGTCCTCTGCGAGGCCAGCCAAGCCCCACGCGCCCGCGACATGATCTCCAAAAACCTTCCACAGGCAGGACAGTAAATGCGCAAGACCCTCATGGCTGCTGCCGGTTTGAGTATCTTGTTCCTTTCAGCCTGTGCCGAGCCCCCATCAGAGTCCCAATCCACCGTGAAAATTGCGGTGGACCCCACCGATGAAGAACAGATGGTGTTGGCAGAAATCTACCGTCAGATCATTCAGTTTGACGGCCGCGCCGTGGGAATTATCCCTATGGAACTCGCGGATGACAGCACGAAACTTGATGTCCTTCTAGCCGGCGAAGCCAACTTTGCTGTCATGTGTGCTGGTTCCCTCGTCACTCAAACAAACCCGGGTGAGGCTAGCGAACTCAATCGTGCTGTCGCTGATGCTGCGGAAGAAGGACACTCGGACAACGTCGAAGACATCCCACTGTCAACCTATGACGCTGCCGTGGCAAGCCTGCCGACTGTCCTGCGAACCATCGACCCCTCACCAGCTGAGTCGTGTGCGAACCAGGAACACGGCGACCTGCCCAACAACATCATCCCGGTGTTCAAAGCCCAACTTTTTGAGCGCGGCGTTCTCCGCGCCATGAACAAAGCGACCCGCGCGCTAAGCACCGAGGAACTCGATGAACTCGTTAAAGAATCCGCGAAAGACCCCGATCCATCCCATGTTGTGAACGAGTGGATTCAGGAGAAGACTGGCATGGGGGTTGCACTTGAACGCGCTGTCGAAGACGACGAACCTGGCAGCGCCTAAGTCTCCGAATTAGCACACAGGAAGAGAATTACATGTCCGTATTAGCAGTGATCATGGCCATCACATGGTCTGTTTGTGGCGGCGTTTTGATCTGGGTGGGGCTCAAAGCCCGCCAAGGGACTTTGCCTAAGAACAACTGGGTGGGCATTAGGACCTCAGCTCTCCTCGAGAGTGAAGAGGCTTGGATCACTGGCCACAAGGCAGCTGGGGATGTGCTCGCAGCCAGTGGTATCCCGCTGATCATCGGTGGGATTGTGTGCCTTTTTGTGGATGATCACAAGATCGGCTGGCTGAGTATGCCCGTTGTTGTGGTTTTGCTCGTCCTGGTGACGCTCGCTGCGAAGAAAGCTGAAGCTGCTGTGAAGTAAGGGGTCTTCCTACAGAGGCAAGCAAAAAAGGGGGAGCTGCGTGGTGCAGCTCCCCCTTTGCCTTAGCTGCCTAGTCGGCAAATGCCTCGTCGAGCAATGCCTTCTCCTCCTGCTGGTGGACCTTCGCCACACCGGTTGCAGTGGTGGACTGTGCGCGGCGCGAGATGCGGCGCATCGGCGGCATGTTGTCCACGAAGTTGGCCAAGTGTTCGTTGTAGAACGGCCACGGGCCCTGGTTGGCGGGCTCGTCCTGCACGAAGCGGATTTCCTTGGCGTTCGGGTAGTTTGCAAACGCGTCGGACAGGCGGTTGAACGGAATCGGGTGCAGCATCTCCACACGGATGATGGCGATGTCCTCGCGGTTGTCCTTGGCGCGGCGCTTCTCCAGCTCGTAGTAGATCTTGCCGGAGCAGAGCATGATGGTGGTCACCTTGTTGGCATCGCCGATGATCGTGTTGGAGGCATCCACCAGGCGCGGGTCGTCGATGACGGAGCGGAAGGACTTCTGCTCGGTGAACTCATCCACCTGGGAGACCGCAGCCTTGTTGCGCAGCATGGACTTCGGGGTGAAGACAACCAGCGGGCGCTTCATGTCACCGAGTGCTTGGCGGCGCAGAAGGTGGAAGTAGTTAGCCGGGATGGTCGGCTGAGCGATGGTCATGGACCCTTCGGCCACCAGTTGCAGGAAACGCTCGATGCGTGCAGAGGAGTGGTCCGGTCCCTGACCCTCGTAACCGTGGGGGAGCAGCATGACCAGTTTGGACAGCTGGCCCCACTTGGTCTCACCGGAGGAGATGTACTCGTCAATGATGGTCTGGCCACCGTTGGCAAAGTCACCGAACTGTGCTTCCCATGCGACGAGTGCTTCCGGGTTACCCACGGTGTAGCCGTACTCAAAGCCCAAGCCACCGAACTCAGTCAGGGCGGAGTTGTAGATCCGGAAACGGCCACCGTTGCCTGCATCAATGGCAGTGGCGTCGAGCGGGTTGAACTGCTCACCAGTGTTCGGGTCGAAGAGGACACCGTGACGCTGGGTGAAGGTGCCGCGTTTGGAGTCTTCGCCGGCGAGGCGGACGAGCTTGCCCTGCTTAGCCAGGGAGCCGAAGGCGAGGAGCTCGGCCCATGCCCAGTCGATGTTGCCGGACTCGAAGGAACCGCCACGGTTCTTTAGTACGGACTTCAGGCGCTTGTTCGGGGTGAAGTCCTCCGGAAGGTGTGCGTATGCGTCGGCAAGTGCCTTGAAGGTCTGTGCATCGATGGAAGTGTCCAGGCCACGGGTGAGGGACTGGGACTCGGTGATACCGGTCTGCTCGCCCGGCTTACCGCCACCTTCCTTGACGTCATTGAACACAGAGTCCAGCTGGTCGTGGAAGTCCTGTGCCGCGATCTCGGCTTCTTCCTGTGTGATATCGCCACGGCCAATGAGGTCCTTGGTGTAGCGGGTGCGCACGGACGGGTGGGACTCGATGCGCTCGTACATGAGCGGCTGGGTCACCGATGGATCGTCTGCCTCGTTGTGGCCACGCAGGCGGTAGCAGATGAGGTCGATGAAGACATCCTTGCCAAACTTGCGGCGATACTCAGTAGCCAGCTGGCCAACCCACGCTGCTGCCTCCGGGTCATCGCCGTTGACGTGGAAGACCGGGCAGTCAAAGCCCTTAGCCAAGTCGGTGGCGTAGTAGGTGGAGCGACCCTGGTCCGGGGTGGTGGTGAAGCCAACCTGGTTGTTCACCACGATGTGGACGGTACCGCCTACGTCGTAGCCGGTCAGCTTGGACATGTTCAGGGTTTCCTGAACAACGCCAAGCCCAGCGAAGGATGCGTCACCGTGGAGCATCAGCGGCACAACGGTGTGATCGTCGGCGTTCTTACCGTGGTTAATCAGGTCCTGCTTAGCGCGGGCCAGACCCACCAGAACTGGGTCGACGGCCTCAAGGTGCGAGGGGTTGGCAGCCAGGGTGAGTTTGATCTCACCGTCGCCGAACATCTGGATGTGTTCGCCTTCGAAGCCCAGGTGGTACTTCACGTCACCGGAGCCACCCTGCTGGGCCGGCTGCAGGTTGCCTTCGAACTCGCTGAAGATGGTCTTGACCGGCTTGCCCATGATGTTGAACAAAACGTTGAGGCGCCCACGGTGTGGCATACCAATGACAACTTCATCCAGACCCTGGCCAGCGGCAGTGTCAATGATGGAGTCCATGAGCGGGATCAGGGTTTCAGCACCCTCGAGGGAGAAGCGCTTCTGGCCCAGGTACTTGGTCTGCAGGAAATTTTCAAAGGCCTCAGCGGCGTTGAGCTTCTGCAGGATGTACTTCTGCTCGGCGTTGGTCGGCTTCGGCATACCCACCTCGAGGCGGTCACGCAGCCAGTCACGCTCATCGCGGTCGAGGACGTGGGTGTACTCAGCACCAACGTGGAGGGTGTAGGCGGCGCGCAGGCGGGTGAGCACCTCGCGGAGGGTCATCGTCTCCTTGCCACCGAATCCGCCAACGTTGAAGGTGCGGTCCAGGTCCCAGAGAGTCAGGCCGTGCGTCTCCAGTAGGAGGTCACGGGCATCCGGCTTGGGCAGGCCAGGCTGGTGCCAGTTCAGCGGGTTGGTGTCCGCCATGAGGTGGCCGCGGGAGCGGTATGCCTCGATGAGGTTCATCACACGGGTGGACTTGTCCACGCCGGAGTTCGGGATGTCCTGCGCCCAACGCATTGGTGCGTAGGGGATCCGCATGGCTTCGAAGATCTCGTCCCAGAACTTGTCGTCGATAAGCAACTGCGAAATATCACGCAGGAACTCGCCGGACTCTGCACCCTGAATGACGCGGTGGTCGTAGGTGGAGGTCAGCGTGGTCAGCTTGCCTACACCGAGTTCGGCCAGGCGGTCCTCGGAAGCGCCGGCGAATTCAGCCGGGTAGTCCATGGCGCCAACGCCGACGATGGTGCCCTGACCCTTTGTCAGGCGCGGGATGGAGTGGCGGGTGCCAATGCCACCTGGGTTGGTCAGCTGGATGGTGACACCCTGGAAGTCATCGAGCTTCAGCTTGTTCTGGCGGGCGCGTGCGACGATGTCCTCGTAAGCCTTAACAAACTGGTCGAAGGTGAGGGTCTCACACTCCTTGATGGCTGCGACGACGAGGGCGCGGGAGCCATCCTTCTGTGGAAGGTCAATGGCAAGACCCAGGTTGATGTGCTCAGGCGTGACAACGAACGGCTTGCCGTCCACAACCTTGTAGTTCACGTTCATGCCCGGGTGGAGCAGGGCGGACTTCACAATCGCCCAGCCGATGATGTGGGTGAAGGAAATCTTGCCACCGCGGGTGCGCTTGAGGTGATCGTTGATCTGTGCGCGGTTCTCAAACATGAGCTTGACCGGCATATCGCGCACAGTCGTTGCCGTCGGGACAGTCAAGGACTCATCCATGTTCTTAGCAATTGCCTTGAACATGCCCTTGAGCTGCTGCTCACCAGCTTCTGGCAGGGTGCCAATCTTGTCTAGTGGAGATGGCTTCGGTGCCTGCGGCTGTTTGCGTGCAGACGGGGTGGTGGATTCTGCCACCGCTTTGTCTACCTTGGTCTGGCGGCCGTCCTGGCTCGGTGCGCCAGTGCTCTTGGCAACCTTCGCTTCGGTGCGTGCGCGGTGGACAGTGGTGTCCGCGCTGTTCGCGGCGCCAGAAGCGAGCGGGCTAGACCCACCGGTGACGCCCTTCTTTTCAAACAGATCCCGCCATTCCGCGTCTACGGAGTTGGGGTCCTTCTTGTACTGCTGGAACATCTCATCAACCAGCCAGTCGTTTTGGCCGAATGTGCTCTCGCTGCTCACGGCAGTTACTCGCCTCGCTTCTGTGCTCTAATAGTGCGTTTTGCTTTTTGTACGTTGCCCACGTTACTCGGGGTTAACCGGGGTGTGGATCGTTGTTGACAGCCCACAATACTGCATGCTTTCCGCTGTTTCGGGGAAGTTGCTTGCGGGCACTGTTAATCATGATACGTCCTTGTTCCGTATCGAGTATTCGCTCGGCCTGCCTATCTTGTTACGGCAGCTCATCACGGAGCAAGGAAGTGTTCTTAACTGTGGGTTTAAAACAAGCCCCTATTGAGAGGAGTCTTCTGCGTCATCGCGGTTTTTCTCAAAGACGTCCATTACAGCTTGGAAGCGGGACTTCCACGATTTCTTTCCGTCGGCTGCTTCAGCCAGTTTCTCTTCCTCGTTGCTCTTCGGTGGCAGGGGTACCGCGAATTGGGCAGGTGCCGGCCCAAGGTTGCGGGCGGTGTTCTCCACGACTTTCTTGGCCAGCGCGCGGTTGGCGGTCACACCGGCAATAGCGCCGATGCCTAGTGGCATGATTTTGCCGATCCACATGCGGCGCAGCCTGCGGTTGATGCTCTTCATCACCGTGCGCGTCATCATGTTGTTGGCCTGGGTCAGGGTGGGGCCGGTGAATTTAGCCAGGGACTTCGTCGCGGTCAGTGCGGTTGCTTCAGGGCCAACGAGCGTATCGACGATCGCCGCACCCTGCGCCCCCGACAATGCCAATAGAACGATCGCGCGACGGCGCTCCGCGTCAGTAATATCCTCCCCACGCAGGTACGCCGAGCCCACGGTGTACACGGCTGCCATATCCACGAAGAGGAGGGACTCCGCCGCAATGGCCGCCGAGCCTGTAACAAATCCGACACCGGGCACAGCGGCCGCTCCACCAGCGCCGGCACCGGAACCGGCGGCGGCCTTCATGAAGTGCTTGCGCATGATCTCTTGGATCTCCGCAGGCGTGGCATCCGGGTTCGAGCGGCGCAGCCAGTTGACGTAACCCTTGATGAACCCGGATTGCAGGTGTACGGCACGGTCTAATCCTTTGATGAAGGTGCGGCCGATCCGGGAGGCATTCTCCTCACTAATAGCAGTGTTAGCGGGGTTCGCTTCTACCACCGCAACGTCCTGCTGCTTTTTCTTCCTGCCAAAAACCACTCTGGGGTATCTCCTTAATGTTGAGCGGGCAATCACACCATCCTAGGCCGGAAAATCTTTCCGCGATTAGAGTTGCTGTATGGCCAGCGACCCAGTTGTGATGACCACCGCCGGAAAGATCCGTGGCATCGTTGATCCCGCGACTGGCATGCGCACGTGGCGGGGCGTGCCATATGGGGAACCCACGGGTGGGAAGAATCGCTTTTCAGCCCCTCATGCGCGGGAGTCGTGGTCAGGGACCTTTGATGCCACCACCTTTGCTGAGCCGGCCATGCAGGGCACGTACGGGTGGAATGACAAGGTGATGGGCACGGAGGATTGCCTCACGTTGGACATTGTCCGCCCGGATACGGATGAGGAACTGCCGGTGGTGGTGTATATCCACGGCGGGACGTTCCTTACCGGCTTTTCTAATGAGAAGATTTTTCAGGGCCACCAGTTCGCCAAGGCCACGAACATTGTGTACGTCTCCATTAACTTCCGTTTGGGGGTGCTGGGGTATCTGGATATGCGCTCACTCGGCGAGGATTGCGTGGCTACTCCCGCCACTCATAATCAGATTTTGGCGTTGCAGTGGGTGCGCGACAATATCGCTGCGTTCGGGGGAAGCCCGAACCGCGTGACCATCATGGGGGAGTCCGCGGGAGCCAGCGCTGTTACCGCTCTCATGTCGTCGCCACAGGCAAGAGGATTGTTCCACGGGGCGATTGCGCAGTCCGCGCCCGTCGCCGCGGTGCACTCGCGTCTCCAGGCCGCTATGTGGGTGCGCGCCCTGCTCGATGGGATGGGCATGTCGCGCTTATCGACGATTTCTGATCTCCGCGCCGTCCCCGCCGAAGACCTCGTTCGAGTGGGCAACGCTTTGCTGATCCGCTCCGGTGAGATCCAGTACTTGAATCTCTCTTTCATGCCAACGGTGGATAACTCGGTTCTGCCGCAGCACCCGATTGACGCGTTCGCTGCACATGGGGAAGCCCCGGTACCGTTGATCATTGGGTCGAATTCGGGCGAAGCCAGCTTCACCAAAGCGATGTTCATGTTCAGTCGCACGCGGCAGAAGGCAGCTCGAAGGATCCTTGAAGTCTTCGATCCGGACAACGCCGACGAGATCTTGGCCGCCTATAACAACGCCACCGACCGCAGCGACTTTGCTGAGCTCGTTGCTGATGCCGTGTTCTGGGCGCCCTCCGTGCGCATTGCCTCCGATCACCGCCACGTAGCTCCGGTATGGATGTACCACTTCGACTTCGCTGCCGCACCCCTGCAGAAACTCGGAGTGGGTGCTGTCCACACCGCTGACTTGGAGACGGTGTTTGGTGCCCGCTTTACCACTCCCGCTGGCATCCTGCAGCACCTGAGTCCGCAGGCAGACTTTGACGCGGTCAGTGAGATGATGCAACGCCACTGGGGCTCTTTCTTCCATACCGGACGTCCCGGCGAGATCTGGCCGGAGTATGGCTTCAGCTCAGACACCGCGCCGGGCCGCGCCACCGCGGTGCTTCGCACAGACTCCACGGTGGTGTGGGACCCAAAGGCGGAGAAACGTCGCGCATGGGAGGGGTTCAATCTGACGCAGTGGGGCACCGGCCGCCGTGATATTGCGGAGAGTCTCGCGGATTTCTTGGGCATTGATCCGGATGATCCGCAGTGGAATCCTGCTGCGCCATAGCGTGCTGATGGCTAGGCTGGTTGCCGCTACCACAGGCAACACCCCAGGGCGTCGAAGCGGCGCTGCGGGCAACCAGAAGGGAACCCCACGTCATGAGCTTTTTCGAGGACATTGCCGCCGGTCTTGACCGGGAGGGAATCGAATCCCGCGTGCATGATGACACGATGTTTGTGCCCATCACCTCTGATGTTGAAATTCATTTTGTGGAGATCGACCAGCATCTTCCGGCCGCAAATGTGTACATCGCCGCCGCGGATGTGGATGCGGATGATGATGAATTTGAAGCAGTACTCGTCTCCGTTGTCTTCTCCGTGGAAGATGCTGTAGCAACTGTGGCTCGCCATATGGCTACCGATCAGGTGATCACCGTCCTACGCGATCTGTTGGAGGGCACGGATGAGCGCATTGGGGATGTGGAGTTCTACCAGGATCCGGTCGACCCGCACCTGGTGCGCGCCGAGGTAGGCACCAATGCCGAACTCCAAGTTCAGGTGGAAGAAGTCGATGGCACGCCGTGTGCGACCGTAACGTTTGTAGCCCTGCCCGATTCCTACGATGACCTTTTGGACGATGCTATTGGGGAACTCTGGGATTCAGACGGCGATGCGGAGCTTACCGATGAAGATCGGGAGCACCTTTTTGCCACCCTGCATGCTGAGGTTGCCTCCCAAGCGGAAACCTTGGAACTAGGTGTGTTTCACGACTTTGATCGCCTCTTCGACGTACTTTCTCTCGCCGCCGATCAGGCAGAGGAATGGGAAGCACAACTCCTCCCATTCGACGATGATGACTTCGATGAGCCGGACGTGTACGACATCTTCGGCGCCGACGACGGCGATGACGATGATGACGATGATGACGATGATGGCATCGACTACGACGACGAAGACGCCGACGAGGAGTAACTACGCCGCGGCGATCCCCTCAAACATGGAGGCAGGGGAGTAGACGGGCGTGAAGGTTCCGTCCACGAGCCAGACAAAAGTAGCGCCGGTGGGGGAGTACACCTCGTGCACAGCGCTGATCATGTCGGTGGGCACCAGGGCGCGAACCCAAGCCTCTGCAATCTCGCGGTTGACGGTGTACCCGGATGCGTCAGTGAAGCGGACCTCAATGAGGTAGGCGGGCACGTGTGATTCGCCGAAGCCCTTGATACGGGCTTGCGCGCGGGGACCAACTCGGCGGCGAGTAATCGCAGTCCTCAACGTGGGGCCGCCGGCAACACGGGGCAGTTCCCGGGTTGGTGGACGCCAGGTTGGGTTGGGCCGGGCCAGGGAGCGCGGGTGGTGGATGACGGCTTCAAAGCGCTCGAGGGCATCAGCATGGTTGGAACGGATAGTGCGGGCAATTTCTCGTGTGTTCGTCATGCTTCACAAGATAAGGGGCACCCACGACACGGGGCAGGAATGATTAGAACAACTATTCGAATGGGTTGCTTGAAACTTTGGAATCCGTGTTCTTACTCGGGGTGTTTTGATCCGGTGGGTCTGGGATGATCACTGTGCCCAGGAAGGAAAGGGCAACAGACAGCGCTGCGACTAGTCTCCAGCGCCGGTTCTTCGGCCGGGGCTTTTCCAGTTCGTCCATGCCGCGAAGAAGGATCATGTCTGACACAGTCAACAAGTGCGGTGTTTGCCCGCGAACCTTCATGGCCTCTTGGTAGGCCTGCAGTGCCCCTTGATCGGCGTTCTCGCAGTGGAACCACCAGAGACTAGGGATGAGAAAAGCAATACCCAGCAAGACGTTGCCGATGGCTGCGTTAGTGCCACCGTCACCACCGCTGAGGGCTCCAAAGATAGTGAGCGCGCCCAAGAACACCCCAGCAATGGCTAAGTGCCGTCGGTTCTTCTTCGACGGCTGCCAACCTCCGGAGGTGTTTGTGGGATCAGCAGCATTCGGCGATGGGGTGGTCATGGTGGAGCAGCACCTTTTGCATTGGAGTGTTTTTCGCAGGTGATAGTAGTGTATCCGGATACATGAGCACGCCTGAACCGATTCCCGGAAGTCCGCTGGCGCGGGCACCGGAAGTATCACCATTGCCCGCCATCCCCAAGGAAATTTGGGTGCTGGTGGCTGCTGCGTTTCTTATTGCGCTGGGTTATGGGATTATCGCGCCGGTGATCCCGCAGTTTGCCAGCAGCTTCGGAGTCACTATGGCGGCGGCAGCAGCGGTGGTGTCGGTGTTCTCCGCGGCACGGCTGGTGGGGGCGCCGGGGGCGGGAAGACTCGTGGATAAGCTCGGCTCCCGCAAGGTGTACATCACGGGCCTTGTCATCGTGGCGGTGAGCACCGGGCTGGTGGCTGTGGCGCAGGAGTACTGGCACATGCTGGCACTGCGGTTCATCGCGGGGCTGGGGTCCACTATGTTCACTATTTCCGCGCAGGCACTGATCGTGAAGGTGGCGCCACCGCAGATTCGTGGGCGGGCAAGCTCCACGTATGCAACGGCGTTTCTGCTGGGCAACATCATCGGGCCGATCATCGGCGCGGCGCTGTCATTTATGGGGATGCGCTGGCCTTTTGTTATTTACGGCACCGCTGTGGCGCTGGCTGCCGTGGTGGTGTGGGTGGCGCTGCCGAATTCGGATACGGATGTGTCCATGCTTCGGCGCCCCCCGATGCGCCTAGGTGAGGCGTTTACTAATCCGAGCTACCAGTCCTTGCTGGCCTCCATGTTTGCTAATGGCTGGGTGAACATGGGCGTGCGTGTGGCTATTTTGCCGCTCTTTGCGGCATCGGTATTCACGCACGGCGCGGCGGCTTCGGGCTTAGCGCTCGCTGCTTTTGCTTTTGGCAATGCGGTGACCCTGCAGTTCTCCGGGCGCCTGGCGGACAGTATTGGCCGTAAACCGCTCATCCTCACTGGCCTTACGGTCACCGCACTGGCTACGGGCACTCTCGGATTCGCTACTGCCGTGTGGACTCTGATCACCCTGTCCATCATCGCGGGCGTGGGCGGCGGCCTCATCGTGCCTAGCCAGCAGGCGAGCCTGGCGGACATCATCGGCAATGATCGTTCCGGTGGCAAGGCACTCTCCGCATACCAAATGTGTGGCGACGCCGGCCAGGTCCTTGGCCCCATCATCATCGGTGCGATCGCCCAGTCTCACGGTTTCTCCGCCGCGTTCATGGTGTGCGGCGTCATCGCCGCCGGGGCGTTTATCGTATGGGCAACCCTTGGCAATGAAACTCACCCCGACAAAGCAACCAGATAGAGCAAAAGACATCATGAGAGTCATCTACGACTGCGATCCCGGCATCGACGACACCTACGCGTTGATCTACCTCGCCGCCCTCGCGCACACGCAGGACATTGAACTTGAGTGCGTGACCACCAGCGCCGGCAACGTGGACGCCGACCAGTGCGCGCGCAACGCCGCCTGGATTCTCAGCCTGTGTGGCCTGCCCACGATTCCGCTTGCCGCGGGGATGCAGGCCCCACTTGAGTGGGAGCTCAACACCACACCGGATACGCACGGGGACACCGGCCTGGGCTATGCCACCGCACCCACGCGCCACGTTGAGCACGATTGGGCCATGCTGTGGTGCGATGCCATCGACCGCGGGACGGAGGACCTCCACCTCATCATCACCGGCCCCATGACCAACCTCGCCGCGTTCGCTCACCTGCACCCGCAGCACTACGCCAAGCTCAAGCACATCACCGTCATGGGTGGCGCGTTCCTGTACCCGGGCAACACCACTCCCACCGCGGAGTGGAATTTCTGGGTCGACCCCCACGCCGCCAAGCACGTCTTTGCCACCACGCCCACGCCGATCACCGTGTGCCCTCTCAACGTGACCGAGCGCATGATCCTCACGCCGGACCACCTCGAACACATCATTGACACACTGGGCACCTCACCGCTGGCACAACACCTTGAGCCCATCACCCGCTTCTACTTCGAATTTCACGAAGACACCGGCGATGGCTACCAGGCCCAAATCCACGACCTACTCACCGTCATGGTCGCACTCAATCAGGTCCCAGCGGATTTTCGCTTATCGACGGCCGACCTCGAACCCAATTCCCCTCTCACCCGCGGCACCTCCATCGCCGACGACACCGGCATGTGGGACCGCGACCCCAACGCGAACATCCTCACCGACACCAACCCCACCACCGCCTGGCAGCTTTTCGATGCCGCCTGCACCACCCACTCCCGCATCGCCGCCGGCGACCCCGCCCTGGAGCGCCTCCGGCATATGCGGGCGGATGATTAAGGTGTTGCTGCGACGTTCTTACGGGCAGTGAGCGACTCAAAAAGATCGACGGGCAAAGGCACACGGAGTTTAAGGTCCGTGGTGACAACATCAACTTTCTGGTCATTTTTGCCGAGCATCGTGGTCTGCTGTGGGTTAGTGGCATCCACCTGACCGAGGTAGTAGAAGTCGGTGCCGTCTGCATCCTCTCGTTTGGCAAATAGGTGAAGGTCCACGGCATTAGACAAAATCGGCTGAAGCTCGCGGCTGGCAAGTGTCCGGCGGTTACGGCTGAACCAGTGCAGCGTTGATTGGTTGAGTAGCGTGTCTTCGTAGCGGATGCTCTCCGAGATATCTGCATCCTTGTGATAGGTGATGAAGATCGGGCAGGTTCCCGACACGGCGTCGGTCTTGTACCCGTAGATTGTGGATTCTTGGTTCTTCGCCCAGTTGAGCAACCGGCAGGTGTCACGGCGGGAATAACGCTTGCCGCGTATCAGTTTGTCACTTGCGCCGTAGTGCTTCCGGTTCAGCAGCAGCCCGGTCTCGATGACATCATCGACATGACTGCGGAAGCTGCTGGTGGACCAATCGGCAGCGTAAGAATCGTATAACGCGTGGAACTCATCAGACAGCTTGAAAACAGAGCCTTCCTTGACGGCTAAAGGCGTTCCGCCGAAGGTTGTGCGCTGTTGGTCGGTGAACCACTCGAGGTTGAGGATGCGCTCAATCGTGTTTAAGCACCCTTCGCTGTGATCCAATCCCTGCTCTTTGAAGCGCGATGCGATCTCTCTTTGTTCAAGGGGACCTTCTTCGCAAAGCCACTTCATAACTAGAAGTTCCTGCGGCCTCTTACCGTTGAGGAGCTCGGAGGATAGGAGAGTGAGGTAGCCCTTCTCCACCGGAGACGGTGCGTATTCCACGAACTTTAATGAGTGGAGGAGTGACCAGTAGTTCTCGTAACGGCTGGCCATGACGTAAGGGTTCAACGATTCATGGGTTTCAAAATCAACCAGTCGTGGAAGCTTTCCAAGCCGATACTGCAACGTCTGAATAGCTTCTTTGAACTGACGCTTATCGATCAAGCGGGCTTTCTGGAGAGACTCGAGGATCCTTTGCGTTGAAACCTCATTAAAACTAATGGTTGATGCGCCGGCAACGGGATGAATTCCTGTTCGGCGAATCGTGTCGCGTGGAGTGTCTTTATCGCCAGATCGATCACCCGTCAGCGCGATCGGGATGAGGTAGTTGTTGGAATAGTTGCCAATGACGTCGATAACCCGGAGACTGTTCTTCTTGGCAGCTTTCCTCAAACCACGACCAAGCTGTTGGGTGAAAATGATCGAGGATTGAGTGCTGCGAAGCATCACCACAACGTTGACCTCAGGGATGTCAATACCCTCGTTGAAGATATCCACTGTGATGATGAAGTCGAGTTCGCCCAATTCGAGCTTTTCGACGTTTCTTTCCCGCTCAGGAACACTCGTCTGCCCACTCAATGCCACAGTCCGCAAGCGGCGGCCGTAGAGCGAATACTGGTTCAGTTCTTCTGAAAGGCGAGCAGCTTCCTTGTTGGAACTACAAAAGATCAAACCTTTCGTGCCACTGGGGAAGCAGTAGTCCTGCAGCACCTGGACAATATGTTCCACGCGCTCACGAGCCACCAACTCATCCACCGTTGACTCGTCCGAAATGGAATAACCATTCATCGACTCATAATCAGACACCCCGTAGTAGTTGAAGGGCACGAGCATGTGTGATTCGAGTGCGTCGCCCAGCCTGATCTCAAAAGGAACGTTGTGGTCGAACAACTCAAACACGTTGAAAGCATCTGTCCGTTCCGGAGTGGCAGTGAGGCCAAGGAGGAAGCGAGGACGGAAGTGATCAATGATGCGGCGGTAGGACTTTGCGCCAGAGCGGTGGACCTCATCAATAATTACGTAATCGAAGAGAATCGGGGAAATGTCAGAGAGATGTTCCAGGCGTGAAAGTGACTGAACAGTGGCAAACACGAAACGTCGGTTAACGTCGTGCTCTTGGCCAATGAAGAACCCAATGTCTGATTGGGGGCACCGGAAAACACGTTGAAATTCGCGGGCAGAATTCCGCAGGATCTGAGCCGTGTGGGCGATGAATAGGACACGCTTCGGCTCAAAATCACGAGCAGCAAGTGCTGCGAGGATCGTCTTCCCTGTTCCCGTGGCGGAAATGATGAGTGCCCGCTTCTCACCTTGATCAATGACTGTCTGCAACCGCTCCAAGGCTTGGGTTTGCATCGCGTTGGGAAGAATCTCCACATCCTCACCAGAAAGCAGAAGAGGCTGATCCTGTGGAGTCTTCACAATGACAGGTGGCTTACGGCGCTTCTCGTAACTCTGAATCCATTCCTCTGTTAGAGGCTCTGAGACGTCAATGTGCTTCGACAAAGCCTGGTTCAACTGATCAGCAATATCGCCGTCACTATAGGTTGAGAATCTGACATTCCATTCCGCATTGTTGACCAATGCGCCATGGGTGAGATTTGAGCTTCCTACCAGTGCTGTCGTGTAATCATCGTGGTGGAAAACATAGCCTTTCGCGTGATGCGATTGGCCGCTGATGATTCTCACATCGACGTTGCGCAGACTCAGCAGCTCCCGCAGGGCGTCAGGTTCATTAAAGTCCTGATAGTCCGAGGTGATGATGGTGCCGTGGCCACGGAATGTTTGCAATTGGAGCTTCAGATTTCCAATGCCGTGGTTCGTGACAAAAGCCACGGAAAAAATGAAGCTCTTAGCCGAGAGGAGCTCAGTGCGGATCGCTGCCATCATCGAGTTATCGGCATCGTTGGATACCAACATCGGACGAGTAGCGTCCTCACGCCAAGCGTTGCGGTCAATGAAACCGAACTGCGTGCCCGCCTGAACAAGATCTCGACTTTGCATGTTTATTGCGCAGTTCCCGTGATGATCTGGACCGCAGGAATATCGGCGGGGGCCCAGTCGAGGGATTCAAGCTCTGCAATGGGAACCCAGCGAGACTCAGCATGTTCGGTCAGAGTGGGTTCGGCGTCTGCAGGGAGAGAACAGTAGAACGTTGACAAGCGGACAACGCCAAAGCCGTATTCGTACTCGGTGGTGGTGATGTGGTTGCCCACGGTGGCGTCGATAAGCAACTCTTCCTTGAGCTCGCGCGCAAGCGATGCCTCCGGGGTTTCACCGGCCTCAATTTTGCCGCCGGGGAACTCCCACTTGCCGGCGAGGGCTTTGCCTTCACCGCGCCGGGCGGCGAAGACGGTGCCGTTGCGGAGGATGACGGCGCCGGTGACGTCGATAAGCTTTGGCATGCGTTTCATCGTATGGCAGTGGCTGGAAAATTAAACGGGAAGCTCGCCAATGCGTTCCGGGGGCACGGCGACGACGCCTGACTGGCTGTGCATTGGGCCGCAAGATGGGTACTTGTTGAGCTTGTATTCCTCGTCACCGGGGAAGAGGAAGTTGTTGCCGCCGCAGATCCAGCCATTCGGGGCCTCCCAGAAAGCGCCGGAGCCTTGTGGTGAAGTACCGGTGGGGGAGTCTGACATGTAATCGCTAAATATCGTCATGACTTCATCGCAGCTAAAACCATCTTCGAGGGTGACTACAGCGAGAGGGCTGCCGTCTGCGAGCGAGTGGGCCTCGCCGCAGGTTGTGCCAGCAGGAACAAGGCCGCCGTTGTTGGTATCTTCGGCTTCTTCCTCAGCTGGCTCGTCGGTGGAATCGGTGGGTTTCTCCTCGTGAGTCTCTGGCTGAGTCTCAGAGGATGCCTTGGGGGTAGCTGTCATCGATGGCTCGGCGATCTCTTCATTGGGGGAGCAGCCAGTCAAGACGAGTCCAGAGACAGTGATGGCAGCAAGAGTGAAACGAGTCAAACGCATAAGAACACAGTCTAGGCAGAAACGCCTGTTGCAATCAGGGATGCGGAGCCGGAGCCTTTAGACGCAGAGTTATCGCCGGTGCCAGCGCAGCAATGTGGGCGACGATTGCCGTTATTAACTTCGATGCCGCCGGAGACCAATTCCGCGACGCAGCTCCATCCCTCCGGTGAGGTCCACTGTGGCGGTGTCTGAGTCGAGGCGCGTACCGATGAACATGTATTGCGACATCACGTCTTCAGGGGCGTTGCAGGTCAATGCGTCTTCTCGTCGTCAAGCTCTGTAGCTTCCTGATTTGCAACTGTTATTTCAGGCGCTGGAATCGGATTCTTTCATCGCTGAACAATCAGCGAGGCCAAGCACCATGAAGGGAACTAAGAACGAGGCGGAACGCATACGCATACAGTGCGTGCTACCTAATGTGTGGCCCAGCTGAGGGAAATGGCTATAGAGCCGGCACTGACGTAGGCTTTGGCGTGATGAATATTGATGAATCCGCCGCTGAAGACCAGCAGGCGATGCCCCCGGTGGAAACCGGGGAAGAGATGGGGGCCGGTACTGAGGCCGGCGCGAACGAAGAAACTGAAAACAACGAGAACACCAAGAACCCTGAGGGCTCTGAAGGCTCTGAGTCCTCTGAGTCTGCTCAGAACTCTCAGCCCTTGCAGGAAGAGGGGAATGGGACGGACGAGGAGACGCAGACAAGCGGCTTTGATGGCCTTGACCTCCCGGGCGATGTCATTGACGCGGTGAAGAAGGTCGGCTTTGAAACGCCGTCGCAGATTCAGGCGCAGACGATTCCGCTGCTGATGGAAGGCCGCGATGTGGTCGGCCTTGCGCAGACCGGTACGGGTAAGACGGCGGCGTTTGCGCTGCCGATTCTGGCGCGCATCGATAAGAAGGACCGCCATCCGCAGGCCCTCGTGCTTGCGCCGACGCGTGAGCTGGCGCTGCAGGTGTCTGATTCCTTCCAGTCTTTCGCTGATCACCTGGGTGGTATTTCGGTGCTGCCGATCTACGGTGGCCAGGCATACGGCATCCAGCTGTCCGGTCTGCGTCGTGGTGCGCAGATCATCGTCGGTACGCCTGGTCGTGTGATCGACCACCTGGAGAAGGGCTCGCTGGACATCTCTGACCTGCGCTTCCTCGTGCTCGACGAGGCGGATGAGATGCTCAACATGGGCTTCCAAGAAGACGTGGAGCGCATTCTTGAGGACACGCCGGATGAGAAGCAGGTGGCGCTGTTCTCCGCGACGATGCCGAACGGTATCCGCCGCCTGTCCAAGCAGTACCTCGACGATCCTGCTGAGGTTACTGTCAAGGCAAAGACGCGTACCAACACCAACATCACGCAGCGTTACCTGTTCACCGCGCACCGCAACAAGCTCGACGCCATCACCCGCATCCTTGAGGTGACCGAGTTCGAGGCCATGATCGTGTTCGTGCGCACCAAGCACGAAACCGAGGAGCTCGCCGAGAAGCTGCGTGCACGCGGATTCTCCGCAGCAGCTATCAACGGTGATATCGCTCAGCAGCAGCGTGAGCGCACCGTCGATCAGCTTCGCGACGGACGTCTGGACATCCTCGTTGCTACCGACGTTGCCGCGCGTGGCCTGGATGTTGAGCGCATCTCCCACGTGCTCAACTACGACATCCCGAACGACACCGAAAGCTACGTCCACCGCATCGGCCGCACCGGCCGTGCCGGCCGTACCGGTGAGGCGATCCTGTTTGTCACCCCGCGTGAGCGCCGCATGCTGCGCTCCATTGAGAAGGTGACCGGCGCCAAGATCGAGGAGATGGAGCTGCCGACCGTTGATGAGGTCAACGACTCGCGCAAGTCCAAATTCGCTGATTCCATCACCGAGTCCCTGGAAGATGCCCAGCTGGACCTGTTCCGCGCACTCGTGCGCAGCTACTCCACAGAGCATGACGTGCCCATGGAAGACATCGCTGCCGCACTGGCCGCGCAGACCTCTGGCGACGAGTTCCTGATGAAGGAGCCGCCGAAGGACAAGCGCGATCGCCGTGACCGTGAGCGTTGGGACCGTGATGACCGCCGTGACCGCGAACGTGGTGACCGGTTTGATCGTGGTGGCCGTGGGGGCCGTGATCGTGGTGGCCGCGGGCGCTTCCACAATGATGACGTCAACTTTGACACCTACCGCCTTGACGTGGGCAAGCGCCAGCACGTCCGCCCGGGTGCCATCGTCGGAGCTTTGGCCAACGAAGGTGGCCTGACGAACCGTGACTTCGGACGCATCACCATTGGTGGTGACTTCACGCTCGTGGAACTGCCCAAGGATATGGACCGTGCCGTCCTCGACCGCCTGAAGGACACCCGCATCTCCGGCCAGCTGATCAACATTCAGCCGGACACCGGCGGGCCGTCCCGTGATCGCGGTGGCCGTGGTGGGCGTGGCGGTGGCCGTGGTGGTTACCGTTCGGGCCG
>NZ_VXKH01000019.1 GCF_008693065.1 Corynebacterium tuscaniense | reverse complement strand
CGAGTTAGCGTTGTTGTTGGGGCGCGAGGAGCCACTGCTTGTCGACGCTGACGGGCTCACCCTCCTTTCCACCGACCCCGAACTGCGCGAGTTGTTGCGCGGGCGGCCCGGAGAGACGGTGCTGACCCCACACGATGGCGAGTGTGAGCGGCTCCGCGATGCGCTGGGCATTGACCCCGCGAGTCGCTGGGAGGAAGCGCAGGCACTTTCCCAGGCGTTGAACTGCACTGTTGTGCGCAAGGGACGCGCAACCATCGTGGCTGACCCGGCGCGGGACCACACGCTCGTGGTGGACACGGGCACGTCGTGGGCGGCCACGCCTGGTTCCGGCGATGTGCTTGCCGGGATCATGGGTGCCCGGATGGCACGTGAGCAGGCGCGGTGGGGGAGAGCCACATTGGGTGTGGCGCAATCCGTGATCATTCACGCCACTGCGGCGTGGCTCTCCGCCCAGACGGAGTATGGGCCGGGGCCGACGAGTGCCTCGAAGATCGCCGACGCTATCCCCGCAGCAACCGCGAAGTTGCGGATTCTACCCGCGGAGCCTGCTGTATATCGGGCTAAAAAGTCCCGGGGTTTTTAGCGGTTCTGGCGCCACACGCCTGTCATCAGCGCAAACACGAAGGGCAGGCCCGGTACGCATATGAGTAAGTACCAGGGCCACGGGCCGAAGAACTTCAGTGGGGACCAACCGCGTGGATGGCCGTTGGAGAAGAAGTAGTTGCCGCCAGTGACCTTGTTAGCCACACCGGACACCGCGGCCCAGACCATGGTGATGCCGGCGACCACGCGCCAGTCTTTCCAGCTCGGCCGGTAGCCCAGGCCGAAGGTGAGAACAACGGGCACCACGGTGGCGGCGATGTGGAAGTACCAGTAGGCGAGCTCTTGCAGCCACTTCTTGTCCTGCACATACGCCATGTCCGGGAAGAAGATGGCCATGGGGTTGAGGAAGAGCCCCCAGTAGTAAGACAGCGCCGCCGCCGTCGTGTTGCTCGTCCCCACAGCCAGAGGCGTGATGTAGCGCAGCAGGTCAGTGACATGAAAAGGCGCGGTTTCATCCCACACCAAGCGCTTCGGGTTGAGTACCCAGATGAAGTACACGGTGGTGATGATCCCCATGATCGCGCCAGCGACCCGGCGTGCGGCTTTGAGGGTACCGCGCGGTAGCCGCTTCACAGCGACCACGAGCACGCCACACAGCATGATGAACAGCACAACTGCAGCGAGGTGTTTGCCGTCGAATTGCCGGATCGTGGGGTACGTCTTGCCGGTGTGCTGCGAGGTCCAGGGTGGCGGTTGATTAGGCATAATCACGTTCTAGCACTTTTCCTGCTTAAACGTGGCCTCGTCAACATGCAATCTTTCCTACGCGGGTCTAGCGTTGCAGTGTGGCTTCAAAGGTGTCCTCTCAATCCCAGGTTTTCCCCTACGTGCCGTTGAACGCGATGGGTTTTGCCGCGTTTGTGTACGTCACGTTTGAAATGTTCTCCATCGGTTTGATTAGCCCGATGGCGGCTGACCTTGGCGTAACACAAGGCCAGGTGGGGTTGTTGATGACGGTGTATGCAGGCATCGTCGCCATCATCACCATCCCGCTGATGGAGCTGACCTCCCGTTTTGACCGCAAGCCGGTGTTCATGGCCACCTTGGTTTTCCTGCTGCTGGGCATCGTGCTGCAGGGTTTGGCCGCGAATTATTGGATGTTGGTGGCAGGCCGTGTGTGTGCTGCGCTTACCCACGGTTTGTTTTGGTCCCTGGTCAATCCGATGGCTGCACGCCTGGCCCCACGGGGCATGACAGCGAAGGCGGTGGGAGTGGTCTCTTTGGGGTCCACCATGGCGCTGGTGGCGGGTTCACCGCTGACCACCCTCATGGGTAATGCCGTGGGCTGGCGTGGTGCCACGTGGATCCTCGGTGCGCTCGTAGCTGTGGCATTTGTCCTGCTCATGATCTTCTTGCCCCCTCTGCCCGCCATCCCGCCGCGGGGGAGGGAAGAAGGGGTGCAGCAGCGCTCTGCTCTCCCCGCACTGGTGGTGTACCTGGCTCTGGTGATTACCGCGCTGTTCTGCACCTACACTTACCTGGGACTCTTTGTGGAGCACACCCTTGGCCACTCCTACGTCGCCCTGGGTCTTTTCGCATATGGCTTGTTTGGCATCGTTGGTGTGTTGTCGGCGGGTAAACGCTCTGACCGCCGCATGCTGCGCATGAATGCCCTGGGAACGGGCTTGATCTTGTGTGCTGGTTTGGCTGGCTTCTGCGCGCTGCTTCTCGACGGCACAGCACCTGCCCTCGGGTTGGTTCTCGCCGTGGCCGTGATCATGTTGCTGGGCGTTTCCGGTGGCGGACTGCCCACGGCCGCCACCACGTTGTTCCTCCATGCCGGGGAAGCGAACCAGAACCGTGCGTCCTCTATTTATGTGGTGACGTTCCAGGTGGGCATTGCTAGTGGTTCCGCAGTGGGTGCGCTGCCGGTGGACGCTGGGTACCTGCCGGGCACACTGTTGATCACCGCCGCCCTTGCTCTGCTTGCCGCAGCCGAGCTCAGTTTCCGCGCCCGCCCGCTTTTGCGCTGATGTAATCTGTCCGCATGACTGGCACCGATCCCGCTTTCACTCCACCCGAACCACGCCCAGGTGCTGCGGAGGTGATCTTCCGTCGCCTACCCATGGCAGACGGTGAGACCTTCGGCGGGTGGACCTCTGCCCGCGCCGCTAACCCCAATAAGCAGGTGCTCACCTGGGTGAGTGGCACCGAAACACTCCTGCCTGGTGCCCACGCGTTTGCCACCACCAGCTTTCAGCTCGGCATCACTGATAGCGCGTGCACGCCTGCCACCTTGGACTTCGGCAAATTTTCGCCAAAGCCGTTCTCCCTTGTTGGGTTTGATTCGGGGGTGGCGGGGGAGGGCCTGGTGTTCGTCGGCAAGCTTTTTGGGCAAGAAAGCCCCGTGCAAACAGCACGCCCGATGCTCGGCGCGGAGTTGCGCGTTGAGCCCGGAGCAGAGTTCGTGTTTGTCGTCGATGAGACTTTCACGCATGGCATGATTGCACTGGACAAGGGACTGTTTTTGGAGAATGAAAGCCTGAATCCCGCTACGATTGCCATCACACGTCCCGGCGCGAAGACCCTGAATGTGGTCAATGCTTCTGATCGCGTGGTGTCCGCGCTGCTGCTTGGTGGCCGCTAATCACACCGCAATATTTTTCCCGCTGTCCACTTAAGTGGACAATATCGGCCCCCACGGATGCCTTTTGGGCCGTAATGTGGGCGACATGATCATCACGCTGCTCTTGTCTCTGGAGGGTTCCAGCCCGCAAGTGTCCAGGTTGGTCAATGTTTCGGACCACATGCACCTGGGCTCATTCGCCACGCTTATTGACGCAGCTTTTGGCTTCTCCGGCACCACCAACCACATCTACATCGCTGAGGAAGACGGCCAACGCACCCTCTACACCACATCCCCTGGCGCGGATGAGAAGGATGAAACCGCGCTGGCCATCGGCGATATTGGTGAGATGACCTACGTGTATGACCCGGCGGCGCACTGGACTATTCACCTTGAGGTGCTGGGGATCTCCGAGATTGATTCGCCAGCACCCATGCTTGTGGATG
This sequence comes from Corynebacterium tuscaniense, assembly GCF_008693065.1. Classification (GTDB taxonomy): domain Bacteria; phylum Actinomycetota; class Actinomycetes; order Mycobacteriales; family Mycobacteriaceae; genus Corynebacterium; species Corynebacterium tuscaniense. The sequence continues at coordinate 25,143 of NZ_VXKH01000019.1, read as the reverse complement.
CGCAGGGGCCCGACGTCATCGAAGCATGCGGCGGACCCGAAATGATGACCGCGTTTCACCGCGAGGCGATGCGCCTTGCCGCTGGCCTAGAGCCCGACATGCGGATCTCCCCCCTACTGCTCAGCTTCATGCCAGTGATGTCACCGGAGCGCCTTATCGAACGCTTGTCCACTACTGATCACTGCACCGTGGCGGAACGAATGGCGTATTCCTCCGAGGACTTCTTCATGCCTGAGCCGGAGGATTTCACGGAGGACCCTCGCACGCCGGGTATTGCGGAGGATTTCGATTCCTTCATCAGTTCTCGTCCGGACCTGCAGCAGATCATTTCCCTCGACCCGAATCCAGAGCGGAACCCAGCCGTCATCGCAGCGATATCGGAGTTCTTCGCCGACCACCTCCCCGACGAGGATGATGTTGATCTGTATCCCTTCACCCGCATCGTGTCCAATATTCGTGCCTTCCTAGACCACTGCATGGAGGGCGTGAAGCTGACCAACAAGGGAACCCTCCGGCCGGGCGATGTGCGCACCCTTGCGGAGAACTTCGGCTTAGCCCTCGAACCCGGCAACCACGCTGCTGAAGCCGTCCCAGCAGTCAATGCGCTTCGCTCCTTCCTGGAGGTCAGGGACTACTTGTCGGTCGAAGATAACTACCTCCTTGCCCTACCAGGTGGAACAGCCGTTGCTGAGGAGGCAGACGTTCTCCTGACCTGCTTCGAGGAGGACCTGTACCTCTACTTCAGCGCTGTATACGCCGAAGACGCCGAAGAAGTACTCAACTGGGTAGCTGATCCAACCGGCTACCCCAAGCGGCCTAACAACCCGGAGTTTGTGGTCGACTTATTCATCGCTCTTGGCGTCCTTGAACAGGGCTCCACCCCAGAACAGATCGTGCACACCGCGCCCGGCCGGGAAGTCTTGCAGATCATGCTCACTTTCCCGGAGGATTAAGCTGTTCAGCCCGCGTCCAGCACCAGGAACAAACCAATGGCCGCGAACATGGCCATGCCGATGGTGATGGCAAACACACCAAAAACGTTGGCCCTCACCTGTTCCTGTTTGATGCCTTCTGCCCCAGTGCGGTACTGGGCCCGGTTGCGCGCAATGATCACCAACGCGATGCAACACAGAAGCCCAATCGCCCCGAACACCAATGCGGAGTAGGGCACTGACCAGCGCAGCAGCGTCAGTGACGCGACGAACATGGCCAATGCGGTGCGCGTCCACGACAGCGCCGTGCGCTCTGGCTGCAAGCCCAAGTCCACAACCGGGATGGGGGAGCGGTTAATTCGTGCCATACCCCTAGAACAGCCCCACCAACACGATGGCGCTCGCCAGGGCCACACCAACCCCCAGCACCGGCACGATTCCCGGCGCGGGAAGTGGCTTCTTGTGCCGCAGCGCGCGCTCAATGCGTACCCACCGCACTGCCGCGCCCGTCGCAATGGCTGCACCCACCAGGATGAGCGCCACCGCCGCAATTTGGCGCACTTCGGGGCTCAACCCGCCGATTCCGAATGCTTCAAGCGCGATACCGCCGGCCAGAAACGCAAGCGCAGTACGCGTCCACGCGAGGAACGTACGCTCATTAGCCAGCGTGAACCGCGGGTCCGGCTCTTCACCGTCCGGGAAAACGGTGCGGGTGAACACGTCGCGTTCGTCGTGGGTCTTCGCGCTCATATCTGCACAGTCTATGGAAATATGCCTACGCTGGGGGACTATGACCGCTACGAAGACTCTCCTTGTTACTGATAACGGCCCGCAGATCGTCGACACCACCCCAGAGCACGCCGGCGAAGGCGACACCCTCATTCACGTCAGCCACTCCTCCGTCAACTACAAGGACGGCATGGCTCTCGCCGGCAACAAGGGCGTCGTGCGCACCCTACCCATCGTCCCCGGCATCGACGCTGTGGGCACGCTTGAGGACGGCACGCTCGTCACCGTCAACGGCTGGGGCATCGGTGAGCGCCGCAATGGCGGTTACACGCCTGAATTGCGTATCGACGCCGCCCAGATCACCCGCGTCCCCGCCACCTTCGACGCCTGGACCGCCGCCGCCATCGGTACCGCTGGCTACACCGCCGCCATGTCCGTTGCCGCCTACGAGCGCTTCACCAACTCCCGCCCCGACCATGAGGACGGTGCCGTCCGCGGCCCCGTTGCCGTTACCGGCGCCACCGGCGGTGTTGGTTCTATTGCCATCCAACTGCTTGCCGCCCGTGGCCATGAAGTCGCTGCTATCACCGGCCGCGTTGAAGAACATGGCGATTACCTGCGTGAACTCGGCGCCATCGACGTCATTGACCGCGCTGAACTAGCCAACAAGGGCAAGCCTTTGCAGAAGGCCCGCTTCGGTGGCGCCATTGACACCGTTGGCTCCATCCCACTGGCCAACTTGCTTGCCCAGGTGCAGTGGGGTGGCACCGTCACCGCCTGCGGTCTCGCCGCCGGCCCGGACCTGGAGACGACCGTGATCCCGTTCATTCTCCGTGGCGTCAACCTCGCCGGCATCAACTCCGTCGATGCACCCAACGCCTTCCGGGATGAAGCATGGGCCATCCTCGCCGAGTCCCTCGAGGTGGACAAGCTCCGCTCCTACACCGACACCGTCGACCTCGAAGGCGCGATCCAAGCCGGTGCTGACCTGCTTGCTGGCAACGCCCGACATGGTCGCACTGTCGTTGAGCTATAATTTGCTCAAAGGTTCCACCCCGCTGACAAAAGCCCCAGAAGGCTTTTCGCCCCGTGCGATAGGCGGGGTGGTCGCTTTTAGTGTGTCATTGCTACACCTGCTTCACCTTGCTGGGATCTCCCAGGCTTTCGCCGCCGGTAACCAGCCCGACGAAGATGATTGTCGCTAGGGAAGCGAGTCCGATCCAGAGCCAGTGGAATTTCGGGCCAAACAACCGCGCCAGCACAGCGCCAACGAATGCACCAAGGGTGTTCATCAGCAGGTCATCGATGTCGCTGTAGCCAAGCGCGAAGATGTATTGGGATGTCTCGATAGCCAGGCTCAAACCTGCTCCGAACAGGGTCGTTGCAAGAAGTGGGCGGGGTGTGCTCTGAAAAAGAATGTAGGCCAGCATGCCCACGGGCACGAAGAATGCGAAATTCCCGCCATACTCAAAGACGGGCCCGAACCATGAGCTGGCATTGATCAGGTCATCGAACGGGGCGGGGGAGAGTCCTCGCCGCATTTGGTTGGCGGGGTCCCACAGGTAGCCAATGCGGTAGAAGGCTTTGAGCATGGTCAGGGCGATGACCACGCCCGAATAGCCCACGAGGGCGCCAATCGTGGCAGTGCGCTGCTTCGACATCGGCGCCCTTTTCCGGCTACTTGACCACAAGGTTGACCATGCGGCCCGGCACCACGATGGTCTTCACCACGTTCTTGCCTTCAGTGAGGGAGACCACGCGGTCGTCGGCAAGCGCGATCTGCTCAATCTCGTCCTTGGACGCCTCGGTCGGCACGTCCACACGCGCGCGAACCTTGCCGTTGATCTGGACGGGGATTTCCACGGTGTCGTCCACAAGCAAGCTCTCGTCGAAGGTCGGGAACGGCTCGAACGTGATCGTGCCTTCATGGCCGAGGCGTGCCCACAGCTCCTCGGCGATATGCGGCGCGACGGGGGAGACCATCTGCACGAGCGGTTCCACTGTTTCACGTGAAACATTGCCGGTCGCCTCGCGAGTCTTGGTCAGGTAGTTCACGAATTCGATGAGCTTGGCCACAACGGTGTTGTCGCGCAGGTGCCCGTAGTCCTCGCGGACGCCGGCGATGGTGCGGTGAAGGTGCTTGGCGTCCTCTTCGCTCAGCGGCTCATCGCTGACGGTGACCTCACCGGTCTCCTCATCCACGACCAGGCGCCACAGGCGCTGGAGGAAACGGTGAGCACCCACAACGTCCTTGGTTGCCCACGGGCGAGAGGTGTTCAGGGGGCCCATGGACATCTCATAAACACGCAGCGTATCGGCACCAAAGTCGCGTGCGATGTCGTCCGGAGCAACGGCATTCTTCAGGGACTTGCCCATCTTGCCGTATTCCTGGTTGACCTCTTCGCCGTTGTAGTAGAACTTGCCGTCCTTCTCCTCAACGTCAGCGGCCGGGACGTACACTCCACGGGTATCCGTGTAGGCGTACGCCTGAATGTAACCCTGGTTGTACAGGCGGCGGTACGGCTCCTTGGAGCTGACGTGACCGAGGTCGAAGAGCACCTTGTGCCAGAAACGTGCGTACAGCAGGTGCAGCACGGCATGCTCCACACCACCGACGTAGAGGTCCACACCACCCGGATCATTCGGGCCGTGCTTGTCCGGCTGCGGGCCGGTCCAGTAGCGTTCATTCTCCAGGTCACAGAACTTTTCCGCATTCGTCGGATCGATGTAGCGCAGCTGGTACCAGGAGGAACCTGCCCACTGCGGCATGACGTTGGTATCGCGGGTGTACTGCTTCTCACCGTCGCCGAGATCCAGCGTCACGTTCACCCAATCGGTGGCCTTCGCCAGCGGGGGAGCGGGCTCCGAATCCGCATCCTCCGGATCGAAGGAGACTGGGTTGTAGTCCTCCACATCCGGCAGCTCCACCGGCAGCATCGACTCAGGCAGCGCGTGGGCCACACCGTCATCGTCGTACACGATCGGGAACGGCTCACCCCAGTAGCGCTGACGCGCGAACAGCCAGTCGCGCAGCTTGTACTGAATACGCTCCTCACCAGCACCTTCGCTGACCAGCCAGGCAATAGCCTTCTCAATACCTTCGTCCTTGCCCAGACCATTGATGTCCAGGCCGCGGTCATTCGCGGAGTTGATGTGCGGGCCGTCCTCAGTGAAGGCCTCTTCCTCGATGTTGCCGCCGTCAAGCACCGGCACGATCGGCAGACCAAAGACAGTAGCGAACTCGTAGTCACGCTCATCGTGCGCCGGCACCGCCATAATCGCGCCCGTGCCGTAGCCCATGAGCACGTAATCCGCGATGAACACCGGCACCTTCTCACCACTCACCGGGTTCACGGCGTACGAGCCCAGGAAAACACCGGTCTTTTCCTTATTCTCCTGACGCTCCACGTCAGACTTCGCCGCGATCGCGCGCTTGTACGCCGCCACAGCATCCTTCGGCGTTGCTTCACCATAAGTCCATTGCTTATCGACGTCCCCCTCATACTCCCCAGCCACCAACTCGTCCACGAGCTCGTGCTCCGGCGCGAGAACCATGTAGGTGGCACCAAACAGGGTGTCGGGGCGGGTGGTGAAGACGTCGATCCCGAATTCCTGGCCTGCCGAGCCCTGGGCACGGAAGGTCACCTCTGCACCACGGGAACGGCCGATCCAGTTGCGCTGCATTGCCTTGACCTTGTCGGGCCAGTCGAGCAGCTCCAAGTCGTCGAGAAGCCTGTCCGAGTAGGCGGTGATGCGCATCATCCACTGACGCAGACGCTTGCGGAAGACCGGGTAGTTGCCGCGCTCCGAACGGCCATCAGCGGTGACCTCCTCGTTCGCCAGCACCGTGCCCAAGCCCGGGCACCAGTTGACCATGGAGTCAGAGAGGTAGACGAGGCGGAATTCGTCAATAGCCTTCTGCTTTTCCGTCGCATCGAGCTCGGCGTACACGCGGCCATCCTTGGTGGTGCGGGTGCCTGCCTCAAGCTCGCTAATAAGCTCCGTAATTGGGCGTGCCTTTTGTTGATCCTCGTCGAACCATGCGTTGAAGATCTGCAGGAAGATCCACTGCGTCCACTTGTAAAACTCCGGGTCCGTGGTGGCCACCGCGCGACGACGGTCGTGGCCCAGGCCCAGCGCGTCCAGCTGACGCGTCATGTTCTCAATATTCGCCATCGTGGTCGTGCGCGGGTGCGTACCCGTCTGGATGGCGTACTGCTCTGCCGGCAGACCGAAAGCGTCGTAGCCAAGCGTGTGCAACACGTTCCTGCCCAACATGCGGTTGTAGCGCGCGAAGACATCCGTCGCGATGTAGCCCAGCGGATGACCCACGTGCAGGCCCGCGCCGGAGGGGTAGGGGAACATGTCCTGGACATTGAGCTTGTCAGCCGGCAGATCGCCCTCACCCGTAGCTAGATCGCCCAGCGGGTTCGGTGCATTAAACGTCCCGTTGTCGTTCCAGTACTTCTGCCACTTCTGCTCAATCTCATTAGCAATACCCGCCGTGTAGCGGTACGCCGGTCCAGTCGCGTTAGTCATGGTTAGCCAGTGTAATAGGTCACCCCCACCAGCACAGCGCCCGGACGCCTCTAGCGATGTTTCACGTGAAACATCGCAGGGTGCGGTTGACTAAACCCCTACTTTTTCACCCACTCCACGATCGCGTCGAGCCTGTCCAGGTCGACGCGGTCAGTGTCTTTGCCATAAGTATCAATCATCATGCGCTCGTTTTCGGTCTTGCCGGGCTTCAGCTTCAACATCGTGATCAGGCCTTTCATGATGTTGCGGTGCTTGGGGCTCAGCTCGGAGTAATTGAGCCGGCCGGGCAGGTAGAAGCGCTTGACATGCCCAGCCAGGTCACCGAGCAGCGCGCGAGCCGGGTCCTGCGCCTCAACCACGTGGTCAAGAGTCATGCCCACTGTCACGAGAGCTACTTTTCGCTTCTCGACGCCCTCCGGACCCACCTCCTTCACCACCTTCACGCCAGGATGGGATGGCCCGTGAATGGGGGAGAGGATGATCAGGGGTTCGTCGGTGGCGCGGATAGCAGACGCGCTGCCCTCGGTGATCTCCTCGGCGGTGGTGCCAAGGCGGGTGGCGAGCTCATCGGCGTACTGCTTGGTGGCGCCGTAGAAGCTGGCGTAGTAGATAGCGGCGGTAAAGATGTCTCTCCCTAGAACGACGAGGAGCTACCCGATGCGCTGAAGCCGGAGGAGGAAACGCCCGGTCTGATGCTGGAGGACTGGGCCTGTTCGTGGGCGCGGACGTTGCTGTCGTGCCAGCTGCTCATGGATGCGTAGGTGACGTAACCGGGGTAGTAGTAGTAATCGCGGTCGTAGACGGCAGGGCGACGGAGTGGCTCGTATTCCTTCACGTCGGAGAACTCTTCCTTCTTCACCTGCTCGAGGAGCAGCCGGTAATCCCCAAGCACACGGACGAATTCGTCCATGAAGTTCGGGGCCGTCGGGTTGGCATCGAGCCAGTTGATGCGCTCTAGCAGCTGGTCGAGCTCGTAACTCAAGCGGTCATTCTTCACGCCGACGCGGGCGGCCATGACATCCTCGCGCAGGTCGGTGAGGCTGGTGCGGCGCGTGGCGGCGTCGCCGTTGTCGATGTTGAACATCCGGTTGATGTTGTTCTCGGCATTGGAGACATGCTCGACGGACTCAGCGGCCTCGCGTAGCTTCTTGCTGTTCTTCAGCACCTGCTTGTCATTGGTCATGTCAATGTCGCCGATCCCGCCGGCACCGCTGACGGTCTCGTGGTAGCCAAGGAAGCGATCGCGGACCTCAGCCCACTGTTTGCGCATCTCCGCATCGGCGAAGGCGGAAGAGAGTGAGTTAGCGCGAATGTCCACTTCGTCGAGGCGGCCAGAGAGCGCCGCGTACTCACCTGTCACAGCCTTGTAGTCCTCATGTGCTTGCTCTAGTTTCCGGCGGCGGCTCCACCGGGAGATGCCGGTGCCAACAACGATGAAAGTGCCAACACCAACAGCACCCATGCCGCCACCAATAGCAAGGCCGTCCCGGTCACCCTTTGCTTGGTCGAAGCCATATTCCTCGGCGGCTTCAACGTCGAAAGCGGTCTTGGCAGCTGCGAAGAGGCCGGCCGGGATGTTGCCGTCACGGACGCCGGGCTTCATGGCGTCGAGCACCTCTTCATCGCGCTGGCCGTAAGCGACCTGGAGCTGCGCGGCTACGTCATCGCCGTAGTAGGCGAAGGCTTGGCGGGGATCAAGGCCAACGCCGATGATGGCGGTGCCGTCGGCGAAACGGTCATCGTCGTTAGACGCATTGCCAATGAGCTCCGGGTAGGTGTCACGCACGTACTCCTCCACAGAGTCGAGAACATTCTCGTGGTTAGTGGCGAAGACGAGGTAGTGGAGTTCCTTCACCACGGCGGGGTGGTCTAGACGCTCGGCGTCGCGAAGCATACGGGCTTCGTCCTCTGGGGAGAGAACGTCCTGGGGGTCGTCGATAGTCACGGTGGGTGCCTGGCCAACCTCAACAACGAACTGCGCCGGGTCGGGCGCGTCCGTCAAAGCGTAGGTCAGTCCGGCACCGCCAGCCCCGGCGAGGGCGACGACGCTGAGTGCGCCGAGGGTGAACTTCTTTGTTGATCCCATAGCCATGCGCCCCATCCTAGGCGCACAGAGAAAAACCGATGTTTCACGTGAAACATCGGTTTTTGGCTAAAGCCAAGAGGGGTTAGACGAAGCTACGCGCTTTCGTCGATAAGCTCCTGCTTCTCAGCATCCTCTGTGGAGGTGCGCTCCATCTTGCCGGCGGCGAAACGGTTGACCACAAGCGCAATCGCGCCGTCGCCGGTGACGTTGGCGGCGGTGCCGAAGGAATCGATGACGATGTAGGCGGCGATCATGAGGGCGACCATGTCGTCGTTGAAGCCGAGCATAGAAGCGAGCAGACCGGTTGCCGCCATGATGGCGCCACCGGGGACACCCGGCGCGGCGATCATCATGATGCCGAGCAGGAGGATGAAGCCGAGGGAGAGACCCCAGGAGATGTCCATGCCCGCCATGTAGATGACGGCGAAGGCGTAGAGGCCGATCTTCATCATGGAGCCGGACAGGTGGATCGTTGCGCACAGCGGGACGACGAAGCCGGCGACGTTCTCATCCACCTTGTTATTCAGCGTGGACTTGAGGGTCACCGGGATGGTTGCTGCAGACGACGAGGTACCCAGGGCGGTGAAGTAGGCCGGCAGCATGTTGCGCAGGGCGGTCACCGGGTTGACGCCAGCGATGGCGCCGGCAATGAGGTACTGGAGGATGAGCAGCAGGATAGTCATGATGACGGCCAGGACTAGCACCTTGCCAAAGGCGGTGAGGGTGGCGCCCATGTTGTCGTTCATACCCAGGTTGAGGAACATGCCGAAGATAAACAGCGGCAGCAGCGGGATAACAAAGGACGTAACCACCTTCATAATCACGCCCTCAAACTCGGTGGCCAACTTGTACATCGTGTCGGACTTCACGGCGGTCATAGCAATACCCACGCAGAAGGCGAGCACCAGGGCAGTCATGACAGCGAACGGCGGATCAATCTCCACGGAGAAGAAGGGGGACAGGGCGCCCTCCTCCACGTCATCCACAGCCGTGATGAGCTTCTGGTCACCCAGCAGCCACGGGTACAGCGCCACAGACAGGCCCCAGGCGATGAGACCGGAGATGATGGTGGAGCCGTAGGCGATACCGGCGGTGAGGCCGAGCCACTTGCCGGCACCCTTGCCCAGACCGGCGATGGCCGGGGTGATCAACGCGAAGATGAGCACCGGGACGAAGAAGCCCAGGAAGTTAGAGAACAGACCGTTGAAGGTGATGAAGATGCGGGCGAGCCACGTGGGGAAGAAGAAGCTGCATGCGATGCCGAGGACTATCGCCACGACGATCCAGAACAGCAGCGACCGGGTGATCGGCTTAGAGTTCATAGTTGAAACCTTTGTACGGGAATTGACATGTACTCCTGCATTGTCCAACACGGAACCCCGCAATACGAAACTGTCGCCCTATCAGTAGACTTCCAGGCATGACTGCTGGCGCCATCATCGGAATTATCTTCATCGTTTGTGCTCTTGCTTTGCTGGTTCCCGGCGCGCTCGCCACTGCGGGTCGCCTGCCGGGCAACAGCATTGTTGGTTTGCGCGTGCCGGAGGTGCGCAAGGATGAAGGTATTTGGGTGCAGGCACACCGCGTTGTGGGTCCGTACTTGATCTTCGGGGGTGCCGCGCTGGCGTTTGGGGCGGCGTTTTCCTTCATCGCTTCCGGTTGGCTGTGGCTGGCCCCTGTTCTGCTCGCCGTGCTTGCGGTAGTCGCATGTGCGCTCGGCGGGAACATGGGTGCGCGTGCTGCGAGGCTTATCGACGACGCCAGGACAAACACTGCCACCACCCCCGCCGACGATGCCCCGGCCACCTCAGTAAATCTGGATGCGCTCCGGAATGCAGCGCGTGAGGCGGATCAGGATTAAATGCCTACTCACCGGCCTAAACTTGACGGCATGAACAGAACTTCCGACAGCGTTGAACCCCGTGTTCAGCACATGGACGTGGCGTATCACGCTGATGCCTCCGCGTTGTTCGCTCACCTTCGGGGCACAACGCTCACGGATACGGTGCTGCTGGAATCGGCGGACATCACTACGAAATCCGGCTTGCAGTCCGTGGCCGTGCTCGGCGCGTCTGTGCGTTTGACGTGTAATGGCCACGAGGTTGTTGCGGAGCCGCTGAGCCGGGCGGGGGAGCAGATCATTGCGCGTCTGACGGAACAGCTCGCCGACTACCTCGTCTCGCGTGAGCCGGTCACGTTCAGTTTCCCGCCCTCCATGGTCGCGGATGAGCGTGAGCGCCTCACCGCCCCGAGCACCGTCGAGGTGCTGCGCGCTCTCACCCGCGATGCGGGTTACACCGACTCCGAGGACATCCTCCCCATGGTCGTCGGCGGTTTCGCGTTCGACTACCTGGCCACGTTCGAGGAATTGCCAGACGTTGCCGAAAGCACGAACACCTACCCGGATTTCCAGTTCATCCTCGCCGAAATCGTGCTCACCATCGATCACCGTGCGTCGACGGCGAGGTTGTCGGGGGTTGATTGGGGGACGGGGGACGTCGATAAGCGAATGCTTGAACTTGCTGAGCTGATCCGCACCGCACACACCCCCACGCCCGCAACCCCGCAGGGCGAGGGCACGTTGCGCGTGGAGGCGAGCTTGGCGGATGATGAGTTCCGCCGCGATGTGGACAAGCTGAAAGACAACATTTATAACGGCGATATTTATCAGGTCGTCCCGGCGCGAGCGTTCACGACCGAGTGCCCGGATGCTTTTGCCGCCTACCAGCAGCTGCGTGATTCCAACCCGTCGCCGTACATGTTTTACGTGCGCGGGCTCGATCGAGCGGGGGAGCCGTACGAGCTCTTCGGTGCGTCCCCAGAGTCCAACCTGAAGTTCTCCGCCGCGACCCGCGAAGTGCAGCTGTATCCCATCGCCGGTACCCGCCCGCGTGGTGCAACACATGAACTGGATACGCGCATGGAGTTGGAACTGCGGACCGACGCCAAGGAGATCGCCGAGCACACCATGCTCGTTGACCTGGCCCGCAATGACATGGCCCGCGTAGCTCGCCCCGGCACCCGCCAGGTGCGTGAGCTGCTGCAGGTGGACCGCTACTCCCGCGTCATGCACCTAGTCTCCCGCGTGACCGCAACGCTTGCGGACGACTTGGATGCCCTCGACGCCTACCGCGCCTCCATGAACATGGGCACGCTGACCGGCGCCCCGAAGCTGCGCGCCACCGAACTCATCCGCGAACTCGAAGGCACCCGCCGCGGTTCCTACGGTGGGGCAGTGGGGTACCTGCGCGGCAACGGCGAATTCGACACCTGCATTGTCATCCGCTCCGCTTACGTCCGCGGCGGGGTGGCCACCGTGCAGGCCGGCGCCGGTGTTGTCCGTGACTCCAATCCGCAGGCCGAAGCTGATGAAACCCTGCACAAGGCCTACGCTGTGCTTAATGCCATTGCGATGGCGCAGGCCAAGACCGTGGAGGTGATCCGATGAACTCGCCCGCCCGCGTTGTCCTGCTGGATAACCAAGATTCCTTTGTGTACAACCTCGTGGACGCCCTCGCGACGATCACCGAGCCCGCCATCGAGTTCACCGTGTTCCGCAATACCGTCTCCGTTGACCAGGTGCTCGCCGCCGAACCCGACGTGATCATTCTCTCGCCCGGCCCCGGCTACCCGGCGGACGCCGGCTGCATGATGGACCTCATCCGCGCAGCTCAAGGCCGTATTCCCATCCTCGGCATTTGCCTTGGCTACCAGGCTCTCATCGAGCACTTCGATGGCAATGTCAGCCCCTGCGGCCCGGTCCATGGTGTCAGTGAGGCAATGACGCTTAGCGACGCCGGCGTGGCCAGCCCCCTCTTCACCGGCCTGACCATCGACAGTGGCCCCGAACACGGTGACACCCCGGGACGCCTCGTGCCCGTCGCCCGCTATCACTCCCTGGGCACTGTCGATGTCCCCGCCGGCATCGAGGTACTTGCCCGCACCGAGACCAAAGTCGGCGATGTGGTCATGGCCGCGCAGACTACCGATGGCATGTCCATCGGCCTCCAGTTCCACCCCGAGTCCATCCTCACCCCGGCTGGGCCCGTGCTGCTGGAGCGGTGTGTGAAGGAATTATTAGAGAAGAAAGTTAAGGTGAGCAACAATGGCTAGTGAAAAGTCCCTCGAAATTTTCCGTCGTTTTCTGGATAACAAGAACCCCTCGCTGGAAGAGGCAATCGAGGCGTTCACCCCGCTCACCGTGGGTGATTATGACGATGTGCACATCGCTGCCCTCCTTGCCACCGTGCGCACCCGCGGTGAAACCTTCGCCGATATCGCCGGTGCCGCCAAGGCCTTCCTGGCCGCTGGCCGTCCGTTCCCCATCACTGGTGAGGGCCTCATGGACACCGCCGGCACGGGTGGTGACGGCAAGAACACCATCAACATCACCACCGCCGCCTCCCTCGTCGCTGCCGCTGGGGGAGTGAAGATGATCAAGTGCGGTAACCGTTCCGTCTCTTCCAAGTCCGGCTCCGCTGACGTGTTGGAAGCCCTGAACATTCCGCTCGACCTGGACCCAGAGCGTGCTGTCCGACAGTTCGAGGCATCCAACTTCACCTTCCTTTTCGCCCCCGCCTACAACCCGGCGATCGCCCACGTGCAGCCGGTGCGTAAGTCCCTGGGCGTGTCCACCCTGTTCAACACCCTTGGCCCGCTGCTCGCCCCTGGCCGTCCTGAGTACCAGATCATGGGTATTGCCAACCCTGCTCTTGGCCAGACCATTGCCGAGACCATGCGTGAACTTGGCCGTGGCCGCGCCCTTATCGTTCACGGCGCAGGCACCGACGAAGTCGCCGTTCACGGCCCCACCGAAGTATGGGAGCTGGACCGTGAGGGCAACATCGAGCACTACACCATCACCCCGGAAGACCTCGGCCTGCCCACCTACACCCTCGCGGAGTTGGAAGGTGGCGATGGCGAGGAGAACGCCGCAGCCATCCGCGCTATTTTCGACGGCACCGGCCCGGACGCCCACCGCGATGCCGTCGCCGCCACCGCCGGCGTGATGTTCTACCTCTACGGCATGGCGGACACGATGGCCGAGGGTGTCACCAAGGCCACCGAGCTGATCACCAACGGCACCGTCCGCGAATGGTTGGCCAAGCACGAGGGAGCGAATTATGGCGCCTAATCTTAACCCCTCTGAATTTACCCCCTCTGACCAGGGTAAATCCGTTGTGCGCCATTCTGGGGGCCTGTCAACGGTTTTGGAGGGTATTGTCCAAGGCCGATTTCGTCACCTTGACGAAATTCGCGCCCGCATCTCCCACGTGGACCCGCTGACCCTGCCACGCTCCGAGCGTTCCCTCTACGATTCGCTCGCACGCCCCGGCACACGCTTCATCATGGAGTGCAAGTCCTCCTCGCCGTCACTCGGCATGATCCGCGAGCACTACGAGCCCGGCGCCATCGCGTCCATCTACTCCCGCTACGCCGCCGGCATCTCCGTTCTCTGCGAGCCGGACCGCTTCGGGGGAGACTACGACCACTTGGCCACCGTCGCCTCCACCACACACCTCCCGGTGCTGTGCAAGGACTTCATTATCGACGAATGCCAAATCCACGCCGCGCGCTACTTCGGCGCCGACGCCATCTTGCTCATGCTGAGCGTGCTTGATGACGTTACCTATACCCGCCTCCACTCCGAAGCCGACCGCCTTGGCCTTGACGTCCTCACCGAAGTCATCGATGAGGAAGAAGCAGCCCGCGCCACCAAACTCGGCGCCAGGATCTTCGGAGTCAACCACCGCAATCTGCACGACCTGTCCATTGATCTAGACCGATCCGCACGCCTTGCGCCCCTTGCCCCCGAAGGCTCCCTCATCGTCTCCGAGTCCGGGATCAGCGATGTGGAAACTGTCCGCCGCCTCGGAGGCCACTCCGACGGCTTCCTCGTCGGCTCCCAACTCACCGGAACCCCAGACATCGACTGGGCCGCCCGCATGCTCGTCTACGGCCCCAACAAAGTCTGCGGCCTCACCTCCTGGTCCGCCGCCCAAGCGGCTCGCGCCGCTGGCGCCGTCTACGGTGGTCTCATCTTCGAGGACGCCAGCCCTCGCAATGTTTCACGTGAAACATCGCAGAACATCATGGCGCACGAACCCGGTCTCCACTATGTCGCCGTCAGTCGCCGCACCGAAGGCTGGGCCGACCTCATTTCCAACATCGACGGCCCCATCCACGCCGTACAGATTCACGCTCCGTACCAGGGGAGTCTCGCCAAAGAGCACGAGCTTATTCGCGCCATCCGCACCGACCTAGCCACCCTTCCCGAGGCCAGCCCCGCCCCTGAGATCTGGCGCGCCGTGTCTATGTCGCACCCCGATGGGGCGGCGGTTGCGCAGGGGCTGGCGGGGAACGTCGATAAGCTTGTGCTCGATGCGAAGGACGGTGGCTCCGGCTCTAAATTCGATTGGAGCACCATCCCCGACGAAGTCCGAAACCAAAGCCTCCTGGCCGGCGGCATCGGCGCCGACAACCTCGACGCCGCGCTGTCTGTCGGCTGCCTCGGCGTTGACCTCAACTCCGGCGTGGAATACCCCGCCGAAGCAGGGGAGTGGGCTGGCCAGAAAGACGCGGGCGCGCTGCGCGCCGTGTTTGAGCGGATCCGAAGCTTTCACTACTAAAAGGAACCACATGACTGACTCCACTGACTCGCGCTCCACGGACTCGCGCAACGGCGGCCGAACCATCCTTCCCGCATACTTCGGGGAGTTTGGCGGACAGTTCGTTGCGGAGTCACTGCTTCCGGCTCTTGACCAACTAGAACAGGCTTTTGTAGATGCCTGGAACGACCCGGAGTTCATGGCCGAATACCGCCGTCTCCTCCGCGATTACCTAGGCCGACCGACTCCACTGTGGGAGGCGAAGAACCTCACGCGCGGTAACGATTACGCCCGGATCTTCCTAAAGCGCGAGGACCTCGTGCATGGTGGCGCCCATAAGACCAACCAGGTGATTGGTCAGGCACTTCTGGCCAAGAAGATGGGCAAGACCCGCATCATCGCGGAGACAGGCGCTGGTCAGCATGGCACCGCCACCGCCCTGGCGTGCGCACTCATGGACCTGGACTGCGTGATCTACATGGGCGCCAAGGACATGGAGCGCCAGGCCCCCAACGTGTACCGCATGCGCCTCATGGGCGCTGAGGTCGTCGGCGTGGATTCCGGTTCCGGCACCCTCAAGGACGCGGTGAATGAGGCGCTGCGTGACTGGACCGCCACCTTCCACAATTCCCACTACCTCCTCGGCACTGCCGCCGGCCCGCACCCATTCCCCACGATGGTGCGCGAGTTCCACAAGGTCATTTCCGTTGAGGCGAAGGCCCAGATGCTGGAGCAGACCGGTGCGCTGCCGGACGTCGTTGTTGCCTGCATCGGTGGTGGCTCCAACGCCATCGGCATGTTCGCTGACTTCATCGAGGACGAATCCGTGGCGCTCGTCGGCGCTGAGCCCGGCGGCCACGGCGTTAACTCCGGCCAGCATGGCGCTGCTATTTACGCAGGGACCATGGGAATTTTGCACGGCACCAAGTCCTACCTCATGCGTGATCCAGACGGCCAGGTGGAGGAGTCCTATTCCATTTCCGCGGGCCTGGACTACCCGGCCGTCGGCCCGCAGCACGCCCACCTGGCTAAGACCGGTCGCGCGAAATACGTGCCCGTCACCGATGCCGAAGCCCTGCGCGCCTTCCAGAATCTGTCCCGCCACGAAGGGATCATCCCCGCGCTTGAGTCCTCCCACGCTCTAGCCTACGCGCTGCAGCGCGCAGACGAAGCCAAGGAGTCCCAGACCCCAACCACCATCCTCGTGTCCCTTTCGGGTCGCGGAGATAAGGACATTGCTCACGTCCGAAAGACCCTGGAGAAGCACCCGGAGTACGTAGTCACTGACGAAGAGAAGGGAACCAACTAATGTCCCGTTTCACCGCGCTGTTTGAAGCTCTCGAAGCAAAAAACGAGGGGGCTTTTGTCCCATTCGTCATGCTCGGGGATCCATCCGCCGACGATGCGGTGGAGATCATCTCTACGCTTATCGACGCTGGCGCAGACGCCCTCGAACTCGGCGTTCCTTTCTCCGACCCCGTGGCGGACGGCCCCACCATCCAGAAAGCACACCTCCGTGCCCTCGACGGCGGCGCCACCGTGGACTCCTGCCTGGACCAGATCCGTGAGATACGCCGCCGCCACCCGGACACCCCGATCGGCATGCTCGTCTACGCCAACGTGCCGTATGTCCGCGGGTTGGAGAAGTTCTACACTGAACTCCACGAGGCTGGTGCTGACGCCGTCCTCGTCCCCGATGCGCCCGTGCGGGAAGGCGCCCCCTTCGTTGAGGCCGCCACTGCCGTTGGCATCGACCCAGTGTTCATCGCCCCTGCTCAGGCACGACCGGAGGTCCTCGAAGGCGTTGCCGCCCATTCCCGTGGCTACATCTACGCCATTTCCCGCGACGGCGTGACCGGCACCGAGCACGAGTCGCAGACGACAGGGCTTTCGGACGTCGTTTCCAACATCACCTCCTACGGCGGCCCGCCCGTCCTCCTCGGCTTCGGCATCTCCACCCCGCAGCACGTTGCCGACGCTATCGCCGCTGGCGCGTCCGGCGCCATCACGGGCTCCGCCATCGCGAAGATCATCGATGCTCACGTGGACTACACCCACCCCAACCCGGGCACCATCCGCGACATGGACGCCCTGAAAACCGAACTTACTTCCTACGTCACCGCCATGAAGCGCGCTACCCTGAAACCATGACAGCTCAGAACTCAGCAGCCCAGAACCCTTCCGGCCCCGTCTGCTCCCGTCGCATGTTCATCCTCGGCACCGCCACCACTTTTGCCGGCGCTTTCCTCGCCGCCTGTGGCAAGCCCGCTCCAGCTGAGGTCGCTGCAACCCAGGTGGCGGTGGGCAGTGCCGTCATCGTGGGGAAATTCATCATCGCCCAGCCAACTGAGGGCAACTTTGTGGCGTATTCCACCACGTGCCCGCACCAGGGCAGCCCAATCACCCAGGTCAAGGGCAACACGGTGCGTTGTCCGTCCCACGGCTCCGTCTTCGACATCGCCACCGGCGAGGTTGTGGACGGCCCCTCCCAGTCCGGCATGACACCCGCCCCCGTCACCCAGGACGGCGGGAATGTCATCGCCGGCGAGCAGGAGTAGGGAAGCGGTGTCTGACCCACAGCCTGAACCAAAAACCCCGCCACTTTTTGTCCGCACGACACTGACGATCCCGGGCGCTGGCTCCGTAGTCAACATCGCCGAACTCGTTGAGCTCAACCCCCACGAGTGTCGCATGGTGCGCATGATTGAGCTCACCCCGGACCACGCCATTACGGGGGCGTTTATCGCGGGCCGCGTCATCGGCAATGCCAACCGCCCCCTCGACACCGTCCCGCACCCGGACACCTACGACCAGTTCGAAGGCATCGAGGCTGAACACGTCACCGCGGACCACTTTGAGGGACTCTGGGCGGAGGCCCGCGCGAAGTTCCCGGAGCTTTAGGCACCTAGGCACCCACCTCCTCCTCAACCTCGTCGTCCTCCGGCGGTGGCTCGTAGTCCGGATCTGGCTCCTGAGCTGGCGGTTCAGGCGCGAAGGGGAACTTGAGCCCGTATTCTTGTTCGAGTTTCTCCAGCGCTTCGATGGTGGTGGGGTAGGGGGTGCCGGCCTCGTAGCCGTCGATAAGCGTGTGTGCTTTTGCGTAAAAGTGGGCGACTTTTTGCTTGTGGCTGCGAACTTGACTGAGCGTAGAGACCCAGCGCGGTGCTGTTGGTGTGACCTGGTCGCGGAGGAAGCCAGCGGGTTTGGTGATGGCGTAGGTGCCGTCCGCGAAGAGCCACACGATGTCGCCGGTGAAGGGATCGGGCAGGTAGAAGGCCCTTTTATCGGTTTTTACGTTATGGTGTTTTTGGCAGAGGCAGTACAGGTTTGAGGCGGTGGTGGGCCCACCTTCTTCGTAGGCGATGCGGTGGTCGAGCTGGCACCGTCGGGCTGGGACAGTGCAGCCGGGGAAGATGCAGTGGCCGTCGCGCATACGCACGAATTCTTTGACCTTCTCCGGTGCATCGTGGCCGTTGACGGTGTGCGTGGCGGTGGATTCCAAGTCCACAAAAGTGGCGGGGTTTTTGGTCTCAAACCCGTTCAGCCCGGCCAGCGAGTGGAATTTCTCCGTGCCCACCGCGTTAGTCCAGCCGAAGCCGGGGAAGAACACGGACTTAGTCAGATCCACCGATCCATCAGGGCCTTTCGGGGCGTAGACGCTCACGGTGGCGTTGCCTGACGGGGTGATCTCGCCGGTGAGAAGCTTGAGCACCGTGTCTTCGAGGGTGAGGGCGTGGGCGCGCGCAGTCGCGTCAATAGCCGCCCTTGTCATCGCCATCGTGGCAATGTCGCCCATCACGGTCATCCCGCTGGCATGAGCGCCCACGCGGCCATTGTGAAAGGTGACTTCACATGAGCCCGGCGGTATCTCTTTGGGGCGCTCCTCGCGTTCCTTGCGGTTCTCGGGGCAGAACGCCGCCGCGTTGTCGAAGTCCGCGATGAGCTTGTTGATTCTCCTTTTGATGGTGCTCACCGTCGGCAGCGCGGCGTTGTGCCGGTGTGGTGTGAAGATCTCCACCAGCACCTCATCCACCGCGGCGTAGACCTCGGGCGATGCGTTCTCCCCGAAGCTGTCCATCGCGTCGCTCACGGCCTTCAGGCGCGGCAGATCTAAGCGCTGATATTCCCGCTGTAACTCCCGCAAGCGAGGTAGCTCTCGCAGGGCCATGTAGGCCATGACAGCATGGTCTACCTGCCACTTTGGCATGCCAGTGGACTTGGATAACCGCGCGTACTCCTGGTCGAAGTCGCGGCTGTCTACCAACTCACGGTCGCCTTCGGCATACTCTTTGAACAGCTCATACTCGGCTTTACGGAGTGCCCAATGCGCTCGCGCGACCGGATCGGACGGGTTCTCCGTGGCAAAACTCGGCGTTTTTACCGGTGCACTCATGTCGCCCCCTTTCCCCACGTGACGTCATTGCCATGCGCTCACCTTGAGCACATGCGAACATACTTTCACATGGGTGCGACACGCCCCGTGCCTTGAAGCGCTAGATGGGCCCTATTTTCGAACACTTATCCACAACACCAAGGTCAGCGCGGGTGAAAATCCGTCGAAAAAGGGAGCTAAAGCAGCGTTAAAGCCCTGCACCTAATCAAAAGCACCACCAAAAAACGCCGTCACACCGGCAGTCAGAACAGTGGCGGCAACACCAATACCGATCCACCAGTTCAGCGCCGTACCCAGCTGTTGCCCGCGCGCCGCGTCCCACTTGAGCGAACTGCCAAGCACCTGATTGGGAATCGGGTTCGCCTCAAATTTGCCCTCATTCGCCGCCTGACGCTCCTGCCAAGTGACGTCGCTGATCTCAAGGCCATAGATCTGCTCAATCACGGGGGTGAAGAAGCCCACGCGCACCGCCGCATCCCACTTTTCTTTAAGCTGTTCATCCGTGGCAAAAGACCAGTGCTGCGAGCTGTGCGAAGGTGAGCTGAGCTCAAGAACCGACTTCACGGAACTGCGCTGGTCAACAGGGTGGCCCGCCTCCGCATGCGCCGGCGCCGCCACCCCGACAAGCACACATGCAGCCAACGCGACAGCAACAAAACGGGACTTCATCGGTACTCCTTAAGCTAGTTTCAAGCACGCACAGCTTAGGACCGATCCACCATTCAAGCAGCGCATTCATGAAAAGTTCACCGCAGCTCAAGGAGCCATTTGCTTATCGACGCCCCCCCAAAAACCCAAAACCCCAACCACCCTCTCCGCACTCAGTTCGAGCATGGAGAAATGGTCGGGGTTAGTTCAGGGCAAAAAGTCCCGGGGTTTTTAGAACGGGAGCTTGATCAGGCCCTGCTGCTGCGCGGCGCCACCGAGAAGGGCGAGGATGGCAGCTGCAATGCCTGTGCCGAGCAAGATGTCGAAGGTGGTGCCGATCTTGTACGAGTTGTTCATGTCGTTTTCCGTAAAAGGCTTCATGAACTTTTCAAAGGCTGAGGCGCTGCTAATAGCACGACGAAGCTCCTTCTTATCGCCTGACTTATCAGCGTCTTGCAGGCGCTTGTCGATCCTCTTGCTGCTGGACTCGTAGGAGGAGGTCATTGGGAGTTCGATAGCGTAGGCGGGGGCGACGGACAGGGACAGGGCAGTAGCGGCAGCAAGGCCGGCAGCGATGAAACGACGCTTCATGGGGATCTCCTTTGAATGAGGGTTCAAGTGATGGTGTTAGTCGAGTACGCAGTGCGGACGTAGAGATAGCGCCCAGGACAAAAAGTCCCAGAGTTTTTAGAACGAGACCTTGATCTTGTCCTGCTGAAACCCAACACCACCAAGAATAGCAAGGAGCATGGCAGCGATGCCGGAGGCGAGAAGAGTATCGAAGGTGGTGCCGATCTTGTACTTGAACATTTCGTCATTGGCCACGGACAGAGATAGTGCAGTGATGGCTGCGAGGCCACCAGCAACGAAACGGCGCTTCATGGGAGCTCCTTGAATAGGAAAAGCAGTACGTGGGACAGCAACTGCAGATTAACGCTGGCAAAGAGCTCTGGAAAGCGAGTTCCCAAAAAGCATGCCAAAACTTCAATTTGGCAACAAAACTACCTGGGCATTAGAACATGAGCTAAAACGCCCACTAGAACACCAGGTTGACCAACACCATGTACGCCGCGGTGCCGGCGAGGATGGAAAGGCCGGCGCGGCGCTTCCAGGCGTGGAGGGCAAGCGTCAGGGCGCCGGCGATGAGAGCGGCGGGAAGGCCGTGGGGGATGGAAGCGTTGTGGGCGATGGTGGAGAAGGTGTAGACGACCAGGACGGTCATCACGCCGACGGGCATGGTGGCGCCGAGGAAGTCGATGAACGGGCTGCCTTTGAGGAGGCGGAGGAAGGAGAAAGGGAGGGCGCGCAGCAAAACGGTGATGATGGCCACGGGTATAAGTACCGCGGCGACCATGGATAAGGTGACGCCTTTAGGCAGACCAAAAACCCCCACTACTTTTCACCACCCGATGAAAGACGCGAGGCACGGAGCTCTAAAGCGCGATCGACGCCGGGCCGGGCATAACGGAGGATAAGCACGAGGAAGTAGGCGCTCAACCCGGCCATGAGGAGCCAGCTGGGAGCAAGCACGGCGAGAAGCGCAGCAATCACAGTGGCGGTCAGTGGCAGGGAGAAATCCGGGTTCGCGCGGAAAGCCTCGTAGGCCAGAACAATGAAGAGTGCGGTCAGTGCGTAATCGACGCCAATGACTGAGGACGGAATCGCGGCCCCCAACAACGCCCCCACGATGCCGGGCAGCACCCACATCAGCTGGCACAGGATCTGAATGGTCAGCACACGGGCACCAGAATTGGGTGCGGTTGGGGGGCGGGAGGAGGTGATGGCGTAGGACTCGTCGGTAAGCGCATAGGTGCTGTACGCGCGGCCGAGCGGTGAGGAAATGAGGTGGCGCGGGAAGGTGAGGCCATAGAAAATGTGGCGGAAGTTGACCATGAAACCGGTGATGGCGGCGGACAGGGGGCCGACCCCGGTGGTGACAAGTTGAACGGCGAGGAATTCCATCGAACCGGCGTAGATGATGATGGAGAAGATTGGTGTCCACCACCACGCGAAGCCGGCTTGCACCATGACCAGGCCAAACGCCAAGCCAAGAGGGATGAGGCCCAGGCCGACGAGCCAGGTGTCCCGGATGCCACCGCGGATTTCAGAGCGGATCTGAGAGTTAGTTGTCATCAATATCCGCCGGGAACGTAGAGAACAACGGCAGAGGCATGGGCTGGCGGCGCATGATGTCGCTGTAAAGGTCGGTGCCGGCAGGCGCGATGACATCGGAGGGCAGGGCGGGGGCGATGTACCAGTCGCCGCGCTCAACCTCCTCATTGAGCTGGCCAGGCACCCATTCGGCGTAACCGGCGAAGATGCGCACGCCTTCGAGCAGGCCGTCAAGCATGGCAGGGTCGGTGCAAAGGTCCACGTGGACGAGGCGGTTGGCCAAGCGGGTGAACTCCGGGTGATCCTCAAGAACAGTGCCGGCGGTGGTCACACCAACACCGATGGCGGCCTGGGGGCTGACCGGTCCGCCGAGGTACAGCGCCTGCGGTTTAGCCACGTAGTCGAGCCATTCCGGCAGCGCATTGGCCACGGCGACTTCACTGCGGCGGTTGAGCACAACGCCAAGGGTGTGTTCCAGGTTGTGTTCGATGATGAGGACGACGGTGCGCGCGAACTCGTCGCTAAGCATGCCCGGCGCGGCGAGCATAAGCATGCCGGGGGCGGGCTCTTCGCGCTCAAGCGCGGTGAAGAGGCGGTCGGCGTAGAAAAACTCAGGCATGGTTGACCTCCCACCAGGCCTTGAGCTCAGCGACGGCCTCGTCGTGGTCGAGCTCGCCGCGCTCCAGGCGGAGTTCCTTCATGTACTTCCAGGCTTTGCCCACCTCGGGGCTGGGCTCGAGACCCAGGATCTGCATGATCTCGTTGCCGTCCAGGTCAGGCCGGACTCGGGCAAGGTCCTCCTTGGCAGAAAGGTCCGCGATGCGTTCCTCAAGGTCGTCGTAGCTGCGGCGTAAACGCGCTGCCTTTTTCGGGTTGCGCGTGGTGCAGTCGGCGCGCACGAGTTTGTTCAGGCGGGGGAGAAGTTCGCCGGCATCGGTGACGTAGCGGCGCACAGCGGAATCAGTCCACTGGCCTTCGCCGAAACCGTAGAAACGCATGTGCAGATAGACCAGCTGGCTGACATCCGCGATGACATGCTTGGGGTATTTCAGCTTGCGCATGCGTCTGCGGGCCAGCTTGGCTCCCACAACTTCGTGGTGGTGGAAGGACACCCGGCCACCGTCCTGGAGCTCGCGCGTGTCAGGTTTGCCAATGTCATGGAGCAGAGCCGCCCAGCGCAGCACCAGGTCAGGGCCCTCCTCCGGGTCCTCAAGCTCCGTTGCCTGACGCAGGACGGTCAGCGAATGGGCGTAGACGTCCTTGTGCTGCATGTGCTCATCGCGCTCCAGTTTCAGCGCGGGGATCTCCGGCAGAACATGATCGGCCAGGCCGGTTTCCACCAGCAGGTCAATGCCTTCCCACGGCTGGATACCTAGCATGAGTTTGTCCAACTCCGCTTGCACGCGTTCGACAGTGATGCGGCCTATCTCATCCGCCATGTCCGTCATCGCCTGCTTCACGCGCGGGCTCACCGTGAAGCCGAGCTGTGAGACAAACCGCGCCGCGCGCAGCATCCGCAGGGGGTCATCGCGGAAGCTCACTTCCGGTTCCTGCGGGGTGTCCAGCACGTGGTTGAGCAGGTCTTTCAAGCCGTCGCAGGGGTCGTGGAAGTCCAATTCGAGTTCGAGTTCGAGCTCTGATTCAGAGCTCGAAGAGTCAGAAGAACCAGACGCCAACTCAATCGCCATCGCATTCACGCGGAAATCACGGCGGACAAGGTCGCCCTCGACAGTGTCGCCGAAGGTGACTTCGGGGTTGCGCGTCACGCCGTCATAAAGGTCGGCCCGGAAAGTGGTGATCTCCACTTGCTGGCCATTCTTCGACGCGGACACGGTGCCAAATTCAATGCCCGTGTCCCAGACCGTCTCACCCCACTCATCGAGGATCTCGCGGATGACCTCCGGGCGCGCGGATGTGGTGAAGTCCAGGTCATGGCCCAGCCGCCCCAGCATCGCATCACGCACCGGCCCGCCCACCAGGTAGAGCGACTCACCGCGCGCATGAAAAGCACGCGCCAGCGGAGCCAGCAAGGCATCAAGCTTTCCGACGGCCCCCTGTGCCCGCGCCAACAACCCAATAAACGCGGTGGAGTCCCCCTTCTCCGGAAGATTAAACAGTCCGGCGGGATCAGTCGTATTCGTCGGAGTATTCACCCGCCTTACCTTACAGGCCTCAAGTTCCCTATATATGAGCCTGGCGGATACGATCGGACACAATGACTGAGAACACCCCGCCCCAAGGCCAAGGACAAAGGAGGCGTCGCCGGCGCCGCCGCGGACCCGGCCATGCACAAAACAGGCAGGGCAGTAATCGGCAGGGTGCAAACAAGCAGGGCTCTAGCAAACAAGACTCCGACAAGCAGGAGCACAAGACCCGCAAGCACACTTCGAAGTCACGGTCGTCGCAGCGCAGTCATCAACGTGGGGGCCAGCGCGGAAACCAGCGTGGACACCAACGCGGTGGGAAGCGTGGGGGGAAGAATTATTATCGGCGGCCGAATTCGTCGACAAGCGGTGCGAAGCGCACGTACACGCCTGAGCACACAATGGAGACGCGGGATGAGACAAGCGCGGGTGGGCTCGTTGTGTCCGGCATGGCGGAGGCGGTGCGTCAGAACGGGTCGGTGAATCTGGCGCGGATTTATGTGGCGCTGATTGGCCGCATTGATCGGCGTGGGCGGCTTCTGTGGTCGATGCCGAAGGGGCACGTGGAGCCCGGGGAGAATCAGTGGGATACCTCCCGGCGTGAAGTATGGGAGGAAACGGGAATTTACGGGGAGCCGTTTGAGGAGCTCGGTGTCATTGACTACTGGTTTGTCTCCGATGGGGTGCGGATACATAAGACCGTGCACCACAATTTGTTGCGCTATGTCGATGGGGTGCTCAATAACGACGACCCGGAGGTCACCGAGGTGGCCTGGGTGCCTATTAGTGAGTTGATTGAGCATTTGGCGTACGCGGATGAGCGAAAGTTGGCGCGTATTGCGATTGACCGGATGCCGGATTTGGCGCGCGCGGAGCGTGATGCGGGGCGGGTGACTCCGCGGTGATGTCGCGGAGCAAGCGCAGTGCGGCGCTCGCCGCTGTGGCGTGTGCT